>JALORE010000086.1 GCA_025459125.1 Planctomycetota bacterium | reverse complement strand
TGCAGGGCACCCAGCGCCCGCGCGGCCGGCCCAGAAAACCAGATCCAGCCGACGGAAACCGAATTGCTGTCGCTGTAAAATCTTCCTGACACCTTTTCTTCTCTTGTGACAGGCGACAAGAGTGCGGCGGGACGGCGCGAGTAGTCGGTTGAAGAGCAGTGGGCAGTTGTCGGTTCACAGTTGTCAGCAAGAAACTCGTGTGCCTCCGTGTAAATCCGTGTCGGAACAGGGGTTACGTCGATCTGTTGTCCTGCGCCTTCCGTCTGTCGTCTCTGCGTGTGAGCCGTCCGGAGCCTTAATTGCGGACTCGGATGCGGTCGCGTTCGACAATCCATAGCTGGGCATGACAGTCCCGGGTCGGGAAGACCTCCAGCAGACGGTGTACCACGTCGGTGACGGCGGGGACGCTTTGCCTCACCAACCGCAGGACGATCAGCCCTGCGTAGTCGGCAGGCGGGTACGTTCGGATGTCGGAGAAGTCGGTGTCGAGCGTGATGAGGGTCCGGTCCTCTTGTTGGCAGACCGCCGCAATCCTGGCGTCCGGGTGCCCGGCAAGGGCCTGGTCGAAAACGCTGAGCACGTCATGGCCGGAGGCACGCAGAAGGTCTACGGCCTCCAACGGGATGTTCTCATCCGTCTTGAATCTCATGCGTTGGCCCGTTCATGCCGGCAGGCTGAGGATACGCTCGTGCGACAATTCGGCCGCATAGGCGATGGCCGCACGCACCGCTTCCGGCGTTAGACCCGGATAGTTGGCGAGGATCTGCTCGACCGTCAGCCCATCGGCCAGGTTGTCCAGGATGACCGAGACCATGATCCGCGTGCCCTTGATGCACGCCTGGCCGTGGCATACCTGCGGGTCCACCGTGATGTATTCTGACCAGTTCATGCCCATAGCCTACCGAAGAACCCCCTCAAAGTAAAGCCGCAGAGGTCAGACCTCGCTGCGGGGAGGACTAAAGAGGTACATCTTCCGGGCTCATGCGGTTTTCGCGTACTCGGCCCGCAGCAACAGCATCACGGAACACGCAAGCAGAAAGAAGGCTTATCCGGTTTAAGCGTACTTGGTCCGCCGCAACAGCAGGACAGAACCGGCAAGAAGAGAAGAGGCGGTTCAGGGGCGTGGGCCCAGGGTGGCTCGTGCGTCCCGGGAGCCGTCGCTCTCGGACGGCCGTCCCGTCCGCAGGGTTCTCGGGCGCAAGAACACCGTGCCCGGAACACCCTGGCAGAGCCGGGCACCAGCGGACGAAACCGGGACCAGGAAGGCGCAGCCGACTCCCTCCGGCCGCCGCCCGCAGGACTAGGAGAAGAAAAGAAGGTACGAGGGTAGGAAGGTGAGAGAGCGCTCCGGCCTTCTTCCGTTCTTACCTTCTTACCTTCGTCGGAACAGTTCCAGTACGGCGGCGGTAGCCGAGAAAGCCAGTTTCCGAAGGAATCCGCCTATGGGCCGCTCTTTCAGGGATTTCGGCCCATGACGGATCCTGTCACTTAGGTCAATACTGCAGGTGGTCGTACGACAAAGGGCGGGACACAGGGAAGCCGAGGCCACGAGGGTCTATTCCCTGGGGAAACCGGGGACAGTCACCTATTATTGAGAAGGACAGTGACCCCTTTTGCTGGTGACGCAGGTTGTGTATGAGTTTTCATACCGGTTCGAACGGGGGGAATGGGGGTGGGGAGACGGGCGGCTCCGGCTGGGCTCTCGGGCGGGCGGGACGGGGCCGCACCGCGTTTTGGGCCGCGTCCGGTCAGAGCGCCAAAGGCGAGCGGCCGAGGGTAAAGAACTGCGTTTTCTGGGGCGCCAGCCCGGATTGTCAGGTCAGAGCGCCATGTATCACGATTTGGCGCTCTGAGCTTTTCCGCGTCAAAACGCCGGTCCGTTCCGGGGAAGAACGGGGTCAAATCTTGGGGGCGGGGGGTGGCCCAGGCCCATCCTACGGGTTCTTGCCCAGGGGATCGTACCAGCGTTTGGGGACATCGGCGCCGGTGGTTTCGTTGAGGCGGGTGACGTGGGTGTCCAGCCAGAGGAGGTTGAGGCTGCCGCCGGTCTTGAACTCGCCGCGGGCGCGGACGTTGTGGCGGAAGATGCCGCGGTACCAGGGGGCCCGGGGGGCGCCGGCGCGGTAGTGCGTCAGGTTCAGCCCGGTGACGCTGGGATAGAGCATGTCCGTATTCGTGGGCCGGTTGCCGTTTTCGAGCCGGGGTTCCACGTGGTCGTGGGCCAAGAGGACCTCCGCCGGGTGCGGCAGGCGTGTGACCTTCTCCTTCGTCAGCCACCCATTGATGGCGTAGGCCGAGGTGTAGATCAGCTTGGGATCGCCGTTGTACAGCATTTCTTTGGCGATCATGTCGCAGAAGTTGCGCCAGGCGGGACAGCCGAAGAGTTTGCGCTCCCGGAGGTAGTCATAGAAGATGATCCCCCAGTAGGCCCGGTTGGCATCCGCGCGGAGAGGACGGCCCTCGGGATCGAACCAGAGATGGCCATTGGTGCTGATCGTGAAGGTGTGCAGATCGGGCATGGTCAGCTCATGATCCTGGAGGTACATGCTGACGCCGAGTCCCACGCTCTTGAGGTGGGCCTTGCAGACGGTATCGCGGGCCTGGTCCCGGGCCCTGCCCAGCGCCGGCAACAGAATCGCCAGCAGCAGCGCGATCGCTGCGATGACCACCAGCAATTCAATCAGCGTGAACCCGTTGCGGTATCTCACGGGCGCAATCCCCTAAGTGCCCGATGCCACTTCACGACGCCAAGACCAGTCTAATCGATGCGCGGACAAAGTCAATTGCCACCAGGCACCGGAAGGCGCAACGGAGGCCCGGACACGGCGGATCGCTTTGGGGAACCACGCCCGACACGCGGGGCCCCACCGCGTTCCTGGCTGCGTCCGGTCAGAGCGCCAATCAGAGCGCCAAAGGCGAGCGGCGGAGGGTCAAAAACCGCGTTTTCTGGGGCGCCAGACCGGATTGTCAGGTCAGAGCGCCATGTATCACGATTTGGCGCTCTGAGCTTTTCCGCGTCAAAACGCCCGTCAGGAGGGAAGGGTTCAAGTATTGAAACAAGCCTGGAGGCGAATCATACGGATTACGCCTGAGAGTCTCGTAGCGTGGGTGGCCAAGTAAGAAGGTTGGCCACTTTCGACCCCGGCAGAATGCGCCGGCAGTTTGTCGTGACGCCGTAAGGCGTTATCCTCCGTATGCTCTCACGAGCACACTACCAGCCGGAACCGTCACCCACCAGCGTCTTAAGTCGCTTCTCCACAAAGACTTATGCGTTACTCCGTCCGAAATTCGTATGGGTCCGCGAAAAAAGCTGTTACAATATAGGGGTCAGCAGGCACCTACTTGCACAATGTTAGCTATGGAAACCACAACTCAGCTCAGCATGGAAAACCAGGTAAGTGAGATCGAGCTGGTCGAACGAGCCCGGCGGGGTGATAAGCCGAGCCTTGACAGGCTGGCGGGGATGGCCAGGGAGCGGCTGCGCGTCTACGTCTACCGCCTCACGCAAAAGGACGACCTGACGCAAGAGATCGTCCAGGAGAGCTTGTTAGAAATGTGCAAGATACTGGGCAAGCTGCAGAAGACCGACCGGTTCTGGCCGTGGCTGTACGGAATTGCCACCAACAAGCTGCACCGGCACTACCGTACGGAAAAGGCCATGCGACATGCAGCCGCCGCGGAGGAAAGGCGGAGAGGGTCCATGGAACAGCGGGAACAGGGATTGGAGGATCTGGTGGGCGAGGAACTGAAGCAGATCGTCGCCACCGCCATGCAGAAGCTGCGGACCCGGCACAAGGCCGTGCTGGTCATGCGTTGCTACGACAGCATGTCCTACGCCGAGATTGCGGAATCGATGGGCTGCAACGAATTCAGCATCCGCATGCTGTTCGTGCGGGCCAAGCGGGCGCTGCAGAAAGAGCTGCTGCGCAATGGCTTCGGAAGAGGGTCGCTGCTGGCGGCGTTGATCGTGTTCGGCAAGATGACCGCTCCCAGCAAGGCCGCCGCGGCACAGCTTACGGTGCCGGCGACGACGCTGAAGGTGGGTTTGGCCGCCACGGTGGCGGGTCTGGCCACGAGCACGGCGGGAGTCGTCTCCCTGGCGGCCGCCGGAGCCCTGACCGTCGGCACGATCGCGGTGAATTCCGACTCGAACCAGCCGGCCCCTGCGCCGGCGGTGATCTCCATACCGATGTCCCGTGTCATCAGCCCGTATGCCACGTCGCACACGGCGCACGAGCAATTCTGGTACTACTTCCCCGAAGGGCCGACCGGCCCGCTGATGCTCCGGGCCCAGTCCAAGACCAGCGGTGCCCGCGTGCTGCAAAACGATCAGGGCAACTTCAGCTTCCAGGACGGCGTCGTCTCCCGGAACAATTACCGCATGTGGCTGGACGACCTGAGCGTGCTGAAGCTCCCCACGGACAGCCCGGAGCTCAGAGGCTACCTCGCCCAGGTGGAGGGGATTCGCAACGACATTCAACCGGTCCTGGCCGGCAAAGGCAGAGGGTTGCTGGCGGTCGTCGAGCGCAAGACCGAGAACGGCTCGGCCCCCTTGGTCGAGCCTTGGACGATCCGGAGCTCGAACGTCCTGGACAGCGACTACTTCCAGAGCGACTGGCCCTCCGGCGCCCGGGTCGAGGACAATCGGGACGCGATGCACCAGCGGGGCTGGGCCTTCTTCCGGATGCGCGGCGAGATCCGCGGCCAGACCGTCACCGGCGTGGGGCGGATCCCCTTCGCGTATGCCAGCAGCCGGACGTACAGCGCCTGGATGCATCTGAAGATCGGCGGGGCGTTCGCCGTCGTCGACAGCGGCGTCATGACCGCCCTGCAGGACGGGGAGGGCGCCGTCCTGGGACGCTACCCGCGGGGCAGCTTCTTCAAGGGCTTGTCCCGGCCCTGGATGGGCCTGCACACGCTCGATGCCGTGCGCCGCGACGCCGCCGAGCAGAGGATGCACTTTCAAACGGTGCTGCTCAACAGCCGGGTGGCCGAGGTCACGATCATCGATCAACAGACCAAGCTGATCTACCGCATCGACGTGGAGGCGGATTTGGTCCGCCAGATCACGATGGTGGTCGCCGGCGTGCCGGTCGGCACGCTGGAGTTCGAGTATCTCCAGGACACGAACGTCCGACAGAATGAGTTCGCGGCGCCGCCGGGCCGGAATGAGCGCACCTCGGTGCGCGACAGCTCGGGGCTCTCCTGGCTGGTGCGACTGGCCAACGGGAATCTCGGCGGCTGAGCGGGTGACCTTCATGAGTACGAGATGCCCGATGATCCCATCTGAGGGGAACATGGCTTCGAGGACAGAAAAAACGGTTCGGGGGGTTCCTGTAACGGACGGTATTGTGGCTTCGCCGAGGGTTTTTTACATGAGCGCCCCAATCCAAGCTGTGTGGACTTCAGCCCTGATCGGGGCGGCTGAAATCAGCCCGCGGGCCTGGGGGACTTCCCGCAAGTCCCTCCGGACGCGGATGACCATAGCAGGGCGCCAGACGGGTGGCCCCGCGCGACGGAGCGCGTGGGGTGCAGTGAGCCCGCAGCAGATGAATGACATGGGGGGACGGGCCCGGGGTCCCCAACGCGAGACAGGGCGTTGGGGAAGGGCCCTCACCGGCGAAACAGAGCCGGTGGGTACCCGAGTCCGGGCATCGTCTCGGCGCCCACCCAAGCCATCCACCCAGGGGAACGAGGGCCCCCAACGCGACATGTCGCGTGGGAAGACCCCTGCAGTCACGGAATCGGCTGCAGTTCCGGCTACACCCGACACGGAAGTCGCCCTGGCCAAGATTCACGCGGTGGATGAGCCGAGAGACTCCGGGGCCGGAGAGCTTAGCCCCGGAGTCTTTCTTGAGAGCAAATGCGCAAGATTGCGGCGTGCAGCGCATATTTCCTTTGAGGCGGTTTGGCAACTGAATAGTTGCTGGTTGTTTAGCGGTGGGTCTTTCGGTGGATGCCTCCATCCACCGAAAGATCCAGTATTTCCGGCAGCAATGAACCTTTGAGGTGATGAACTTCGTGCGCTACACCTTGTTTACGTTTGTGTTCCTGATGCTCGCGGCGGGCTCCGTCCGGGCGCAGTCGGCCTCCGGGTACACCGATGACTTCTCCACGGACAAAGCCCGGCAGGACTGTCATTCTTCCTCGATTTTCTGGCCGGACGACATCGAGACTCCCCCGGCCCGCCCGTACCTGACCTATCTTGGCACCGATGACGCGCGGGGACTGGTCTTCATGAATTACGGCGGGGAACTGGCCCAGTTGGTGTACCGGTTCGTCGCCGGTGCGGCGCCCGCGGGGACCACGGCCCGAGGCACGTTCGGATTGGAGGTGGCCTTCCCGTGCAACGCCCAGATCGGCCAGTTCCCGGCGGGGCAGTTGCTTTGTTCCACATCGGCCGACGGGGTGGCGTGGTCCGTGTCGCAGTCCTTGTCGGGCGGACACCACAGCATCCCGCTCCAGTTCACGGGCGGCACGTGCTACGTCAAGCTCACCGGCACCCGGGCGGTCATTGACGATGTGCGGGTCTCACCCTCGACCACGGGGGCAACCCTCCGCGTCTCCCCCGCCGGTGTGACCGCCGCGCCGACGATCCACCACGTGGATGTCATGAGGGACCGGTGGCCGTCCTACGCGACCATCCAGGCGGGCGTGGACGCCGCTCGCAACGGCGACATCGTCGTCGTCTGGCCGGGCGTGTACGAAGAGCAGGTCCGGTTCAAGGGCCGGGCGATCACGGTCCAGAGCGCCGCGGATGCCGCGGTGATCATGGCCCCGGGCGGGTACGCGGTTTCCTTCTACGATGCCGAGGGCCCCAAGAGCATTCTGGCGAATTTTGTGATCGCCGGTTGCGGCGTGGCCGGCATCTTCTGCGACGGGTCCGCGCCAACCCTGCGCAATCTGACCATTACCGGGAACAAGGCCGGGATTACCGCCTACGGCGGCGCCAATCCCTACATCACCAACTGCATCATCTGGGGCAATATCAATGGACCGCTGTCCGCGTGGAAAGCCAACTACAATTGGCGGATCTACTATAGCTGCCTCGACCCGGGTTACGCGACCAAGGGGGCCGGCAATATCCACGTCAACCCGCAATTCGCGAACCTACAGAACGCGGATTTCCATCTGAAGTCGCCGTGGGGACGCTACGTGGCGTGGGCCCGGATGTGGGTGTTCGGGGATGACGAGACCAGCCCGTGTCTCGATGCCGGGGACCCGGCGGACGGCCCACGGGCGGAGTGGATGCCCAACGGCGGGCGGATCAATATGGGCGCGTGCGGCGGGACACCGTACGCCAGCCGCAGCAGCGGACCCGACTGCCCGTAGGGGTGAACAGTTATTCACCCCTACCTTTGACATTCAGAATGTAGGGGGCCGAACAGGTGAGGCCCCCAAGATGTAGTAACTTGGGCAAATTGTGGAATTTGGTGGAAATTGCGGCCCGCAGCAAGTTTTGCACTTGTACCGCGGGACGCAGGGTCATATAATGTGAGGTTGATTCGGTGACTCGGCAGGCAGCAGTGCTGCGGACCCCGGTCCGCGGTTCGAGGGTGGAAGGCCCCCGACACGAACTGCGATAGAGCCTTGGTTAGGGAGGGTAAGAAGATCGGCACGAGATGCGAATCCATCTCGGTTTGGGCCGGTGGGGTGAAGGGTCCCCAAGCGCGCGATGTTGCGTCGGGGAGTCTCCAGGGGGCGTTCACACTCGTCGAGTTGCTCGTGGTGATCTCCATCGTCTCGGTGCTCATGGCGATTCTCATGCCGGCACTGAGCGGGGTGAGACGGCAGGCGGCCGCGCTGACGGGAATGAAGAACCAGCGGGAAGCCGCCTATGCCGTCAATCTCTTTGCCAGCGACAATGACGACCTCTACCCCCCGTCCGTGGCCACGATCGGGTTCGACAAGGATTGGCGCTGGTACGATCCCCTCGTGCTCACCGGCAAACAGAAGCGCAGCCCGCAATTGCACCGCTCCATGAGCGCGTATCTGCGTAGCTACATTCCGGATGCCCGGACGGTGTTCTGCCCGTCCGCGCCGAAACAGTATAAGTATCTTCAGCAGTCGTGGGACGCCGGGGACGACTGGGACAACCCGGACAACGATCTGACCTCCGACCCGGTCGACGGCACCTACTGCTTCTTCTGGAACTACATCGGTTACCTCGGCGGGCCCCGCGAGTTGTTCCGTGGTCCGCGCGGGCCGGCCAGCGGCGGCCAGCACAGCCAACTGCTCGTCAGCGACTACTTCGGCTACGGTCACTGGCAGACGCCGGACTCGTTCGCGAGCTGCGAGAGCCTTCCCGGCGGCGATATCGCCGAGGAAACCTGGCTGGGCTCCGCCCTGTGGACGGCTCCCGGCGATCCCAACAACGGCATGCCGCAGGTCAGGCTTCGCGCCGCCTACACCGACGGCCACGTCGAAAGCTACTACCCCAACGACACGTCGGCGATGCGGGTCTCCATGACTCCGGAAGGCGCGCCCCCCTACCCGGACGACGGCGGCAGCCGCGGCATCTTCTACATCCCCCGCAACGCCGTACGCTGAACCCCGTGCCTCCATGGGCTTCACCCCCCTGTGTCTTCCGGGTGCCGACGGTCAATCCGATCAGCCGATGTCCCGCCGCAAAGAGAACCGGGCAGGCACTGTTCATGATGGAAGATCTTGAAATAAAGCAGCCCCTGCGTTATGATGATGGAGGGCCGCAGGCCCAGGCAGTATCTGCGCAAGACTCAGCAGATGTACCGAGCACATCCCTGCCGCGGATGAAACGCCGGCCGGGGAGGAGCAACATGTGTATTCGACCTCATCGCGTTGCCTTTACCCTGGTCGAGTTGCTGGTGGTTATCGCCGTGCTGGCGCTGTTGATGGGCCTGCTGCTGCCTGTGCTGGGCATCGCCCGGGAAAAGGCCCGACGGGTGGCCTGCATGGGGAATATCCGGCAGTTCATCATCGGGACCCAGGCCTATGCCGGCGACAACCGGGAGTACCTGCCGCTGGGGCTGTCGGACGCACGCGATCCGGAGGATGAGCATACCCCGATCCTTTCGCGGGCCATGCGTAATGCCCTGGTCCGGATCATCGGCGATGAAAACGTCCTTTCGTGCCCCTGGCTGCGCGAGCCCTTCGGTCAGCCCGGTGGATGGTACTACGTCTTCGAGGGTCAAAACTACGGCTACGTCATCGGCTACAACTACCTGGGAGGACACAAAGGCACGCCCTGGCCCCTGGTGGGGCCGGCGAATGCCACGTGGGTCTCGCCGCAGAGGTCCTATGAGACTCCTTCCAGACCCCTCGTGACGGAGCTGAATGCCTGGTCCACGGGTGAGCTGAAGACCTTTGCCCCACACGGGGCCCACGGCGCCATCCTGGAGGTGGGCGATTCCGGCAATTCGAGTTTCGAGGGCGCCCCCTCCGAACAGATCGGCGCCGTCGGGGGTCATGTCGGTTGCCTGGATGGATCGACCTCCTGGAAACCCATCCGGGATATGAAGATCTATCGCGGCTCGCGGCAGTGGGACGAAAGTGGTTGCTTCACAACCTGGTAGGTGGACTGGTGCAGAGCAGACGGGAGATCTGGATATGCTTTTACGCCAATACATGACGATGGCGCTTTTGGTTTTCGGGACCGGGGGAATGCCGCCGGCCGCGGGAGCCGGCGACTGGCCCAACTGGCGCGGCCCGCACCACAACGGGATCTCCTCCGAGCGCCACTGGGGAGGTGAGTGGACGACCTGCACGCCGCGCGTACGCTGGACGCAGGAGGTGGGCACGGGGTTCTCGTCGAGCGCCGTGGCCGAGGGGCGGCTCTATACGATGGGCAATCGGGAACTCGTCGTGGGCTGGACCAAGAAGGCTCATGACATCGTCTGCTGCCTGGACGCCGACAGCGGAGAAATCCTCTGGACGCATGCGTATCCGGCCCCGCTGACCCCCAATAGTTACGAAGGGGGTCCCAGTGCAACGCCCACGGTTGCCGCCGGCAGGGTGTACACCCTCAGCAAACAGGGCCTGGCCTACTGCCTGGATGCCCAGGCCGGCACCGTCCTGTGGCAATGCGACCTGGCGGCCAAACACGGGGTGCGTGCCCCCACCTGGGGATTCGCGGGCTCGCCCTACGTGCACGGCGACCTGGTGATCTACAACGTCGGCACCCACGGTCTGGCCCTGCGCACGGCGGATGGCTCCCTGGCCTGGAAGACCGGGACCGGCCGCTCGGGGTACTCCACTCCCGTGCCGTTCGCGTTGGAAGGCCGGCATCCCCTGATCTTGACGGGAGAAACGACCTTTGCCGCGGTCGAGGCGGAAACCGGCAAGGTCTTGTGGGAGCACCCGTGGGTCACCAGCAACCAGGCGAACATCGCCGATCCGGTGGTGCAGGACAACCTGGTGTTCGTCTCGACGGGCTACCAGAAAGGCTCGGCTCTGTTCGAGGTGACCGGGGGCCGGGTCACACAATTGTGGTTCCAGAAGAACATGCAGACGTTTCTCAACAGTGCCGTGCTCTGGCAGGGATACCTGTACGGGCCCAATGACTATGGCAAAGCCCTGACCTGCGTGGAGCGCAGCACCGGTCGCATCATGTGGACCAAGACCGGCTTCGGCAACGGCAGCGTGACCCTGGCCGACGGCAAGCTGATCGTCCTGAGCCAGACCGGGGACCTGTGCCTAGTCAAGGCCTCCCCAACGGGCTATCAGGAGACCGGCAAGGGCCGGATCCTGACCGGCACCTGCTGGTCGGTGCCGGTACTGGCCCGCGGCAAAATCTATGCCCGGAATGCTCTGGGCACTCTGGTGTGCGCGACGCTGGAGACCACGGCGCCCAAGGTGAATGCGGGCCACAGTGTCGTCACCTGGCTCAAGGCCGGCACGACCACGGTCGGCTTGAACGGAGCGGTGGTGGACGATACCGGAGACCTGGCCACCATTCGCTGGTCCGTGCTGGCGGCGCCGCCCCGGGCGGCGGTGGTGCTCGCGAACCCGGCGGCGGCGGCCACGACCGCTACCTTCGCCAGGACAGGTTCGTACGTGCTGGAACTGTATGCACGCGATGCCAGAGCCCAGGAAGGCTCGGACCGGATCGAGGTCCGGGTCTACGCCGACAGTTGCGAAGCCGCCCGGAGCAATCCGCTCAGCGCGTATGTCGCTCCCCGGTACGATGCCGACGACGATTGCCGAGAGGATTTCGATGATTTTGCCGTGTGGGCCGCCCGGTGGCTGGGGGCGGGCGACCTCGACGATCTGTCCGTGTTTGCCGAGCAGTGGCTCCAGAACCGGTCTCTGACGGCGGAGATTCTCTTTGACGCCGAGGAGGTGGCGGCCCCCCCAACGAATCCCCAATGATCCAGGCCTCGTCGGGCGTTTCTCCCATATGCCCTAACGGGCACCCTGTACACCCAGGACGACAGACTGGAGCGCCTGGAGGTACCGGCCTCTCGGATCGCCCCGCGTCGGTGCGACGTACCCGCCCTCGCCGAACTCGTTCCAGGCGTAGATCAAGAGCAGCCGCTCTTTCGTCGTCTGGTCCGGGTGCCGGTCCATCCAATCGAGCGCGGACTGTACGAACTGCCCGAAGGCCGCGGGGGTGCGGTCGGGGAAATACCAGCCCGGCTTCTGGTTCAGCCCCAGCGGCCCCTCCCAGGGCCGCTTGTCCCACCCGGCCGTGACCTCGGGGATGTACGGCTGTTCCCGGGAGCCCGACCACGCCTTCTGGTGCGCCGCCACCAGCTCGGCATACGAGCGCTCGTGCGAACCATCGGCATAACCCGGGACGATGTTGTAGTGCGTTCGGTGCGTGTAGCCCTCTTTCGAGTCGCCCCGGCCACAGGCGGCGACCGCCACGCCCGGCAGTCCCGCTTTCCGCGCCGCTGCCTGCAACGCCGCCAACCCCGCGCGGTGTCCGTCCGCCGGATTGAAGATGATCACCAGCGGCTTGCCGTCCACCGTCACGTGTCGCTTGTCCGTCCAATAGGGCATCCACGTCTCGGCCGCCCGTTTCCAGTTCTCGGCTCCGCCGATCAGGAATCCCGCATGGTTGGCGACCAGGAGACAGAACTTCATGCGGTCCGCATTCTTGGCCTGGAGAAACAGGTTCAGTCCCGTATGCTTGGGATCGTCGCGGATCGCCTCCGGCGTGGGATGCCAGTACCAGCAGAAGGCGAAGAAGGCAATGCCGTGCTCCGCCGCCAGATCGATCTGCCGCTCCATGACCTCCCGCCGGTCATCCCGCCAGCCCCAGAGAGGCTCCCGTTCGGGGAACTCGTCGAGCATCCGCTTGGTCAGGTGCGTCGGCGCCTCCTTCGCCCACGCCTCGGTCTCGGCCAACCGGTGCTGCCCCGCCCACCCGTCGAAGTAGTACGCCCCCACCACGGCTCGCGGGCGCGCCGTCTGTCCCAGCGACGGCGAACCGCAGAACGCGACCAACCCGATGGCACCAACCACCATCGCCACCCGACCCGGCAACGGACTCGATCCCGTTTTCATCTCTCGGCCCTCGCAGTAACATGGGACGCCACAACTCCGATAACCTGATCCACGCCACCAGGGTACCCGGCCGGCCCTCAATCGACAAGCTGAGAAACCGACCGCGGCGCTCCTCAGAGGGTACGTGGGAAGCCGCAGGTAGGCAGCATCGGCAGGATGCCGATGCCACGAAGGCTAGCGGGCACTTTGCCGTGCGGCGGTCTTGACCTGGGGTGGACTCTCCGACCACAATAGCCCGTGTGACAGCCTGAGCAGTCTCCACGAGAGGTCGGCCGGCAACACGGTGCGCCGGAGAAGGAAGGTACTATGAAGAAGATGGTCGCGGGCTCTCTTTTGTTGGTTCTGGTCGTCGGTCCTCTGGCGTGGGCGGAGGCGATGAATCCTGCCGTGAGGATGGCAGAGGAGAGGCTCCTGCAGGCACAGCCCCTGGATATCCGTTGCGTGCGGCTTCTCGGTGGCCCCCTCAAGCACGCCCAGGACCTCGACGCCAGGTACCTTCTGGAACTGGAGCCGGACCGGATGCTGGCGGGTTACCGCCTGCGGGCGGGCCTCAAGCCCAAGGCCGAGGCTTACGGCGGCTGGGACTCCACCACCGGCAAGCAGCTGACCGGCCACATTGCGGGCCACTATCTCTCGGCCGTCAGCCTGATGTACGCCGCCACGGGCGACGCGCGTTTCCAGGAGCGGGCGGACTACCTCGTCCGGGAGATGAAGGAGGTTCAGGACCAGCGCGGCAACGGCTATCTCGGCGCCCTCACCGATGCCCAGGGCGCCGACGGCGCGGTCATCTTTCAACAGGTCGCCCAGGGCAACATCCGCGCCGGCAGCTTCGATCTCAACGGCCTCTGGAGCCCCTGGTATACGCTGCATAAGACCTACGCCGGTCTGCGGGACGCCTACCGCTACACCGGCAACCAGACCGCCCTGGAACTCGAGATCAAATTCGCCGCGTGGGCCGAAGGGATCCTCGCCAGGCTCTCCGACGCCCAGGTGCAGCGGATGCTCAACACGGAGTTCGGCGGCATGAATGAGATCTGCGCCGACCTGTACGCCGACACCGGCGATGCACGCTGGCTGGCTCTGTCCCGCCGGTTCGACCACCGCTCCTTCCTCGAGCCGCTCGAGCGTCACCAGGACAACCTCGCCGGCAAGCACGGCAACACGCAGGTCCCCAAGCTCCTCGGCGCCGCCGACCGCTTCGCCTACGCCGGCGACGCGGCGGA
Organism: Planctomycetota bacterium; assembly: GCA_025459125.1. Classification (GTDB taxonomy): domain Bacteria; phylum Planctomycetota; class Phycisphaerae; order Sedimentisphaerales; family Anaerobacaceae; genus PLanc-01. The sequence continues at coordinate 8,012 of JALORE010000086.1, read as the reverse complement.
TATCGTCGCCGCGAGTTTCTTCTGGGATCGCGTCGTACAGCACCACAGCTTCGCCACCGGCGGCCACGGCAAGGACGAATACTTCGGTCCTCCGGATGCCCTCAGCGACCGCGTCGATGGGCGTACTGCCGAGACCTGCAACGTCTATAACATGCTCAAGCTGACCCGCCGGCTTTTCGCCCTGCGGCCGGACGCCCACTACGCCGACTTTCACGAGCGGGCCCTCTTCAACCACATCCTGGCCTCGATGGACCCCAACGACGGCCGGACCTGCTACATGGTTCCGGTCGGCCGCGGCGTCCAGCACGAGTACCAGGGCATGCTCCGCAGCTTCACCTGCTGCGTCGGCTCGGGCATGGAAAGCCACGCCCTCCACGCTGACGGCATCTACTTCGTAGGGGCGAATAATGATTCGCCCCAACTGTGGGTGAACCTGTACGCCCCCTCGACCGCCGACTGGACGGCGATGGGCGTCAAACTCGCGATGGACACCGATTTCCCCGAAGGGGAATCGGCCCGGATCACGCTGACTCTCGTGTCCCCGAAGGAATTCACGCTGGCCGTGCGCCGTCCCTACTGGGCCCCGGAAGACTTCACAGTGAAGGTCAACGGCCAGGCTATGCCGGAAGACAAAGGATGGAATACGGAGGACAGAGGGCGAAAGCCCGCATCCGCACCCAATCCACAATTCGCCCCCTGTGGATCTTACGTCGAGCTCAAGCGCACCTGGAAGACCGGTGACACGATCGAGCTCACGCTGCCCAAGACTCTGCGTCTGGAGCCCTTGCCTGACAATCCGCATCGCGTCGCGATCCTGTGGGGCCCGCTGGTGCTGGCGGGCGATCTCGGCCCCGAGGCCGAGCGCGGGCGCGGCCGCGGTTCCCGCCCCGAGCCGCCGAAAGTCCCCGTCCTGGTCGCCGCCGGGCAGCCGGTGACCCAGTGGCTCAAGCCCGTGGCCGGCGAACCCGGCCGATTCCGTACCGACGGCGTCGGCCGCGAAACCGACGTAGACTTCGTGCCCTTCTACCGCCTGCACCGCCGGACCTACGCCGTGTATTGGGACCTGTACACCCCCGCCGAATGGGAGAAGAGAACCGCCGAGCGCCAGCGCAAGCTGGAAATCGCCGACCTCGATCGCCCGCGCATCCTCAAACTGGCCGACGAGGCCCTGCAGCTCGCGCCGGTCGCGATCACCCAATTCCCGGCCCCGCTCAGCCAGGGCGGACCGCACGACTTCTATTCCAACGGCGATTACTGGTGGCCCGATCCGAACAAGCCGGACGGCCTGCCCTATATCCAGCGTGACGGCCGGTCCAACCCGCAGAACTTCACCGCCCACCGCCTGGCCCTCTGCCGAATGCGGGACGCGGTCGCGGCCCTGGCTGCCGCCTACGCCCTCGACGGCCAGGAGAGATACGCCGAGAAGGCGATCGCCCTGCTCAAGGTCTTCTTCCTCGACGAAGCCACCCGGATGAACCCGAGCCTACTCTATGCCCAGGCCATCCCGGGCCGGGTCTCCGGCCGGGGCATCGGCATCATCGATACCCTGCACCTGGCGGAGGTCCCGCCCGCCATCCTGGCGCTGGGCAAATCCAGAGCGATGACGCCGGAAACCCTCGCGGGTCTGAAAAGATGGTTCGCCGACTACGCCCAATGGATGACCACGCACAAATACGGCGTGGACGAGATGAACGCCAAGAACAACCACAGCGTCGCCTACATGGTCCAGCTCGCCGCCTTCGCCACGTTGGCCGGCGACACCGCCCAGCTCGACCTGTGCCGCCAGCGCTATCGCGAGGTCTTCGTCCCGCAGCAAATGGCCCCCGACGGCAGCTTTCCCCAGGAGCTCAAACGCACCAAGCCCTATGGCTACTCGATCTTCCAGCTCGACAATATGGCCATCCTCTGCCAGGTGCTCTCGACGGAGCGCGACAACCTGTGGTCGTTCACCCTCGCCGACGGCCGGGGCATTCGCAAAGCGGTCGAATACCTCTACCCCTTCCTGCAGGACAAGAGCAAGTGGCCGCACCAACCCGACGTAGAGCATTTCGACTCTTGGCCCGTCCGCCAGCCGGCCCTGCTCTTCGCCGCCCAGGCCTTCGGCGAAAAGAAGTACCTGGACTTATGGAAATCGCTCGATCCCGACCCTGTCGACCCGGAAGTCCGCCGCAACGTGGCCATCACGCAACCTGTGCTCTGGCTGATCGCGCCGAGCGACGTTCCGCTCTCCAGGAACTAACGGCCAGCAGAGCGGTCACGCGGTAGGGAGTTGCGACATGTTTCGATCGGAGAGAAATGGGATGAAAACGAGCAACCTGGGGCGATGGGTCGTGGGTATCGGCCTGGTAGCCATCACGATGGGAGCGAGCAGCGCGGGGGCGGCGTGGCCCAAGGGGGCCGATCCAACGGGGCGGTACCTGGTGGACGGGAAAGGCAAGCCGTTCTTCTGGCTGGGCGATACCGCGTGGAACCTGTTTCAGATACCCAACCGCGAGGACGCCGAGCTCTCTCTGAGCACGCGGGGCCGGCAGGGGTTCAGCGTCATCCAGGCGGGCATCGTGATGGGCGAGGAGCGCGTGGCCGGCACGGCTCGGCCGAACGCCTACGGGGACACCGCCTTCACCGACAACGATCCGGCCAAGCCGCGATTGACGCCAGGTAATGGCCCCAGCGTCGCCGAGGAGTATGACTACTGGGACCATGCCGACTACGTGATCGAGCGGGCCCAGGTCCGCGGCCTGACGTTGGGCATCCTGCCCTTGTTCGTCGGCTGGCGCGGGGATGGGTACAAGTCCCTCAAGCTCGCCAATGCTTGCACGTACGGCAACACCGAGGTCTGGAACTTCAGCAGTTGCAAGGACGAAGCATATCAGGACTGGAAGCTGGCGCTCCACTCGCCCGGGGCCATTCACTTGGGCGTGCTGCGCAAGATCTTCGACTCTCTCGAGTGGTGGAGACTTGTCCCCGGTCCATCGGATTTCGCCGTGGTGACCGGAGCCGTGTCGATGCTATCCGTCCAAGGCGACATGATTCTCGTCTACCTGAGCCGCCCAGGCACCATCTCCATTCACATGGGCCAGATCACCGACCGCACCCAGGCTACCTGGATCGACCCACGCACAGGCAATCGGACCCGGGCGGCGATGTTGCCCAATCAGGGGCCCACTTTCTCATCGCCATCCGACTGGGAAGACGCCTTGCTGCTCCTCCAATCCGCCCAATGAAGATGGTGCGTGAAACGCACCCTGTGGACTCGTCTCCTCGTAGGGCGAGCGTCCCGCTCGTCAAGACGTCGTGCGGGGACGCACGACCTACGAAGAGGACCGCGTCCCCAGCCTACCCACGTTGTTCGTCGGAACCCACGCTGCACGTCTGGCTGCAATGGGTGGCAGCGGCAAGCTCCGAGGACTCCGCTTGCCGCTGCCACCCGGCGTCTCAAGACCGCGTGAACGCGGGACTCCAAACGGACGAGCCGCGCGACCGCTGGACGATCCGGATCAGCCTTTCTTGATGACCTTGGCAAGCTGGTCTTCGCCGGGGACGAGGGTCGTACGGTGACGCTCGACCTCCTGGCGGATCGCGGCGATCACGTCGGGGTGGGCTTTCGCAACGTTGAACTTCTCGGAGGGGTCGTTCCCGAGATGATAGAGCAGCGGCGGATCGTGCGCGACCGGCTGATCCTTGCCGTAGGCGGACTGGGTGATGAAGTGGGCCTTGTACGGGCCTTTGCGCACGGCGTAGAGCCGCACGCCGCGGTAGTAGAAGACGGTGTCGCGCGGGCTGTGGCCCCGACCCGACAGGACCGGGCGGAGGTCGAACCCGTCGAGGACACGGTCCGCGGGCACTTCGGCCCCCGCCAGTCTCAGGATCGTCGGCAGCAGGTCCATCGTTGTGCCGAGGTCGTGGACCACCGCGGGCTGGATCGTGCCCGGCCACCAGAAGAGGCACGGCTCGCGCATCCCGCCTTCGCAGGTGCAGCCTTTGCCTTCCCGCAGCAGGCCCGCGGAGCCACCGTGCTGATCGTATTCCAGCCAGGGACCGTTGTCGGAGGTGAAGACCACGAACGTATTCTCGGCGAGGCCTTCGCGCCGCAGTGCCCCGAGGACCTGGCCGACACTCCAGTCGATCTCCTCGACCGCGTCGCCGTACAGGCCGCGCGGGCTCTGGCCCCGGAAGGCATCCGAAACGAACAGCGGGACGTGCACCATCGTGTGCGCCAGGTACAGGAAGAAGGGCCGTTCCTTGTTGCGCTCGATGAAGCGGACGGCCTCTTCGGTGTAGCGCTTCGTGAGCGTATTCTGGTCGGCGGGCCGCTCGATGATCTGCTCGTCGCGCAGGAGCGGCACGTTCCAGTACTCGACTTTGGGATCGAAGAACGCCTGCCGTCCCTCGCCGGCGACGCGGTCCATGTCGTTGCTGTAGGGGACGCCGAAGTAGGAATCGAAGCCGTTGTTCGTGGGCAGGTATTGGGGCAGATGTCCGAGGTGCCACTTGCCGATGCATCCGGTGGCATAGCCCTGCGGCTTGAGACCCTCGGCGATCGTAACCTCGCCCGCCGGCAGTCCGCCGGCCGAGTTGGGGAACAGGACGCGGCGAACGTCGCTGCACATGCCGCTACGGATCGGCAGCCGTCCCGTCAGCAAGGCGGCCCGGCTCGGCGTACAGACGGACGCTCCCACGTAGAAATCGGTCCACTTCTGCCCCTCCGCCGCCATGCGGTCGATATTCGGCGTGCGGATCGTCGGATGACCGTAGCAGCCGAGGTCGCCGTAGCCCATGTCATCGCAGAAGATGATGATGAAGTTCGGCTTCCGGACCGGCTTCTCCGCGGCGCGGAGCCGCATATCACGCGTGCGGCCTGCCGCCGCCCAACCGGCCGCTCCCATTCCCATCCACCGCACGAAATCCCGCCGCGTCATTTGCGTACGCATGTCAACCTCTCGGATTGTGCCAACTCATGTCTCTCGATCCGGGTGGCAGCGGCAAGCGCAGCTTGCCGATGGTCCCTAGGATAGACGCAGACGCCAGCGGCAAGCGGCGCTTGCCGCTGCCACCCTGTCGCCTGCGCGGGGGGGGACAGAAGGGGATCGAACGCCCATTCTGCCAAAAGGCCCTGTGCCCTCACGGGCACACTGGCAGAGGCGAGGCATGCCTCGCCCCTACGGCCTTGATGCCGCTCCCCGGCTTCTTTTCCTTTACCTCTTACCTTTGTTCTTCTGCCTTCTCTGATCACGCCTTGCCGGGCGGACGGCGGCCGGGGCCTTCCTTCTTGCCGTCGCCGAGGTCCTGGCGCATCGCCTCGGCAAGTTGCTGCAGGCGCGCGACCACATCCGGATGTTGAGCGGCGACGTTGTGCTGCTCACTGACGTCGTTTTCGAGATTGAAAAGTGCCAGGTCGATCTTGGCTTGCTCGTACTTCGCGGGAATGCCGCCGGTGCCGCCGGGCCGGCCGCCGAGGGTCCGGTAGCCGTGCGGGAAATGCAGCTTCCACGGACCGCTGCGGACGGCGTCGAGGGCCCAGCCGGAGTAATAGAAGAACGCCTCGTGCGGGCTCTTGGCGCCGCTCTGGCCGCTGGCCAACGACCAGATATCCTTGCCGTCGATCTTGTGGTCGGGCAGCTTGGCGCCGCTGCGGCCCGCGATGGTGGGAAGCAGGTCCATCGTCGTGGCCGGCTCGCGGCAGACCTTGCCCGCGGGAATCTTGCCCGGCCACCACATGATGGTCGGCTCGCGCTGGCCGCCGTCGAAGGAGGTACCTTTGCCTTCGCGCAGCGGTTTCGCCGAGCCGGCGTGCTCCCCGTAGCTGAGCCAGGGGCCATTGTCCGAGCAGAACACGACCATCGTGTCCTGATCGAGTTTCAGGCGGCGCAGCGTGTCGAGGATCTGGCCGACGGACCAGTCGACTTCCATGACGACGTCGCCGAACAGGCCCTGCTTCGACTTGCCCTTGAACTTGTCCGATACGTGCAACGGGACATGCACCATCGAGTGCGGCACGTACAGGAAGAACGGCCGGTCCTTGTTCTTCTCGATGAAGCGCACGGCCCGCTCCGTGTACCAGGTCGTCAGTTGCGTCTGGTCCGGATCGTGGGTAACGACCTGGTCGCCCTCGACCAGCGGCAGCTCGGGATAGGCCTTGGGGTTCTCCGGGTGCCGGGGCCACATGTCGTTCGAGTACGGCAGGCCGAAATACTCGTCGAAGCCGTGGTGCGTCGGCAGGAACTGGGGCAGGTGGCCGAGGTGCCACTTGCCGAAGCACGCGGTCGCGTAACCGAGGGGTTTGAGCATCTGGGCGATGGTCATCTCGCTGTCGCTGATGCCGATTTTGGCACCGGGTCCAAGCACCTGCGGCAGGCCGACCCGCTGCGGATAACAGCCCGTCATCAGGGCCGCCCGCGACGGCGTGCACACGGACGAGGCCGCGTAGAAATCGGTGAAGCGTGTCCCCTGGGCGGCCATGCGGTCGATGTTGGGCGTCTCGTAGCCCGTGGCCCCGAAGCAGCCCACGTCGGCGTAGCCCATATCGTCGATGAAGATGATCACAAAGTTCGGCGGCCGTTTCTTGCTCCCGGTCGCGGAGACGCCCGTTGTGCTCCGGCACGCCGGAATGGTCAGCGCCGCGGTGGCCAAACCGAGGGTCTTGAGAAATCCGCGTCGGTTCAATCGTGCTTCCATATCAACCTCGTTTCGCTTTCTTCTGTCCGGCTTTCTTCTGTCCGGCCTGCTTCTGTCCGGGTTTGTTCAACGGCCAGGGCTGCACGCCGCAGCGCGCCGCCCACTGCTCATGCAGGGCTTTCAACTCCTGCACCTTCTGCGGGTTCTGCGCGGCCAGGTCGTGCATCTCCGTACGGTCGGCGTCGATGTCGTACAACTCCCAGTCGCTCGCGTGCTTCGCGACGAGCTTCCATTTGCCCTGGCGGACGGCCCGATTGCCCTCGTGTTCCCAGAAGATCGTCCGCGCGCCGAGCGACCGTCCCTGGAACGCCGGCGCCAGGCTGGTGCCTTCCATGGGCTGGATGTCGTTACCCTGGTATTGCGCGGGATACTGCACCCCGGAGAGGTCCACGCAGGTGGCCATGATGTCGATGAGGTGCCCCGGCTCGTGGAAGAGCCGGCCGCGGGTCTGGATGCCGGCGGGCCAGTGACAGATCAGCGGCGTCGAGATGCCGCCTTCGTGAACCCAGTGCTTGTACTCGCGGAACGGCGTGTTGGAGACGTTGGCCCAGTCCCGGCCGTAAGCAATGTACGTGTCGTACGATCCCGGCATCACGGTCGGTCCGCCGCGAACCATCCGCCCATCGCGCGTCTGCATCGGCGGCGCCAGCTTCGGCTGCAGTTCGTCCGGAGCCATGGGCTTGAGGTCCTTGAGAGCCGCGGCCCACTTCTCGTTGACATCGGCCGCCCGGCCCACCGTCTCGGCACAGCCGCCGTTGTCCTGCAGGAAGAAGATCAGCGTGTTGTCGAGCGCGCCCTGCTTCTTCAATTCCGCTACCACCCGCCCGATGCCCTGATCCATGGTATCGATCATGGCGGCGTAGACTTCCATACACCGGGCTTCCCATTCCTTGTGCTCGATCTTCTCCCAATCGCCCGCCTGCGGGCTCAGGTCCCAGTCCTTGCGGATCAGGCCCATCTTCTTGAGCCGCGTGAAACGCTGCTGGCGGTAGTGACCATACCCCTGGTCGTACTTACCCTTATACTTGGCGATGGCCTTTTCCGGCGCGTGCATCGGCCAATGGGCGGCCGTGAAGGCCATGTAGAGGAAGAACGGCTTCTCGGGCGTCTGCTCGTGATGCTCCCGGAGATACCGGACGGCGTTGTCGCTGATGGCGTCCGTGTAGTAGTACGCCTCGGGCTTGTACTCGGGGTCGCTCCGCGGTGTCACGTACGTGTTGTCCCGGCACAGTGTCGAAGGATCGAAGAAGTTGCCGGCGCCGGTGATCGTGCCGTAAAACCGCTCGTACCCGCGCTGCAGCGGCCAGTTGTGCTTGGGGCCATCCTGGGGCGTGAAC
>JALORE010000524.1 GCA_025459125.1 Planctomycetota bacterium | reverse complement strand
TTCCTTCGGATCAGCGACTCCTTCTTCTGCCGTGCGATTGTCTTGACGGCGGCCTCACGGTCCAGGGCGAGGCTTGGGCTGGCTTTCGCCTCCTGGTACACCAGGACGACCGGAAGACGGTTGTGGGTGTAGCGGGAGGCGGCCTGGCCTGCAAAGCCCACTCGTCGCGCAAATCCGCCGCACACAGTACGGGGACTCTGTCTCTGCCCACTCCCCTCTGCCTACTCCACCGCAGGCCTTAAAGCGACCAGCCTCTGCGGTATTCGCGACGGACGTGCTGATTCAGTTCCGGCAGGTTTGTGCAGCGCATGTTCACGCCATCCCACTCGACTTTCTTGCCCGCCCCGGCCAACATGGCCAGATTGCCGACCAGCAGGGCCTCGAGGTAGGGTCCGGAGACATCGGGGAAGTTGGAGCTGGGCGGATCGCCTCCCTCCTTGACGGCCCGCAGGAAGTCCGCGTGGATGCCCTGGGTCCGGGCATATTTCTTCGGCGGCGGCGGATACTGCTGGTGCTGTTCTTCGGGCACGATCCGCGCACCGCCGCAATACTCGTCGCAGTACATGTAGCCCTTGTCGCCCACAAAGATGGTCCCGCAAGAGGTCAGATCACGTCCATACTTGGCCGTCAGTTCGTCGGCCACGCGCGGGTGGTTGATGTTCTTGGCGCCGAAGAGCCGGTCGTCACGGTCCTTGGCGATTTGCTCTTGGCGCTTTCCGCCATACCAATACGCCTTCAAGGGCGGCAGTCCCGGCCGGGGGAATTCATAGAGCAGCGTGCTGAAGGTCGGCCAAACTCCGGGACTGCCGTCCTCCTGTCCCAAGACCTCGACGCTGGCCGGGTACTTCAATTGCAGGCCCCAGTGAACGGCGTCAAAGGCGTGGACTCCCACGCAAGGCAGGAGGCCCGTACCGTAGTCTTTCCAGATGTACCAGGCAGGGATGCGCCCGCCGGGGTGCAAGCCGGGGCGATAATTGCACCAGGGGCCGGGGCCGATCCACTCGTCCCAATGCACGCCCTGCGGCACCGGCGCGTCGGGCGGCCGCACCTGGTCGCCGTAGTATTGGGAAACCCAAGTGTGCGTTTCCAGCACGGTTCCAATTGCGCCGGCTTCGAGGTACTCGCGGAGCACGCGGATGCTTTCGCCGGCGTGCCCTTGGTTGCCCATCTGCGTCATGACCTTGTACTGGCGTGCCGCCTCGCCCAAGGCGCGGGCCTCGTAGATGCCGTGCGTCAGCGGCTTCTCGCAGTAGACGTGCTTGCCCAGCTTGATCGCCGTCATGGCGGCGCAGGCGTGACTGTGGTCCGGGATGGCGATGAACACCGCGTCGATTTGCTGGTGCAGCTCGTCGAACATCTTGCGGTAGTCGTAATAGGTCTTGACCTTGGACCGGACGCCCGGGTGATTCTTGTCGAGCCAATCCAAGGTGTTCGCCATCCGCCCGTCGTCAATGTCGACCAGCGCGACCAGGTGCTCACTGGCGATCGCTCGGCCAGGACGGCCGGCAGACCCACGGTCGAGGCGCCGGCCGCCAAGGCGGCAGCGCCGACAGACTTCTTCAGAAACTCGCGCCGTGCGAAGCGGCTGGACATGGCAGCACTCCTTGGGGTTGGTGGTAGGTTGGTGGTGGAGGCAGGGGCCAACGGCCACGGCGCAGCGGTGGGCGAAAGGCCGCCGCCTTGGGTTGGGCGCTCAAGCGGCCGCTTGCCATTATCGTTGACAGCACGGGCGGGCTGCAACCGACCATGGCGGCCCCTCGGTGTGATGTCCTTCCAGATTGAGGTTCAACTCCCTGCACCGACGATTCCCGCCAGGAAGCGGCCAGACCGTCGAACAGGATACCCCGCCGCTCCGTACGCGGCAAGCGTGCGCCGGCCCGGCCGATACCTCGCGGCACCGGCGGTGACGAGTCACCTCGGCGACTTCAGCAGGCGCCAGCCGGAGGCGTCGGCCGCGAGGGCGGTGTGGCCCTTGTAACGCTCGTACACGGCGTGCATGTCGGCGATGGTGTCGAAGTAGCCGACGATGTGGGCCGCGCTGAACGATTCGCCCGCCTTCACGGGTCGGCCGTGGACTTCCACGATCATGACCAGGAAGTTCCCGGGCCATTGGGCGCACCACGCCTCGTAGACGACCGAGGGTTCGAGCGTCAACCCCGCCAGCCACGGGCCGTCCTTGCCCGTCTGCTTGTCCCGCAAATGGTAGGCGCGGATGAAATGCTCCGGAGTCCGGTTCATGTCCCGCCGGTAGTTGAATTTCCGGTCGGGCGGAAACGGGGTCAAGAACTCGCTGGACGGGATGCGTACGCCGTTGGGGCCGCTCAGGTAACTGAGATACATTTCGCTGAACGTGTCGCCCTGCTCGTGGCGGACGGAGCCGGGCGTATCGTTGCGGAGGAACATCTCGTCCGAGTCGTTGACGCTGTCGATCCGGTCCATCAACAGGAAATACCGCTCGCCCCTGGGAAAGACAACGAGTTGCGTCCAGCGCGAGCCGGCTTTGCGGCCGGGGGCGGCGAACTCAAACCGGTACGACGTCTGGACGGCGACAAAGTCAGGGCCGCGAATGACCTCGGGCTGCACGGGCTTCATCCAAGGGCAAAGCTGCGGCCCCTCGACCATGCGCTTGCGATGGCTGCTCCCGTGAAGTGCACTGGCTCGGGCCTTGGCCTCGGGAGTGGTCTCGTTCGTGTGCCACAGATAGCGGCCGATGGCGGGCGTGCTCTGGCTGGCGAGAATCTTGTCGGCGTACGCTTCATCGCTGCCGGCCTCCAGGATCCAGTCGACGACCATCAGCCCGTCGCCGATCTCGCGAAAGCCGGAAGTCTTGTCCAAGAACGACTGCTTCTCGATCCCCGTCATCCACTGCTTGTTCTTCTTCTTGGGAATGACGGCCTCGAGCTTGTCCGTCTCGATCTTGATGCCGAACTCATCCTCCGTCACGCGCAGCCAGGGGGCATCGTTCTGCGGCGCCTGGGCCGGGGCCCGCGGCGCGCCGGCTGCCGCGACGATCAACACCGCCACGCACGCGAAGACGGCCCTTGAGGCGGGCAGGGATGCGCCCCCTTCCGCGCCGGGCCGATCAGGCAACGCTCGCCGCCGCGGCAGGGCATCAAACGCTGAATTCGCGATCAGCAACATAGCTGACTCCTTAAGGAAAGAGTGTGTGAGCACGCTCGTTCAAGCCCAGGCACCGGCCTCCCGGCGATCCGGGCAGTGAACTTAACCGGCTGCGCCGGGATCGGAAACCCTAATCTTTCACTTAATCCTTCACCTGATCTTCTGGAGCCGGGGAGATTAAGTGAAAGATTAGGTGAAAGATGAAGGTACTCTTCATCCCAAACATGCCAGAGGCCCCACTGCTACGAATTCCTGTGGGCCAAGTATACCT
>JALORE010000085.1 GCA_025459125.1 Planctomycetota bacterium | reverse complement strand
AGGGCCGCGATCTTCGCCCGTCGGCCCGGGTCCACGAGCGGATGGCTCTCGCGCCCGTCCGCAAAGAACACGATCGCATCGGCGTCATCCAAGGCCGCGGGATTCTGGGGCCAGCCATTATCGTGGATCTCGATGTCGAGCGGCTCGATGTTCGTCGCATCCTGCAGACATTGCTGCACGAGCCGGGCGACCTGATCCCACTCATGCGTGCCGGCGCCGTGGCTGGGCTTGCCGGCGAGGAAAGTGACCTTCCTGGGCTTCGTCCCCGGAACCGGCGCCAGACCCGCCGCCCAGGCGCAGCCGCGTCGGAAGAGCTCCGCAGCTCCCGGATTGGTGATCGCGCCGACGTCGTGCCCGAGCGGGCTGTGGAATACGCGGCCCTGGCCGTACTTCAGGGTGAAAGCCATCGCGTAGTTCTTGCCGTCCACTTTCGACGTGGACTCGGCCAGGACCTGGATCGGCAGCGCGCCTGCCAAGCACGTATACAACTCATCGGTGATAGCAAAGGGCTTCAGCCCGCGCGTGATCGGATGATCCACGCCGGTCATCCGAACTTCGAAGGAGCCAAAAGGATCGTGTCCGCGGAGCTTGGGGTCATAGGCCCGCCCGACGATCTTCTCGAACTCGGGCCAGCCCTGGAAGGCCCCGCAGGCGAAGTGAACGGCCACGACGCCGCCGCCTGCGCCGACGAAGCGGGCCAGATTCCGCCGGGCTTGCTCACCAGGATCGGGCGTCTGCCAGTTCATGAAATGCAGTACCGCGACGCGGTAGTCGCTCAGCTTCCGGGAGGCCAGGAAATCGGGCGTCTCGACCACGTCGACCGTGAGCCGGGGATCTTGGCGCAGCTCGGCCGCCAGCGCCGGCGCCGTCTCTTTCCATTTGTGGCCGGGATAGTCGATCCCGGTGACGATGACCACTTTGCAGGTCGGAGTCTGAGCCTCGGCGTTCCGCCCGCACGAGCCCAGCGCCAGCACGAGCCCGCCCACGGCCACCGCCCCCCAGGCCAAACGTGCACGTTGTCTGTACTGCATATGTTCTCCTTCACGCCGGTCCTGTAGCCGGCATTGTATCCTCCGGATCGACAGAGTCATTGCCAGGGGATTTCTATTGGGTTTTGCGCCGTTTGTCAACGCAGAGGATCCTGTCGTTGCTGCACGTAGCGCTCGATCAGCCGCTTGATCTGGCCGTTCTTCGGCGTCTCTTCGTCGTTGAGGGCCTGCGTGGCATCGTCCAGGCGGTCCGGCTCGACCTCGTGCAGCCGGCGCAGCAGGGCCAGGGCCTCGCGCCGCATCTGGGGCAGATGCAGGTCCATCATCATTCCCGCGGCCTTGTCCTGCCCATAAACACGGACCAGAACCTCCCGCTTGCCGAAGGTCTGGAGGAAGGTCTTCTCCAGGAGGACGATCTCCTGGGTGGTCAGCAGCTTGTCTTCGATCCGTTGCCGCAGTTGGTCCCCGCTTTCCACGCCGAACAGGCGCAGGGTGTGTTCCCAGGTCCGGCAAGGCAGCAGCAGGGCTTTCGTAATCTCCCGCAGGGCCTTTCTCTCACTGCTGAGAAAGACGGCGAGCATCCGCTGCGCCTCGGTCCGCAGATGGACCTGCCGCTGCCGGCGGACCATCTCAAACTGCCAAGCCTGGTCGTCCGCCGGGGGCTTGCCCGCACGAATGAGCGTGCACAGAGCGCGAGCTTCGTGAAGGGCAGCCCGCTGGATCGCCGGCAGCGTCTCCTCGTTGACGGTTGTCGGAATCGCGGGTGCCTCTTCCGTGACGCCGGTGGGCACTTCCGGGGCGGGAGGCAACGGGGAACTCGGCACCTGCAAGGGCCTTCCTTCCTTGAGGTCCCTCATGAACAGCAGAAAACCATGCGAGATCTCCCGGTGTCTCCCCCGGCGCGCCGAGTGGCTGAGCAACTTATGCCAGGCCTGGTACCGCTTGTCATCCCCGAAATACTCCCGGACATCGAGTGCCAACCCCGAGGCGGCGCCCGCCTCCGCGCTCTGCTCCGCCAGCGTTTTGATACCCTTGAGGACGGAGAACATGTAGCCGCGGTACCGTTCGGCGTTGCCCTCGGTGAGCCGACGCAGCTTCTTGAGGGTCACCCGGATGTTGTCGAGCATCAGATCGTTGACGGTCAGGACGTAGGAAGGGACCTGCTCCGCGTTGGTGAACTCGGCCACCTCGGCCAGTCCCGCCAGCAGACCCTCTTCCGGCACCGCTTCGTCTTTCCTGGAATTCTCGCTGGTGGCCTCCGCCTCCTCCTGGATCTTCTTCAGCAGATCATCCACGCTGCGCAGCGCGCGCCGCAGGCGTCGCTCGTTGGCGCTGTCATAAATGCGAAACGGGTTGATGATCCAGAAGGCCGCGATCAGCAGCAGGACGCCGGCTCCCCCGATCACGAGCCGGCCCCACCGCTCCCAGGCGGCCTGCATCTGCTCGATCGGGCCGGGCCCGACCCGCTCGACCTGCTCCAGTCCTTCCACCTCGTACCCGGCCTGTCCCCAGGCCACGACCGCCGGCACCAGGAGGACAAGACAGATCAGGACCCACAACCAGGCACTCCCCCGGCCCGGGCGGCCGCGTTGCGACAGGCCCCCCGAGCTCCCCCCCGCGAGGAATCCCGGTTCTGCCTCAACTGTTCTCGATGACACGTCCACGGATCTATTATACCATGCCCAGGCAGTCCCGGGGCAAGCCCGGCCCGGAAATCCCGGGTAATCCCACGTTCCACTTCTGAGCACCGGAACCGGACCAAAGACGGTGCGTGATGCGCACCCCACAGAGCTCATACTGGGTGGCAGCGGCAAGCGCGGCTTGCCGCTGGTTCGTGGGACAGATGCAAACGCCAGCGGCAAGCTCCGAAGACTCCGCTTGCCGCTGCCACCCTGCCGGGGCAACCGCATGTGCGGTCCTCCTCGTAGGGCGAGCGTCCGCGCTCGCGTAGCACGGGCACCTTGCCCGTGACTCTGAATTCATGGGCGGGACGCCCATGCCACTGGGTCGTGCGCGGACGCACGACCCCCGATCAGGTCGAGGGCAGGCCCTACAAAGACGGGTCTGCGATGGCTTCAGATCACCGAACTTGGGTGTTAGAACTCGTCAGGGTTCCTGGCGGAGTTGGTCCGAGGCACCCGCAGCGGCGTACACCCGGGCCACTTTGGCTGCCGGATCGCCCGTCCACCCGCGCAACGTCAAGGGACGCGGGGCGAGCATGCCGAAGGCATCCGGAATATCGCACACCCGCAGAACATTGAGAAACTGAGGGGCTTTGGCGTCCATGTGCGATGAGGGCGGATTGATGGCGATTACGCCCGCGATCTCCGGCTCCAGGAGGGCGGCGTAGGCCGCCAGCACTGCCCCGGGTCCCGCGCCGGCCACGGAGACGTGGAGGTTCGGATGCACCGACTGCAGATAGCGGGCGGCCGCGATGATGTCCCAGACCCGTCCCGTGTCTACCGTGCGGCCGAGCAGAACATGGGCCCGCTCCACGTAGTTCGGCGGGTTCTTTTGCGTCCAGCGGGTCTGGTCCACGCCGCGGGGCGCACAGGTGTACACGATATCACCCCATCTCTGCATGCCCTCAAGTCGACCGGCAGAGTCCTCGCCCGCCTCGGGATTCCTTACGACGAGCACGACCTGAGTCAGCTCCCGCGCGGCGGGAGATTCCGCCACCTTCTGCAGGTGGACCTTGATGCCGGGTTCGGACGTGAGCCAGTTGTCCTGAGGCCGGGCCGCCGGAATGCGCTCGGGGAAGTACCCAAACACGACGCGGCGCAGCTCGGCCAGGATCCCGATCCGCCAAGCCTCGTACGCACCTGGCTGCGGCGGATCAACCTTGGCCATTGGCACGAAGTGCTGGTCGATTGTCGTGTTCAACTCGTCCTTGGGAATTTCGGAGTCCTGGGGGAAGACGCGGAGCTTTTCCGCCGCGATGGGGTATTGGCGCTTGTCCTCAGGACCGGTCACGAGGTCCACTTCGCTGTCGGCGACCACCCGGGGGTCGTTCTTGAGGTGCGTGTTGATGAAGCGGAAGGCTCCCTGGCGGATGTCCTGGCGGTAGGCGTGGCCGCCGATGCTGACGAAGCTGTCGACGAGGTCCCCGGCGCCAAAGAGGCTGTAGAGCCGCTCCAGGCGGTTGATGACCCGCTGGTTCGCGTCCATCGGGAAGATGGCGTCCTGGTCGCTGTTGGTGAAGAGCATGGGACGCGGGGCGATCAGCGACGCGATGCGGGTCCACGGCCAGCGGAAGGTGTTGTAGAGAAACATGCAGTCGCAGTGCCCGTTGATGACGCGATTGGAGACGTACGACGCCAGGTCGGCCATGCCGCTGACGGGCACCGCGACCTTCACCCGCTCGTCGGCAGCGGCGATCCAGAACGTGGCCGCCCCGCCGCCGCTGATGCCGGTCACCGCGATCCGCTCGGGGTCCACATCCGGCCGGCTGATCAGGTAGTCGAGGCCGCGGATGCCGTTGAGACACTCGACGCCCGCGGAAGTGTAGCCGCGGGAATGCCACCACCAGCGGCCCTCGCGATAGGTGCCGTGATGAATCGCCGCGATCTCGCCCAGTTGGAGGGTGTCGAGCACCAGGCAGATGTACCCGTGCCGGGCGAACCAGATGCCGTGTGCCTGGTACGGGGCCTTGTTGCCGTTACGGCCGGCGTTGGAGTGCCCGCAGACGTACAGCACGGCCGGCAAGCGCTGGCCACCGGCGACCTGGGCGGGTCGGTAGAGGTTGCCGGTGACGTACAGCCGGGGCCTGCTCTGATAGTGGAGCATGTCCACGAGGAAGCCGTCGCCCTGGAGCGTCCCCGTGACGGTGGCCTGCAGCGGGGATCTTGCTGGCGCGGGGTCCAGACCCAGCATGTAGAAGTACTCCTGCCGGCACCGGGCGCGGATGCCTTTCCAATGCTCTAACGACGCATAGTCCTCCGCGAACGTCGCATCAATCTTGTCCGTCACCTGCCTGAGGTACGCCTGGATCATCTCGTCGCCGGGCTGACCGTGATCCGGTTTGCCATATTCCTGAGCCACCACCGCAGAGACACCCGTGCACATCGCAAACGACAGGACAATTGTCAGGTGTGATGACCGCATGATCGATACCCTTTCACATTCCGAAGTCCATGGAGGAGTACGGTGACGAAATTGTAAAGTCAACCCCTCCGCCCTGCAACCCAGGGCAATCGCATGAAACGAAATGAAGGAAATCTTCAGATGTTAAGATAGGCAATTGCGCTGGCGATTACGATCCGGTATAGTCCTGCTTCTCTGGGGCAAGGCCTTGCAAGAATAGTGATCAACGCCCTGTAGAAGGAGCCCTTCATGGAAGAGTCGGCTCACGTGCTTTTGCTGCGCCTATTTCGTGACATGCCCGATCCCCGCATGGTCGGAAAAGTATCCCATAAACTCCATGACATCCTGGTCATCACGGTCTGTGCCGTTCTCTGCGGATTGGAACACTGGACCCAGATCGAAGACTTCGGCAAGGCCCACGAAGCGTGGTTTCGCACCTTTCTGGATTTACCCAACGGCATTCCGTCTCACGACACCTTCGGCAAGGTGCTGGCGGCTCTGGACCCGGATGCCTTCGAGCGCCGAATTCAATTGTGGATCCATGCCTTGCTCGGTTCGACCACCCAAGGCAAGCACATCGCCATCGACGGAAAGACGCTGCGTCGCAGCTTCGACCACGCTTCGAACAAGGCCGCGATCCACATGATCAACGCCTACGTGCATGAGAACCACGCCGTGTTCAGTCAGTTGAAAGTCGACGACAAAACCAACGAGATCACCGCCATTCCGTCGCTGCTGGAGATGTTGCAGCTTCAGGACGCGACGGTGACAATCGACGCCATGGGCTGCCAAAGAGACATCGCTCAGAAGATCATCGGCCGAGGCGGCCATTATGTGCTGGCCCTCAAAGGCAATCAGAGTTCTCTCCAAGAAGACGTCCAAGCCTTCATGGATGATCGGATCACGCGTGGGGCGACTCGGCACGGTGACTATTATGAAACGGTGGAGAAGTCTCACGGCCGGATCGAAGTTCGCAGGAGCTGGACGTGTTGGCAGGTCGATTGGCTGCTCCAACGCCATGACTGGCCCGGCTTGGCCTGTATGGCGGTCGTGGAATGCACCCGGACGGTCAACGCAAAGACGAGTATCGAACGTCGTTACTTCCTCAGTTCCCATTCGGGCCGGCAGGCGCAGAAGCTGGCCGTCCTGATCCGCAATCACTGGCGGGTGGAAAACGAACTGCACTGGACGCTGGATGTCAGCTTCAACGAGGACCAATGTCGCGTGCGTATCGAAAACGCGGCGGAGAACCTTGCTCGTATCCGTCGGATCAGCCTGCTCTTGCTCCAGCAGGAAAAGACCTGCAAGCTGGGCATCAAGAGCAAAAGGGCTAAGGCCGCCTACGACGGAGATTACCTCCTGACACTGCTCGGATTCAAAGCCACCGGCAACACCAAATCGACCTGACCGATTTCATGCGATTGCCCTGCCCTGCAACCTCTACTGGCGGGCAGACTCTGGCATTGTGCCGCCGGCGCCGTTACCATCGTATGTCACAAGAGTAACGGCATCACCTAATCCATATTGAAGGGGAGCAGATCATGATGAAACTGGGCATGCACGTAGACAACTGGCGTCATCTCGATGTCTCTTACCAGGTCCCGTGTCAGTTCGCCAAGGACCACGGCCTGGAGCACGTCGAGTTCGGCACGATCGACGGGGACTACTTCATCCAGGCCCTGGGGTTCAGTCCGCACATCCCGCTGCACTCGGACCCCTTGAAGTTGAAGGCATACCTCGATTCGCTGGGATTGCAGATGTCCCAGCTCGATGCGGCCTATCCGATGTCCTGCCCGGAAGGCCTGTACCGCGGCATCGGCTACACGCTTCGCGCCATCCAGTTCGCCAAGGCCGTGGGGTGTCCCTGCGTGGATACCACAGATGGGGCCCGCAAGCCGGAGGGCTACGCCGACAAGGAGGTGATGGCCCTGATGAAGCAGTACTACCGCGTCGTGCTCGAGTGGGCCGAGCGATACGAGATCATCATCAACGTCGAGCCGCACGGGCCCTATACGACCAACCCGGACACGATGGAACAGATCCTGGGGTTCTTCGACTCACCCTATCTGCGGATGAACCTCGATACGGGTAACACGTTCATCGCCGGACAGGACCCGGTCAAGTTCCTCCAGCGTTTCCGGGACAAGCTGTCCCACTGCCACATCAAGGACGTCAGTGAGGCCCTCGCCCGGGCGGCGCGCGGCCAGGAAACCGGCATTGCCTCCTCCGTCGTGGCCATCGGCGAAGGCGTGAACGCCGACAACATCGCGGGGTGCATCGAGCTGTTGAAGAAGACCAAGTGGGACGGCATCCTGTCCATCGAGTGCGAAGCGGCCCCCGGCAAGGTCGAGCAGAGCATCGAGTGGCTGCGGAAACAGATCGGCCGATAGAACGCCCGTTGCAGATGCCACCCGTCGCCCTACGACTAAGGCTGTCGCGGCTTGAAGCTGCCGGCCGCGATCAGCAGCGGCTCGAACTTGGCCAGATCCTTGACCTGAACAGCACCCCAGGTGGTGTTCAGGTGGCCGAGCATCCGCGGATTGCCCCGCTGCGCCAGGGAATAGTCTACGAACGCCTTGGCGGCGTCAGGCTTCTTCCAACTGGCCGGCCAGACGCGGAAGCCCTTCTCCAGGAACATCGGCACCGACTCATAGGCGGGCCGCAGCTCGTAGTGCCAGTCACAGAGGATGATGTCCTTGGGGATCAGGTCAACCGCGCGGGCGGTGCCATTCTCGCTGCCTTCCCACTTGCCGAACTTGAGCACGCTGGAATCGATCAGGCGGTCGCCCCACATCAGCATCTCAACGCGGCGCTCGCCCACGAGGTGTTTGTGGTAGTCGTTGACAGCCCGGGCAAACAGCTCGGCCTTGTCCTTGCCTTTACAGCGGGAGCAGGCGTCCTCGCCGATCAGGAAGACCTCGTCCAGGCCGACGTGCAGGGCATCCGCCTGGAACGCCCCGATCAGCTCATCCATGAGGCCAAAGACGATGGGATTGACCTCGGGATGGAGCGGGCACCAGCTTCGACAGTAGATTTCCTTGTTCTCGGGGTACAACCCGGGCGTCTCATCGAACTGCGGGTACTTGGTCAGCAAGGGAGCGGTGTTACGGCTCCAGGATTGATGGCCTAGGCACTGGAACTGCGGGATCAGCCGAATCCGGTGCTTACGGCACTCGGCCGCCAGCTTGCCGGCCTGCTCTTTCGTGATCGGGTCACGCCCGCGCAGCTCGGGGTGAGACTCGTACTCGAATCCATAGTTGATCTCGGCGACGATCGCGTTGATGCCGAGCTCGGCCAGGGAGCCCACCACGTCCGTCAGGGCCGTCGCCTGCCGATTGCTCGACACCCCCAGGTGCACACCCAGCCAGGGGGCGGACTCCTTCGCCAGGCCGACCTGCCCCGCCATCAGCAACACGAGTAGGTGTAGGATGGGCTTGGGCCCATGCTGCCCTCGCATCATCACGCCGGATGTCCCGCATGGGCTGAAGCCCATCCTACAAGGTAGTAGCGTTCCCATCGTAGAACCTCCCAATGATTCGACAAGTTACATTCAAGGCTGTTCACTGCCGGGCGATGCTCCCTTGGCCTGATGCTCCAAAGCCGCATACTCCTTCGCCAGCTCCGTCACGGCGTCATCGCTCTTATCCACGTACAGTTCGAGCCAGTAGCCCTCCACGCCTTTTTTCGCGACCCGCATCCCCGCGGCCAGCCGGCCGCGATGATCGCCGCCGGCCTTGTCCCCGGCGACCAAAGCCGCCATCAAACGGTCGGCGAGGCTGCCCTGGGTCCGCTCGTAGGCGCGGGCCATCGCGTAGACGACCTCGCAGCCGGTGAGCGTGTTACCCTGGCAGGCATAGTACCGTCCGGAGGCAGCGCCCCACCAGATGCCCGAGGGATCGGCGTTGGCGGGATTGCGGTTGGCCGCCCGGCCGGACATGTCGATGATCGCCAACTGGCGCTTGTCCTTCTGCGGATCGTCCCGCAACAGTTCGGACAGGACCGCCTCCGGCAGTTGGCCCTGGGCCAGAAGATTGAGGGCCCGCTCGCCCCACTTCGGGTTGTGCCAATGCTGCGTGCAGAACGCTCCCACCCCGGCACGCACGTATGGCACGACCTTCCCGACCGCCGGATACTTGCTGGCGACCGCCGCGCCGCAGACCCCCGTATTCGGGTCCACCGCCACGATGGAGAACGTTCCGGAGACCCCCGCCGGCGCCTCATCCTGCAGCCTTGCCGACGTTTCGCTTCTTTCGCCACAACCGCTCAGAATCACCAGGAGGAGCGAGGTCGCGACAGTCAGGCACCTGCTGTGCTGGAAAACTCCGTTCATACGAGCCCTCTCAAGATTCCGGAGAATGGTCACACGTCTCAGTTAGACCGCCGCGCGCCCAGACTGTCAAGGGTGGATTCGCACAGCGTGTCCGGTTAGAATGACGGTGTTGAACGAGAATGATGGATAGCGCCGAGAACAACCTGGCTGGTCCCGAGACGGTGTTGGGCATGCTCCGACGCGGGCGCGGCGGAGGCTTCCTGGCCGCCTGTGCGGCGACCGTGATGGAACTGGAGGAATCGAGGCTGTGAGGACGAGAACATCCCGGGAATATAGACGATGGATGCATCTTCTTGTCTGCCTGTCGATTGTCAGCCTGTTGGCAGCCGGATCGTCTGCCGGCGCGGTTCGCACGATGAGGTACACGTCGCGAGCGGCAGACGAGGCAAAGGCATGGCAGAAGGATGTCAGGACGCGACTCCAGGCCCGGCTCAGGATCGACGATCTACTGCGCGAGAGGAACCGAATCGCGTTGGATCCGCAGAGACTCTCGTCCGTGGACCAAGGCTCCTATACGGTCGAAGAACTGGAGATTCGCGCGACGCCCGGTCGGCGCATCCGGGTCATCGTCACGCTGCCGGCGACACAGAAAGGTCCCGGCCCGGCCGTCGTCTGTATGGGCGGGCATGGGAGCGATTGGCACAGTGCGTATGATGCGAATACGGTTTCGAAGGACGCCGCCAGGGCCAAGGCCGACCGCATTTACGGGGGTTTTGGCACCGCCCTGGCTGCCAAGGGATATGTGACGATTTCCACGACCGTCAGCCAGCATGAAATCCGGGAGACGGGCCGTTTGCTCATGGGTGAGCGGCTGTGGGACCTGATGCGGTGCGTCGACTACCTTGAATCCCTGCCGCAGGTGGACAAAGCACGGATCGGCTGTGCGGGGTTGTCTCTTGGGGGCGAGATGGCCATGTGGCTGGGCGCGCTGGATGAGAGAGTCGCGGCGACGGTCAGCGCGGGTTTTCTTACGAAGATGGACCACATGGAGCAGAATCACTGCCTGTGCTGGAAGTTCGACGGCCTGCGCGAGTTAGTCGATTTCGCGGACATCTATGCCCTGACCGCCCCCCGGCCACTCCAATGCCAGAACGGCCTGCTCGAACCGCCCAGCCAGTTCTACGTCCCGCTCGCCCGCGCGGCGATGGAGGAGGTCCGAGCGATCTACCGGGACCTGGCGCGGCCCGAGAACGTCGTGCTCGACGTGCATCCCGAAGGCCACGTGATCGATCTGCCCGGCCTGCTCTACTTCCTCGACAAGCACCTGCAACGCGGAATTACGGTGTGGCTTCTCAACTCATGCATCGTCCGCTGACTTCCGGGTGGCAGCGTCAAGCGGAGCCCGCGGAGCTTGGCGATGGCGGGTTTGGCGTGCAAAAGACCATCGCCAAGGCCTTTGGCCTTGACGATGCCACCCGGACGCGCCTTGGCCGTCGTTTCATCAACCGTAGGTGTTTGCATGCACCTTCGTATGCTTGAGCTCAGCCCGTGGCAGGGCCTCGCGCTGCTCGGCCGGATAGCCTACCGCGATGATCGACTCGACCTTGACGTGCTCCGGGATGTGCAGGAGCTTCTGGATGTACTCTTCGGACGCCGTCTGCTCGTCGAACCGGCGGTTGCGCACCTGGACCCAGCAACTGCCCAGGCCCAGGGACTGGGCGGCCATCTGCACGAGAATCGAGGCGATGGCACAGTCTTCAATCCAGGTGTCGCTCTCGTGACTGTCACCGCAGACGACGATCCCCAGGGCCGCCTGCGCCAGGAAGTCCGCGCCGTGCCCCTTGCATACCGCCAGCTTTTCCAGCAGCCGCCGGTCCGTCACGAAGATGAATTCCCACGGATCGATATTCCGCGACGAGGGCGACCGCAGCACGGTCTCCTTCAACAGCTCCAGTTTCTGGGGCTCAATCGGCTCATCCGTGTACGCACGGATGCTGCGCCGGGCGCGGAGCAACTCGATCATACCGGTCTCCCCTGCTACTCTATTGCGGCCGTGCCGCGACGATCAGAATGAAGATGACTGTTGCCTTCTGTCATTCCCGCGCAGGCGGGAATCCCCAAACGCCTCGACTCTCGTGGCCCCCCGCCTGCGCGGCGGTGACAGAGGAGGGGCTACGCTTCTTCTGCCCGGGGTCCTTACGGCCGCTGGCCGGGGGCGGGGACCACGTTCTCCGGCGGGATTTCCACAGTGCCTTTGTCGAAGTCCTCGGCGGTCGGCTTGAGCGTCAGGTTGTACAGCTTCGGATTCGCGCTCGGGTCGGCCATGATCTCCTTCCAGGAGACCTGCTGGCCGGTGTAGGCCGAGATACGGCCCATGACCGCGGTGGCCGTCGATTCCGCCACGGCCCGCGCCTGGTTGATGGGCTTGCCCTTGCTCACGTAATAGAGCGTGTCAAGCTGCTCCTGGATGTGGCTGGCCGGCGCCTGGGGCAGATCGGCGGGAATAGGCGACTGCTTCGGCTTGGCGTAGTCGCTGCCGTTGGTCCGGCCCTTCTCGTAGACGAAGTCGTGGCCGGTCCAGTTCCAGCAGGCGTTGACTTGGCGGCACATCGAGTGGATGTGGACGCCCTCGCCGTAATCGTAGTCCACACTGAAGAAGTCGTACATATCGCCGGCCACGCGCTGCCCGCGGCCGCCGAACCCGACCGCGCTGACCGGCGGCCCGCCGCAGAACCAGTTGGCGATGTCGATGTTGTGGACGTGCTGCTCGACCAGATGATCGCCGGAGAGCGCGGTCCAGCTTTGCCAGGTCCGGACGAGATCGTCGGCCGTCTTGGGGTTGATCGGCTTGGTCGAGAACATGCTGGCGATGCAGAACGACACGCGGCCTGCATAGAGCCGGCCCAGCGCCTTCTCGACGGCGACCGCCTGGTGGGTTTTGATGAAGCTCCAGTCATGGCGCATCTCCGTGCCGGCGACGACGACCAGGCCCTTCTTCTCGGCCTCTGCGCCCGCCGCGATGATCCGCCGGCAGCCGGGCGGATCGACCGCCACCGGCTTCTCGATGAACGCGTGCTTGCCCGCCTGGACGGCGGCCTCCAGGTGCAGCGGCCGGAAGATCGGGGCGGTGGCCATCAGGACGATCTGGGCATCCGTCTCCATCAGGTCCTGGTAGCACTTGGGACCGCCGAAACACCGCTCGGGCGGGACGTTGAACTGCTTGCCGGCCTGCAGCGCCCGCGCCTGGAAGTAGTCCGCCACGGCGACGATGCGCACGTCGAAGCCGAGGAGCTTGGCGGCATCCAGCGCCCCGGCGGCGGCGCCCCGCCCCCGGCCGCCGCAACCAATCAGGCCGATCTTGAACACCCTGCCCTGCCCTTTGGCGGTCGTCCCGAGAATCGTCGGGACGCCGAGGGCTACGCCCGCGCCCACGGCGGTCTGCACAAAATCACGCCGGGAGAGATTCGCTCGTTTGTTCATAAGACATGTCCTTTCCAGTGGTCCTGAGCCGATTGGCCATGCTCCATCTCGTGAGCCTTGTTGTGGCCGCCATCCCCAAGACCTTCGGTCTTGAGGCTGCCACCCGTTGCTCGTCCAACCTTACTCATCCGGTAATCGAGAGTACCGTGTCGCCAGCTTTCAAGTCGAAGGCGGCACACGTTTCTTTCTCGGTCGCGAGGAAGGCGCCGCTGCGGAAATCCCGCTGGGAGCGGACGAGCCGCAGATCCGTCCCGTCGACTTGGACGCGCGTCGCGGCCCGACCCGGGAAGGCCAGCGTGAAATTGCTCGTCGGGAACCGGGTGTGAATCCGGCACTCGGTTCCGTTCAGCGACAGTTCGCTCAACTCCCGCGCCATCCAGTAGTGCCCGATCTCGCTATTCTTCATCCAGATCGTTTTCGTGTGGTCCGGGTCGTAGGCATCGAGCCGCTTCTTGACTTCCTTGAGGACCTTGAACCCGATCCGGTCATTGGCGTAGAACCCGGGCCAGTGACCGACCAGAACACAGGGCCGCTCCTGTGCCAAGACCGCCGGCAGGCGGCCGCCCTGCAGGTCGGCGGTGATGAACAGGTCCGGGTTGGCCGTGTCGTAGCCGGTGGCCCCGAACCAGTCGCCCGCGCAGCCGACAATGCTGGCGATGGCGATGCCCTTGTCTTTCTCCACGTGCCGGAGGGGTACGGTGGGCATCTCCTCCATCTCCATGTTCAAGAAGTAGAACGGGCGGGGGTTATCATTGACCTGCAGCGCCGCATCCAGGATGGCCCGCGCGTAGCCTTCTTCCTTGCGCCGGCCGAAGCCGCCGGGACTGGTCACGCCCTCGCAGGCAATGCCCACCTTCTTGAGCAATTGCATCGCGGTGGTGATGTACTGGGTCAGTTGGTCCAGGGGCGGGTCCACCCACTCGCCCTGCTCCCACAACTCCGTCAACTCCCAGGTCTTGAGGTTTACCACCCGCGTGTGGGTCAGCATCTCGGGCGTCAGGTCGAAGCTCTTCCAGATGATCTCCTTCGTCACGCGGAGCCAGTCCCGCAGCTGGTGCTCCGGGAAGCCGGGGAACCCTTTGTCGATCCGTCCCATACCCGCGGGAAAGGGGACCATACTGTACTTGCCCCGGATTCCCTGCGCGCCGCACCACTCGCCCCATTCGGCGGCAAACGCGGCGGGGATGGCGTTGGGCATCCGGTCGAGCTTGTCATAGTGCACCTCCCAGCCGGAAGGCGCGGTGTTCGGCGCGTGTTTCAGCCGCCAGTCGTGCCGCTGCTTGATCCAGTAGTATGCCTTGTTGATCACCGGACACGAATCGTCGATGATCAGCGATAACGGCGTCCGCCGCAGCGGATTGCAGACGGTGACGCCCGGACCGTCGGCGGCGCCGAGACCCCGGGGCGACAGCCCCAGGCCGGCAGCCACCGCGGCGCCCAGGACCTGACGACGACTGAATTCGTTCTTCATACCTTTCTCCTCTTCCCAGGAACAGGCAAACGCTCCGGCAAGGAACGATCATGCGATCAGGCCGTGGACCTCACGGATCGCATCGATGAGGTAGCCGTCGATCTTCTCGGTGTATTTCGCACCCACGCGGATCAGGACGAACCGGTCGAAGATCTCCAGCGTCTGCCGGCAGGTGTCCGGGCCATATTGAATGGCCCTGCCTTCCGGGCTCTGGAAAGAGGGCCAGTTGGGGTGCCGGGCCCGCTTGTTCATGACCGATTCCTGGATGGGCAGCAGCACCGATCCCGTCAGCGTGGAGGCCGGGACCTTTCGCTTCCGCAATTCCTGGAGGCAACGATCCCGGGCGGCCTTGTCCTTCATCTCGAAACCGACGCAATAACCGATGTCGCCGGCCGGGTCGGGCCGCTCGCGCAGGCGGATGCCGCGGATGGTCTTGATGCCATCGTAGACCACGCCGGCGTGATGCCGCAGTTGGGCGACGATCGTATCCAGCTTCGTCAATTGCGCCCCGAGCATCGCGCCTGTCATCTCATTCATCCGGAAGTTCTCCCCGGCGAACGTCGGTATGCTGCTGGACCCGATCCGGTCGGCAAAGAGCTGATGGAGGGACCCCATGTTGTGGAAACGGGCCGCCCGCTCGTAGATGGCCGGATCGTTGGTGACGACCGCCCCGCCTTCGCCGGAGGTGATGGTCTTATTGATCTGGAAGCTGTAGATGCCCACGTCCCCGAGGGAGCCGAGCTGCTTGCCGTGATAGGACCCGCCGACACATTGAGCGGCGTCCTCCAGGACTGCGATCTTGTGCCGGCGGGCGATCTCCAGGATACGGTTCAGATCGCAGGGTCCGCCCAGCAGGTGCACGGCAATGACCGCCTTCGTCCGCGGCGTGATCTTCCGCTCGAAATCCTGCGGGTCGAGGTTGAAGGTGCGATCGATGTCGGCAAAGACCGGCAGCGCTCCGGCGTGGACCACGCAGGTGTAGTCCGACCACCACGTGTACGCCGGCACGATGACTTCATCGCCCGGTCCGAGGCCGAGCCCCGCCACGGCGCAATCCAGGGCCGCCGTACCCGACGTCACCCCCAGCGCGAAGCGCGTTCCCATGTGCTGCGCGAAATCCTCCTCGAAACGCCGGACCTTCTCCGGCCGGCCCGGCCCCCAGAAACGGAAGGGAGATCCGGACTCCCAGACCTCCAGCAGGGCCTGCCGCTCCCGCTCGTCGAAGAACTGCGGCCCGACGTAGCCCGGCTCGATGGCCGGAACCTCGACCACCTGCGGCGGGGAGCCCCCGGTCGGCGTCGCGGGAGACGTGCGTGCGGACGGCGTCTGCGCGCTCGCGTCCCTGATGCGGAGCGCGGAGGCGGCCAGGCAGGTCCCGGTCAGAAAGCCGCGACGGCTGAAGCGATCGGAGTATTCTCTCCCGGTTGTCCGTTTTGTCGCCATTCTCGACCTCCTTCATGAGTTCCAGGTCAACCGCACGGTCGCCGGAGCATCGTACGAGACGGCCCGCACGGCCGGTGGGCACGACATCAGTATACCGCCCGGCGCACCGCTGTACACCCGGAAGCCAGGGGCAAGGGGTGGTGCGCACGCGGAGGACCGCGGCGTTGTGCGTGGGGGATGTCATTGCGAGCTGCTGCCACTCACCGCCTCTGCCCGGAGATTCCATCGACATGAGGCACCAGGCGGCACGGCAATCTCAAGGCCAAGGCGAAAACCTCGATAAATTTTCTTGAATTGCCGCACGCGGGGTGGTAGACTGTGCCTGCTTTAGCTTGCAGCAGGCGGCGTAGCCAAGCGGCCAAAGGCGCCAGTTTGCAAAACTGGTATTCGTGGGTTCGAATCCCACCGCCGCCTTTTCCCCGTCCTTCCTGCCATGAAGACAGCAGTCTGGCGGACGCACGGCACCCCCCCGGAAGGGAAGGACGAAGAAGGAATGCGAGTGGGTAGCAGAGGATCGCAGGGACCGAGGGCGTGATCCCTGGAATGTGGGGAAACCCGTTTCCTGCGCCGCCTCTGCCAAAGGCCAAGACGACGGGCGCACACCCCCCGAAGGCATCGGTGAGAAGCATGCCACGGCCCCGCCGGCGGCCCCCGGCTCTATAAGCTCGTGTGCAGGCAGAGACCACCGTCCCGCCCGATTCCCGCGGGTTGTCAGTGCGCGCGGGGACAGCCGCAGGCCGTACACTTCTCGCGGGACTTGGCTTAGACGTGCACGATCAACTCACACCGGTCCTCCACGCCGAAGCGCGCGAACAGCCGGCACAAGTGCGTGCGCACCGTCGGCACGGACATCTGCAACTCCCGGGCAATCCGCTTGTCCAGATGTCCCTGCAGCAGTTGCTCGACCACGTCCGCCTGCCGGCGGGACAGGGACAGGTCCCGTTTCAACTCGTTCCACGTCTCTGGTGCAAGCACGCGCTTGTCCGGTACTGACTCCATGTTCTGGCCCTCCATGGCCCTCTTCCGACAATCCACGGTCCCGGTAGGCGCGTCGCCCCGCGGGCAACCGTCACACTCCCCTGCCGGAACCGTTTCAACGCGACCCGCAGGGCACCGAGGGAACCCGATAAACGCCCCGGAAGCAGCGCCCATTGGGGGAAATGCTCAGCGTGCAGACGGCGTCCCAGAAAACCGCACCTGGCTGCCGGGCAGCGGCTGGGCATGTGCGGCAACGGTCAGCCGGGCCGTGACGTACAGAAAGACCGGGATCAGGAAGACGCAAAGCCAGAAGCGGCGTCCCGGCCCGCGAAAACCCCCGGAGACCACGCCAGGGGCGGCACTCGTGCGCTGCGTGTCGGGCGTCAAACCGATCACCAGCCAAGAGGCGACACCGGCAGTCAGCCAGAAGCTCGCGTGAACGAGAAACACGCTCCGGTTCGCCATCCCCGGCAAGGCCTGCGTCAGCGCGCCGAGCACCGGAACCCACGTCACGAACAGAAACAGGAGTTGCCCGCGCCCGAATTCGCCCGCAGGGGACAGGGCCAAGCCGGCCTGCCGATGACGGAGGATGGCCGCGAGCACGCCGCCCGACAGCACCACGCCGATGGCCAGCAGCCACGTCGTTGAGGGAATGCCCAGAAGCACGGGTGGAATCTGGCTATTCTTAGCCCAGTTTATAACATTCTTGTGCAGATTCGCCCACATCATGACGACCAGCAACAAGACGAGCGCCACCGTCCGCACTCCGCGGGCGTCCGTGCCGTCTTCGGCCGGCGCGAGCCGGCAGCGGACACCGCCGAGAAACACCGCGCCGATCCCCAAGCCCATGACCAGCCCGAACGACTGCTCCATCCACTTCCAGTAGTCCAATCCCTGCAGGGCCTCGCACCGGCCCACCGGTCCCCACTGGGCCCGGCCCAGCATCTGCAGGAAATCGCCCAGTACGAAACCGAGACCGCCCATGAGGAACCCGTAGGCGCCGAGCCGCAGCGCGGCCCGGTCTCTGCGGCGGTGCAGGTACGCCAGCAGCGCCGCAAAGAGACCGATACAACCGGCCCAGTTGTCGCTGCGCGGCGGCGTCATGTGCAGACCGAACAGCACCGTCAGGACCAGGTATCCCGCCCACCAGCCGGCCGCCAGCACGGCGATCAAGATACAGGCGCCGCGGTCCGAGGGAGACAGGGCCGCCCCGGCGCCGGCCACCGCCAGGGCCGAGAGGGCGCCGACCCAGTCCGTGTCGTTCAATGACCATTTTTCCGCGAGCCATGGGGTCAGGCCGGTCACGCTCATGGTGAACCAGACCAGGCCCAGAGCCATTAGAGGCCGGGCGAATCGCTCCAAGTATGACAGCGGCTGCGTGACGCTCAGGCTGAGAATGGCCGCGCCGATGCCCGCCCACAACCCGCCGACCAGGAACAGGCAGGCGTAGCCGTAGAGCACATCCGGCAGCGACGAGGCGGCGGTATAGCCGATGATCCGGCCGTAGCTCATCTGTCCGCCAAAGGCCCAGCCGATGGCACCGCACATCCCCATGAGGCTCGCACGCCGCCACCAATCCCGGCGGCCCGATGCCAGGCAAATCGACAGACCCAGCAGCGCCCCCGGGATCATCGCCCCCGCTTCGTGGCCATAGTCGCCCCGAATACCCCAGCCGAGGGACATCGCCAGACCCGCCAGCACAACGCCCATCACGGTGCGCGAGGTATTCACCGTTGCTGCCCTACAATCGCGTAAGGACGATCTTCTGTCCGGGTGAAGTTCGAACGACGAGGTCCTTCCCCTGTTCCTCGATATCCTGAGCGGGGACACGGATGGCAGAGTACTCGGTATCCGGGAACGGGCTCTCGATCCGCAGCGTACCGCCTTTTTCCGCGAGGATCTCGACCTGCTGTGTCACGCCGTCCTTCCGCCGGGCGGAAACGAGAAACGCCCCTTCCGCACGCAAGGTCTTGAAGGAAGCGTCCTTCCAGCTTGCCGGAAGGGCGGGAAAGACGCGGATCGTCCCGCTGTAGCTCTGCAGGAGCATCTCCTGGAGGCCTGCGGCCGCGGCGAAGTTCCCCTCCAGCGTGAACGGGCGATAGCGGAAGCTTGAATAGCCTTTGCCGGACTGGTCGCCGTTGCAGTGGAAGCCGTTGCGCAGGCAGAAGGCCTCGGAGAAGATCTGCAGGGCCCGCTCGGCCTTCTCCCCATCCCGCGCGCGGGCGGCCAGGTTGGCCAGCCAGGAGAAACTATAGCCGCACCAGGCCGAGGTGCCTCTCGTCTCCAGGTCGGCCAGGGAGGCTTTGATAATCTCCTGATCGCGCGGGCCGCTCTCCCAGCGGATCAGGCCCAGCGGGTGAATCGCCATCAGATGCGAAAAGTGCCGGTGCGACGCGGGCAGCGGGTAGTCCTTCGCCACCAGCAGCGCGTGCGTGTTCGGATCGAGCGTCAGCTCCGGCATCTCCGCGAGCACGCGACGCCAGCGGGATGCGTCCTGGGATTTCCCCAGCGCGTCCGCGACATCCGCGGCCGTCCCCAGTGTCCAACGGATCAGGGCCAGGTCATAGTTGGTAATCGAGGGGAACCACGCCGTCAGGCGGTTGTCGTTGATCTCCGGCGAGGAGCTCAGTGGCAGGGTTCGCCGGCCGTCGGGCCCCTTCTCCGTGATCGCTTCCAGGAACGTCGCGGTGTCCCGCAGCCACGGATACAGCCGCTCCTTCAGGAACTGCCGGTCCTCGCTGTAGCGCCAGTGCAGGTAGAAATGATGGGCCAGCCAGGCGGCGGTGGTCGCGGAGTGGGTATATTGGTGCCAGCCGCCGATCTGGTTCTGCTCCAGATCGGCCGTCATGGGGACGTTCAGGCCGGGCCGATCGAAGAACCGCTTCGTCCAGGCGCGGGCATTCTCCTTCGTCGCCCAGAGCCACCGGACGTATCCGGACGCCCCTTCCAGCCGGTTGCCGCTGTAGGCGGGCCAGTAGCTCAGTTGCGTGTTCAGGTCATGGTGATAGTCACCCTTCCACGGCGGGATCTTCATGTCGTCCGCGGTCCAGGGTCCCTGCAGCGTGATCGGCGGCGTGTCCGCCCGGGCGGCGGCGCCGAACTTGTACGTCTCGAGGTACCATTGCCGCTCGAGCACCGGGTTCGGCACCGAGACCGACGCCCGGTTCCAGTAGGTGCTCCACCACTGCTCGTGAGAGCGCACCAACTCGTTCCAACCTTTGGCGAGTGCCGCCGTGCAGCGTTCCCGTGCCGTTGCCAGCGGATCTGACGCATCCTGGGAAGTGCAGATCGACCAGACGCCCAGCCAACCGGTCTCGGAGTCCTGCCAGGCGAGAGCCACCGCGAAGCGGAAATCGCCCCAACCTTTCTGCAGATAGCCGGCCCAGGTGTCGCCGCGTTCCTGGACGGGCGCCTCGTAGCGGAGCGTCGCCAGGTCGCCGGCACTGATCTTGTTGGCGCCGGCCTCTTCCGTGATCTTGCCCGCAAACGGCGGTGCCAGCAGTGTGACCTGGGCGGGCTTGCCGGTGATATGAATCAGGCCCAGAGGCTCCGTCGCATGGACGAACACGCGTACCGTCACGCCGTCGCGGAACCGCATCACCGCTGTGGCGCCGGCGAGATCGAGCGAGGCATTCTCAAACAGGCGCTCTTCGCCCAGCAACAGCTCAATCCGGCCGGCGGGGATCTTCGTCGGGCCGGGATAGCCGTACGGTTGGTCGTACAGCCGATGCAGATCGTCGATGCGTCCCTCCCGGACCCACTGTCGCATCCGCTCATACGAGTACTCGGCCGCGTGGAACTCCGGCACCGGCCGCAGGTCCCACAGGTCCGTGCGATCCAGCGAGATTCGCAGCGGCCTGCCGTCGCCCCAAACCAGGGCCCCCAGCAGACCGTTGCCCAGCGGCATTGCCTCGTCCCAGACGGTGGCCGGCTGGGTATAGTGCAGCCCATGCTCCGGCCGCGGCTGCGCGCCGGCCGGACGACAGAGAGGAATCACGGCGAGAGTCAACAGCCCCACGGCTTGCACTGCCTTCTGTCGGTGCAGCATTGGCCGAACCTCCTGCGGTATGCTCGTGCGAGCACACTGCGAACCTGCAGACTCAGGCCGTCCCGTAGCAGCAGCACGCGTGCGGGCTGTCCGGATGCAGGGACTCGTGCAGCGGATGGCCCATCGCGACCCGCTCATCTTCCTGGCGAAAGACCGAGCCACAACCCGCGGCCAGGGCCCGCAGCCTGGCGAGCTCGGCCTCCGTGATCGGCTGGTAGTCCCGTGCCGCCGCGATGCACTTGTCGACGAGGTCCAGGTACGAAACCGGAACCGTCGTCACAACGCCCGGCTGCGACAGGGCGAAGCGCAGCGCCATCAGGATCTCCTCATCCTTCTCCAGCGGCCGGTACCACCACTTGCGGGTCCGCTCGGCACCTTTCGGCCATGCCCCGGCGTAGATCGCCTTCATCGCCAGTACGGCCGCGCCCTTCTCTTTCGCCATCTCCAGGACCGCCTTGCCGAAGCCCCACTCGAAGTAGTCGCAGTAGCTGATCGGGAACATGACGGAGTCAAACGCAAAGCCCTTCATCATCTCCAGGGCGCCCTTGGTCGTGTGGGCGGAGAAGCCGATGTGCCGAATCTTGCCTTCCGCCTTGGCCTTGAGGAAGGTCTCAATGGCCCCGCCGGGCCCGAGGGCTTTCTGGACCTCTTCCGGCGTGCGGATGTGATGCATCTGGTACAGGTCGAAGTAATCGGTCTGGAGCCGCGTGAGGGAACGCTCCAGTTCCTGCCGGGCGCCGTCCTTATCCCGCATCTTCGTCTTGCAGGACAGGAAGATCTTGCTGCGGTCGATCCCCTCCAGTGCCGGGCCCATCTTGATCTCGGCATTGCCATAGGCCGGGGCCACGTCGAAGTGGTTGATCCCCTGCTCGAACGCCTTGTGCACCCCCGCCGTGCTCTCCTCCTGGCTCAACTGATTGAGCGCCAGGCCCGGGAAGCAGACGATCGAGATCTTCGCGCCGGTCCGCCCCAGGACACGTCGCGGCAGACCCGCGACGCCCGAGCCGGCCTGGGCCGCCAGAAGTGTCTCCGACGCCAGCGCGTAGCTGCCGGCCGCGGTACCCGCCACTTTCAGAAATTCCCGTCTCTCCATGATGATCCCCTTATGATCGAACCGCATGAACCTGTTCACGCCAGCGCAGCTGTGGCACCCGGCAACTCATTGCTCATTGTATTCTCCGCACGCCTGTCTGACAACCCTCTGGGCGCACGGCCCGTGGTTGTCGGGGGAATCGACAGCCGGTAGAATCCTCGTTGTCGCGGCTACAATGACGAGAGGTGTTTTGTCCGTGGTGAGGATCATGATGTCCGACGAATGCACAGCAATGCGAATGGCTTTCACGGTTTTCCGCACGGCGTCTCGGCGCCACGCGGTCTGCCTGGCGTTGATGCAGGGACTCGGGGTCCTCCTCGCATCGAGCCCGATGGCCCGGGCCGGGTGGGAGGAGCGTTTCGCCCAGCCGCCGGCCGAGGCGCGGATTCTGAAGATCATCCACAACTGGCCCGATCCACCCGAGGCGCAGGACCAGCTTATCGGCAGGCTCCAGACGCAGGGTTTCGGGGGCGTGGTCTGCAATGTCTCTTTCGACCAGTATCTCGAAAGCGACGCCAAATGGCTCGCCTTCACGCGGGCCGTCCACGAAGCGAAGAAAGCCGGGCTGGCACTGTGGCTTTACGACGAGCGCGGCTATCCCTCCGGCAACGCCGGGGGCATCACGCTGCGCGCTCACCCCGAGTGGGAAGCACGCGGGCTGCTCGTCGCCGATACGCTATCCCAGGGCGGCCCCGTCACGCTGGAGCTGGGGCCCGGTGAGTTGGTGCTGGCGGGCGCCTGGGCGGTGCGCGACGGGCAGATCGACACGGCCCAGAAGATGGACCTCGCCGCGCAGGTCCACGACGGCCGGCTGAGCTGGCAGGCACCGGCCGGCCGCTGGCAGGTCCTGGCGATCACGGAGAGCCGCCTCTACGAGGGCACCCACGCCGAAGGCAATCTCCATGCCAAGATCCCCTATATCAACCTGCTCCAGCCCGAGCCGACGGCCCGTTTCCTCGACGTGACCTACGGCGGCTACGCGCAGCACCTGGGCGACGACCTGGGCCGGTCCTTCATGGCCACGTTCACCGATGAGCCGTCGTTGATGAGTCTCTTCCTGAGGCCCATGCCCTGGCGTCCGCTCCCCTGGGCCTCGAACCTGCCAACCGAGTTCCGCCAACACCGCGGCTACGCCCTGGACACCGCCCTGCTCCCGGCCCTGGTGGCGGACGCCGGCAGCGCGGGGGCAAAGATCCGCCACGATTTCTGGCTGACGGTCGGCGAGCTGGTCTCGGAAAACTTCTTCGGCCAGATCCAGATGCGCTGCCGCCGTTACCACATTCCTTCCGGCGGACATCTGCTGGCGGAAGAAGGCTTCGTGGGGCACGTCCCGCTCTACGGCGATTTCTTCCGCTGCATCCGCCGGCTCGATGCCCCGAGCATCGACTGCCTGACCAGCGTGCCCGCGGAGGTGCCCTGGTTCATTGCCCGCCTGCTGAGCAGTGCCGCCGAGTTGGAGGGCCGGTCCCTGGTTATGAGCGAGACCTCCGACCACAGCCAGCGGTACCGCCCTGCCGGCGACCAGCGCCCCAAGCGGACGGTGACGGAGGCCGAGATCCGCGGCACCTGCAATCGCCAGATCGTCGCCGGCGTCAACTGTATCACCAGCTACTACAGCTTCACGGACCTGTCCGAGGAGCAACTGCGCCGCCTCAACGAATGGGTGGGCCGCTGCAGCACGGCCCTGCGTGGGGGGCATCAGGTCGCGGACATCGCCGTGCTCTATCCTACCGAGAGCCTTTGGACCCGGTTCGTCCCTTCGCGTCACTGGACGCGCGAGGCCGCCGCCGCGGCACGAATCGAAAGCACGTGCCGCACGGTGATCGAAAGCCTCTTCGCCGCCCAGCGAGACTTCACCTTCGTGGACAGCCGCGCCCTCCAGGAAGCCGCCGCGGAAGCGGGCGCGTTGGCTCACGGCCTGTTGCACTGGCGTGTCGTCGTCCTGCCGGGCGCGGACACGATGCCGCTGGCGACCTGGGAGAACCTCGCAAGGTTCGTCCGCCAAGGCGGTGCGCTAATCGCCCTGGGCGCCCTGCCGGCCAACAGCGAAAGCGAATTCCCGTCCGCCCGCGTCCGGTCGCTCGCCCGGGAGATCTTTGGCGCCGCAGGCTCATCCCCTGCCCGGGAGCCGCACTCCCACGTCAATGCCGCCGGCGGCGTCGGCATCTTCCTTCCCCCCGGCCTGGACAGCCTGCTGCCGCTGGTCCTTGAGGGTCTCCTGGAACCGGACGTGAAGGTGGCCGAGCCCAAGTCGCCTCTGCGCATCACGCACCGCCGCCTCGACAATCGCGAGGTCTACTTCGCCATCAACGACAGCGCCAAGCCCTGGACCGGCCGCGTGGATTTCGCCGCGACCGGCGCCGGCACGCGCTGGAACCCCGCGACCGGCCAGAAAGAGGAAACCCTGGACACCAGCTCGGCCGAGCTGAGCCTCGAACCCTACGGCGCCGCGTTCGTGTGCTTCCCCTCGGCGCGGCTGCCCCAACGGCGCACGGTCACCGGCGGCGCGCTGCCGAACCTCACGCTGCGCACGGTGCCGGCAGCCAATCCGATCATGGGTCAGGGCGAATTCGTTCGCGCCGAGCTCGTGCCCGACACGACCCACTCCGGCACCGGTCCCGGGGCCTGGCGCGCCGCCGCCGTCCTGACCAAATCCAAAGTGGACACGCACCTGTTTCTGCAATTCCACTACGGCCCACCGCTGGACCTGAGCGACGCCGATTGCCTGGTTATGGACTCCTGGGTCCCCGACAGCCAGGCCACATCCGGCCAGCTCCTGGCGATCCTCCACGAGGAAGGCGGCGGCGACTTCCTCGCCGAGACCGGGCGTTCCCTGGCCGTCCCGGGCCGGGAGCGGACCTTCATCGCCCTGACCCGTTTCCAGCTCGCCGGCTGGTCGAAGGACGCGGACGGCATCCTGGATTTGCGGCGGGTGGCCGACATCCGCCTCGGCTGGGGCGGCTACTTCGGCACCGAGGGCGAGAAGATCCAATTCACCGTCGCCCTGCCGCAGCTTGGCACCTTGAGCCCGCGGATAGAATGACGGGTCGCGCGTTTCTCATTGCGCTCCTCATCGCAGAACGGGATCGGTTTTGGACCGCCCGCTGCCAGCGCCGCGGATGAAGATGCTTGAAAACCCGCCTCCTGCGTGGAAGAATAAGCCGATCGCAGACGCGAAACAGCAAGGAGTTGGCATGAGTGATGTCACACGCATCTTGAGTGCCATCGAACAAGGGGACGCGGGGGCCACGGACGAGCTCTTGCCCCTGGTGTATGAGGAACTGCGCGCGCTGGCGGCCCAGAAATTGTCCCACGAGGCGCCAGGCCAGACGCTCCAGGCCACTGCGCTGGTGCACGAGGCTTATCTCCGGCTGGTCGGCCTGGAGAATCAAAGCTGGCGGAACAAGGGTCATTTTTTCGTCGCCGCGGCGGAAGCCATGCGGCGGATCCTGATCGACCACGCGCGGCACAAGAAGAGCCTCAAGCGCGGGGGAGACCGGGAACGGGTCCCGCTGGAGGAGGCGGTCGGCACGGTGGAAGGAGAACGGCTGTCCGATGACCTGGTCGACCTGGATGAGGCCTTGGAGAAGCTGTCCCGGCAAGACAAAGTGAAAGCCGATCTGGTCAAGCTCCGCTATTTCGCCGGTCTGACGAGTGCGCAAGCCGCAGCAACACTCGGCATTTCTCATGCGACGGCCGAACGGTACTGGGACTATGCCAGCTCGTGGCTCCGGCTGGAAATCCGCACCAGCCGTCAAAAACAGGCCCGCTGAGAGAATCCTCGGGAATTCGCCCGTTTGCTGAGGGAAGGGGTGTGTCCGTTTACGCTTCTGTCCATAGTGGCACATTGAGACCAGACCGATGGGACCAGAACCACGAAATGAAGAAGCCCTCTATCATGCCGCCGTAAGCCGGCCTGCTGCCGAGCGGTCCGCGTACCTCAGAACCGCCTGCGGGGCGGACCGGGAACTCCGGGAGCGGGTCGAAGCGCTGCTGGAGATTCGTGAGGCCGAGGACAACTTCCTCGCCGCGCCCCCCTTCCTCGATGCGCTGGGAGCGCCGCTCTGGGGCGTGGCTCTTGACGGAAAGCCCATCGGGAGTCTGGCGATCCCGGAGGGCCCCGGCACCGTCGTCGGACGGTACCAGCTCCTGGAGAAGATCGGCGAAGGGGGGATGGCAGTCGTCTACATGGCCGAGCAGCAAGAGCCGATCCGGCGCAAGGTGGCCCTCAAGATCATCAAGCTGGGCATGGACACCCGCCAGGTGATCGCCCGCTTCGAGGCCGAGAGACAAGCCCTGGCCCTGATGGACCAT
>JALORE010000084.1 GCA_025459125.1 Planctomycetota bacterium | reverse complement strand
GGGCCGGTGCAGCACGGTCTGGCGCACCCACAGGCATTGCCCGCGGTCGATCAACAGCTTCGCCTGGGCCCCGACGGTCATGAAGAACACCGGTGTGGCGAACGCGATCCGGTCGGCCGCCAGCATCTTGTCGAGGAGAATCGGATAGTCGTCCTGAATGGAGCAATCGCCGGTCGAGGCGCAGTCGCCGCACTCGCTGCAGCCTTCGAGGCGGTAGTCGCACAGGCGCAGGTACTCGACGGTAGCGCCCGCCTGCTCGGCGCCGGCCAAGGCCTCGCGGAGCAGCCGGTCGCTGTTGCCGTCACGGCGGGGACTGGTCGAGATACCGAGGACTCTCAGTGCCATAACAGACTCCCTTCGACCGCCGCAGGAATCAGAACACCATCCCCAGAAACAGCAGCAGGCAGCCCAGGGCGGCGCCGCCCACGGTGATTTGCAGCCACCGGGTGTAGCGGGCGTAGGCAGGGTGCTGGTCCTCGAATTCGCAGTAGTAGTTGTCCAGGTCGGAATCTCTGCCCGGTCGCAGGGACACACGCACGTAGAGATGGGCGACCAGGGAGACCAGAACCAGAAGACCACCGACAATACACAGAATCCTCACGATTATCATCCGGTGCATGATACATGCAATGGCGGAACACTGGAATAATGGAATGGTGGCGCAGCCCGCGCGGATTGGGTTTGTTTGACACGATTGTCCTCCAACTGACCACGGCCCACCGCCTAGCGCCCCCCATTGGCCTTGTTTGGTATGAACGGCCTTCGGCCGAGTGCGAAGTATGAAGTCCCGCCCATCAACTGCTCCGGCTTAACACTTGAGACTTCAAACTTGAAACTCTCTTCGAATTGGCTTTGTTTTTCCGGTCCCTCCGGCGTCTTCGTTCACCCCAACCCTTTATCCAAAAAGCACTTACCCTCTCTTTTCCGCCTCCCAAAATTGGGTTTGTTTCGCACATTTTGCTTCGGGATATGGGTATTTTATGGGTATTCCTGGACTCCGGCCGCACCGCCGAACGCGGCACGAGGCCCCAGGGCCGAGGGACGCCGGAATCGTTGCGCGTAGGACGGTTGCGCGGCTCGTCACGTCGGATGTCAGCCGTCCGGCAGGACGAGCTTCGCAACCGCAACCGACGGGCGATTCTGTGGCCCCGCCCCGGGCCGGTCGCGACCGGATGTGTCCCAGCGAGGGTCGCCATGCCATGATCCTCCATTTTGTAGCGTATATTATAACAAGCTAATGGTCATTTGTCAATATGAACCATGACGCGAAGAAAGAAGGTAGCCCAACGCCCCGGCTGGGGAGGACGCAGGCCGAAGAAGCCGCAGATTGCACCGATTTGCGCAGATCCCCAACTGTGAACTGACAACTGCCAACCGGGAACTGTCTTTCAACTGCCAACCGGGAACTGCAAAACCCCCCAAGGACACGGATTCACACGGATGGACACGGATTTCCAACCGACTACCGACTACCGGCTACTGACTACGGGTCTTTCACCACAGGGGCACAGAGGAAATCAGCAAAGGAGAAATCGAATCCCCTTGCCCCCCACCCCTCGCGCCTCCGGCCTCGGGCCTTCTTCCCGGCGCTCTTCACCTATCACGCAGCGCCTTTCGCGTCTCGATTTCCCTTGCTCCGGCCGATTACCCGGGGTAGGATTCTGCGGAATCCACAAGCAGTGACAAGGTTGAGAGGTCGCGCGGTGGCGGATAGGCTGGTGGCAGTATTGGGTCATGGGGGGCGGCGCGAGGGGTCTGAGGTTCATGCGAAACGGAGCAGCCGATGAGCGAGCTGCTGTCCAGTGGAGGAAGCATCTACGTGCATGTCGGGCCGAATGTCAATCACCTCATGAGGGGGATTGCGGACGAGGTTTTTGGGCCGGACCACTTTCTGAATCAAATCATCTGGCGCCGAGCATTTGGTCATAGTGACTCCCGACGTTATGGGATCATTCACGATGTCCTGTTGTTCTATAGCAGCGGTGATGAGAGAATCTGGAACGACGTTCCGGGACCACCAGACAAAGGGTACCTTGAGACTTTTTTCGACCAATATGATGAAGTTCGCGGAGAGCGGTACCGGAGAATTGGATTAACCGCTCCTGGCGTGACAAAGCACGGTTCCTCAGGAAAACCCTGGCGAGGTGTTGATCCGAGCCCCCAAGGAAATCACGGGGAGTATTCTATCGAGAAGCTCGAGGAGCTAAACAAGCAGGGGCGGATTCACTGGCCCAAGAACGGAGTGCCTCGTCTCAAACGCTACGAGAGCGAGTACACGGGTCCGGTGCTGCAACACATATGGACAGATATCAGCAAGATCCACAATCAATCCGCCGAACTAGCGGGCTACGCGACTCAAAAGCCCGAAGCGTTGCCTGAGCGTATCGTCAACGTGTCCTCTGATGAGGAGCACCGGCGGGTGGTTCTGGAGTTCTTTAGGGCGGAGGCTCTCACAAACACTCCCTCACCGCTGATTCACGGGCGCAAGTCCGGTGCGTACTGTCACGTCGATGGGATCGATTCCATTTTCAGCCGAGCGGAGGCGAAGGCGGTGGCCGAAGCGGTGGCCCAGGCAGGAAGCAGGCAATGCTATGTCCTGGCGTGCGAATTCGAGATGGACCTGCGGCTGACGGCGGCGTCCCTGGAGAACGAGTTGGGCGTCAAGCTGATGCTGATCCAGATTCCGCGTGAGATCATGGAGAAGAATCGCAAGAACCCGCCGCCGTTCCTGGAGATGGCGGTTCTGGAGGCCGAGCCGGTCTATCGCAAGAAGGGCAAGGAAACCAGCGTCGATATCAAGATCGCCAGGTTCATGCCCTCGCTGGCGGAGGTCCCGAGCAAGACATTGCAGGCCCTGAAAGAGCGGGCCATCAAGAGCGGGACGGACTTCATCGACTTCTGGGCGGTCGATTTCGAATGGCAGCCGGGCCGGCCCTTCAATCATCACTGGCAGGACTACCGCACGCGGAAAGACCGCAGTCTCAAGACGGTCAGCGAGGCAGGCTACGTCTACGCGAAGAGGGGCAAGCACACGGCCTGCGTCAAAGTGATCGACACCTTCGGCTGCGATACGAGCATCACGGTGGAGGTGACGGCATGACCAAGAAACGACCTCCGCGCACCACCCCCGACGCCGGGAGCCATCCGCCGGTCGGAGGCCAGATCGTTCTCTACCAAACAGAGGATGGACGTCAAAGGATTGAAGTTCGGTTGGAAGGAGAGACAGTCTGGCTGACGCAAGCCGGCATGGCGGAACTCTACCAGACCACCCCCCAGAACATAACTCTTCACATCAAAGCCATTTACGAAGAGGGTGAGCTTGAGGAGCCGGCAACTTGTAAGGATTACTTACAGGTTCGCTCCGAAGGGACCAGACAGGTTCAGCGGGCGCTCAAGCACTACAATCTGGAGGTCATCTACGCTCTGAGTGCCGATTACGACGCCGATCACCCCATGGCGCAGGAGTTCTTCGCGACCGTTCAGAACAAGATGCTCTATGCGGCGAGCGGCAAGACGGCGGCGGAACTGATCCGCAGCCGGGCCGACGCCGCATTGCCCAATATGGGACTGACGACTTGGAAGGGCGCAGGACGCGGCCGGGCCTTGACGAAGGCAGACACGACCATCGCCAAGAACTACCTCAACCGCCAG
This sequence comes from Planctomycetota bacterium, assembly GCA_025459125.1. GTDB lineage: Bacteria > Planctomycetota > Phycisphaerae > Sedimentisphaerales > Anaerobacaceae > PLanc-01. The sequence goes on along the minus strand of JALORE010000084.1, from coordinate 35,275 downwards.
GAGATGGAAACGCTGGAACTCCTGGTCGGCCAGTACCTGGACTTTGCGGAGCTTCAGGCCCGGCAGCGCAACATCATGTACATGGCGGACTGGAAGGCCAAGCTGGATGACTTTCTACGCCTCAACAACCAGGAGATTCTGACCCACGCGGGCAGGATCTCCAAGGAACTGGCGGAGGAGACGGCGCACACCCAGTATGAAGAATTTGCGCGGAATCGCCGTAGGATTGAGGCCGATCAAGCCGACGAGGAGTTGCGCCGGCAGGTCCGTCGCTTGACGGAGGGTCCGAAGGAAGACGACGATGCCTGATCAAGTGCTCGTGAATCCGGCGGCACTGGAGCCGCTGTTCTCGCCTTGGGAGGAACCTGCGAAGCACCGCATCCGGGGGGATAAGCCCGGCGAACCCGCCAAGATCGTCAATGGCCGCAGACCTTCCCCTGTCGTCATCGCCCACAATCTCCGGTGGGCGGTGAAGGAGTGGCGGGAGTCGTTCTACGGCGGGGCCAGCGATACCACGCGGGAATTGCTCAACCACTGGTTCAACCGCAGCCATCGTGGCAAGACGGCCGCCGGGGAGGAATTCGAGTTCCATTACTACTTCCATCATCTGCGGGAATCGAACTCGCCGTTGACGCGCCATTTCGTCGTCGTCGCGCCGAATCTGACGGTCTATGAGCGTCTGAAAGAGGACTTCGGCGATGGGCGGATCTTCGACACGGACCCGCTCATCCCGGCGGAGTGGCGCGGGGATTGCAGCCTGTCCATCGTCTTGCAGGATGAGGCCGCCGGCGCCGACACTGTAACTGACGAACATCCATCGCCTCTACGACCAGGAGAAACGCCGCAAGAGCAAAGACGGCGAGACTTACGAATGGGCGAGGCCGACGGTCTCCAGGGCCAAAGCCCTTGACACGGGGGCAGCCCTGCGGGACCGGATCACTTCGCATCCCGGCGTGATGGTCCTCAACGATGAAGCGCACCACGTTTGGGACCCGGACTCCGCGTGGAGCACGGCGATTCGCTATCTGCACGACACGTTGCTGAGCCGCACGGGGCGGGGTCTGGTGGCACAGTTGGATTTCAGCGCCACTCCCAAGGACAATCGGGGCCAGGCGTTCCAGCACATCGTGTGCGACACGCCTCTGGGCGAGGCCGTGGATGGGGGAATCGTGAAGACTCCCATCTTCGGCAAGACCGAGGCCCTCGCCTTTGCGGTTAGCAGCGATGACTTCTTCGGCGACCGCCAGAGATAGCGGGGTCCCATCTGAGTGGATCAAAGCGAAGTGCGTGCGTACCTTGCCTCGCGTATAGTAGATGGCCCAAATCCAGCCGCGTTCGTGAGCCAAGAGTTCGGTTTCGGGATCAAGAGTGATGTTGGGGAGAGCGGCACAGTACCGGCCTGCCAGTTCGGTCGCTCGGTCTTTGGCAATCAGAATGCGTCCTCGAATCAACTCGCTCACGACCTGGGAGCCGGTGAGGGTGATGATTCGTGTCCGTCGTCGCTGTTTCTCCTGTTCGATGGCGGTTTCTGTGAAACCGGCCAGCGAGATGAAGTAGCCAGCAACAGGCACACTGTCTTCTTGTTCGATGTCAAGAACGCCCACGAATTTGTTCAGGGCATCACCACGCCGGTTGGCATCCTCTTCAAGAATGCGGATAGAGACTGGGTTTCCCATAGATTACTGTTTGAAGCTATCCGTTGGCGGCCTCCAGTGCTGCTGCTGCGCTCGGTAGGCTCTCACGCACGGCGTCCTCCATGACGTGCAACTACAGCTTGGCTGCCACAGAGTCCCAATCATCGCTTTTCTCCGTCTGGCAGAGCACCGTGGCCTGCGAATCTAACATGTACGATAAGGACATATCGACGGAAACACAAGGGGTGATGTGGGAAGGGGACAAGTGTCGGGTTCGCATCCTACCCTTGCCTGTCCCAAGGCCTTCGTACCTTCTGGATTCCGCGGTCGGTACCGACCAGTCCGGTCGCCGGCGGGGTCAGGCCGCGAATTAAGAGTTAGTGAACGCCCGAGGAGGATTCGGGCATACTCTCCCGCCTGCCCCGGACGACAGGCTTGCATCTGCCGGTTCCGGATTTCGTGGCTCCATTTGGCTGTGCCCAGGGCGAGTGTGGGCGACGCATGCGTCCCCCCTACGAGGCTCCGTCGTCTGTCCTCCGTCGTCCGTCCTCTCTTCTCCGTGTCCTCGGTGTCTCTGTGGTGAGAAATCAGTTCTCAGTTGGCAGCTCGCAGTTGGCAGTCCAGATTGCCGCGCTGCGCTCGCAATGACATGATCTGCGGCTTCCTTCCTCCGTCGTTCATACCGGTTTCTGTCTACAGGCTCCGGCGGCGTTGACGGGCGGCGGGCGATGGACTATCCTACAGTCCCGGCGTGTTCCCGGGCAGGATGGAAGCGGTTGCGGTCGGAAGGATGCTATGAACATGATCGATCTGCGCAGCGATACGGTGACGCTGCCCTCGGCGGCGATGCGGGAGGCGATTCTGCACGCCGAGTTGGGCGACGATGTCTTTGGCGAGGACCCCACGGTCAACCGACTGGAGCACCGCGCGGCCGAGCGCGTCGGCAAGGAAGCGGGCCTGCTGGTCGTCAGCGGGACCATGGGCAACCTGGTCTCCATCCTGACCCACTGCGGGCGGGGGGTCGAGGTCATCTTGGGCGACATGTGCCACACGTTCCTGTACGAGGCCGGCGGCATCGCGGCCCTGGGCGGCATCCATCCGCGGACCATCCCCAATCAGCCGGATGGCACGCTGCGCCTGGAGGATATCGAAGCCGCCATCCGCCCGGGCAACGTGCATTTCCCGCGCACGCGCCTGGTCTGTCTCGAGAATACCCACAACCGGTGCAGCGGGGCGCCGCTGACGGTGGAATACACCGCCCAGGTGGTCGCTCTCGCCCACGGTCGCGGTCTCGGCGTGCACCTGGATGGGGCACGGCTCTTCCATGCGGCCGCCGCTCTCGGGGTGGATGTAAAGGAGCTGACGGAGGGTGCAGACTCGCTGAGCTTCTGTCTCTCGAAAGGGCTGGCGGCGCCGGTCGGGTCGGTGGTCTGCGGCTCGAAGGATTTCATCGCGGAGGCCCGCCGGACACGCAAGGTGGTAGGGGGCGGCATGCGCCAGGCCGGCATCATCGCCGCCGCGGGGATCGTCGCTTTGGACCAGATGATCGACCGGATTCCCGAAGACCACGACAACGCCGCACGGTTGGCAGCGGGGATTGCCAGGATCGATGGGCTCTCCATCGATCCCGCCCGCGTGCAGACGAACATCGTCTACTTCGATGTGGCGAGGGAGAAGATGAGCCCGGACGAGCTGGTCAAGCGTCTAACGGCCCGCGGCGTGCGGGTCCTGAGCACCGGGCCCACCCGTCTGCGGGCCGTCACGCACTATGGCATCAGCGCCGGGGATATCGATCAGGCCCTCCAGGCTCTATCCGAGGCCATGCGGGCGTAGCACACGGGCCATCCGGAAGAAGTGGGCATGAAAGGCACGCGAATCGGCTGTCCCGGGTGGCATCGTCAAGGCCGAAGGCGTTGGCGATGGTCCTGGCACAGGAAAGACGCCATGGCCAAGCTGCGCTGGACGATGCCACCCGGGACCCACGTGACCAACGTAGATGGAGTAGTAACGGGGGAATCGACTAACCGTGACCAGAAAGGGGAGATTGTATGAGAGCGTTTCGTTGGGTCGTTGTCCTTTCCGTAGTTGTCGCCTTGGCCGTGCTGGCGGATTGCTTCGTGGGTGCCCAGACTGCCGATCCCGGTGGCGCTCGGGTGAAGCTGCCCGGTGCGATGCCGGTGATCGATGCGGCCCAGTATCCGAGCCTGCAGGCGGCTCTTGATGCCCTCCCGGCCACCGGGGGCGCGGTGCGTCTGCCCCCGGGCACGTTCGAGATCCAGGAACCGCTGCGGATCAAGGTGTCGGATGTGCTCCTGGAAGGCGCCGGGACCGCCACCCATATCAAGAACGTGAATACCGAGGGCAAGAGTGCGATCCTGCTCCAGCATCCCAGCGGCGCGGACACGAACAAGGCCGACTTGTGGCGTATCCGGCTGGCGAATTTCCGGGTGACCGGCAACGAAAAGAGCGGCCACGGGATCGAGGCCCGGCGGATCAACGAGATCTTCATCGAAGGCGTCACCACCAGCTATCACGGCGGCGACGGCATCTACCTGCACTTCTGCTATGAGGACCCGCGCATCTGCGATTCGCTCATCACCTACAACAAGAAGACGGGTCTGAACCTGGTCGGCTGCCACGATATCGTGGTCGCCTCCAACCAGTTCGAGGAGAACCAGGACGCGGTGCACTGCTTCGACGGGTTCAACCTGTGCATGACCGGCAACAACCTCGACGACCATCTCGGCCACGGGGTCGTGATCGAGAACACGTACGGCTCCGTGGTCTCCGGCAACATGATCGAGGAGTGCAACGGCACGGCCATCATTCTCGACCGCGACTGCTACGGCATCACGCTCAGCGCCAACGTCATCGCCCACGAGGTGTCGGGCGGTATCGATCTGCGGGACGCCCACGGCTGCACGGTCAGCGCCAACACCTTCACGATCGTCCAGAAGGACGCCGTGCGCATCCGCGCGGGCAGCGGCCGGATCATCGTCTCCGGCAACAACTTCTCCAACAGTTTCATCGGCGACGAGAAGGTCAAGCGAGCGGCCAATGACCTGGCCGCCTCCGGGCTCACGCTCGACGGTACCCGGGACGTTGCCGTGGTCGGCAACCTGTTTTCCTCGGTGAAGCCCAAGGCCCTCGCGGTCGAAGGCCAGCCGGTCGCGCAGGTCCTGTTTTCGGACAACCTGCTCGTGGACGCCCCGGCAGACAGCGACAAGCTGAGCGATTCCGCCGTGACGGACAATCTCGCGCGGTAGCGTCTACCGCTGGTACACGATCCGTCCGCCCACGATGGTGGTGTGCACGGACCAGTCGCTCTCCAGGATGACTATATCCGCATCGTGTCCCGGCGCGAGGGAGCCTTTGGTCCGTCCGAGACCGAGCACCTGGGCCGCGTTCTGCGTCACCGTGCGGATCGCGGCGGCGGAGGGGCAGGGTGTGAAGCGCGTCAGCCGGGCCAGCATCTGGCTCAGCCCCAGGGCGGTGCCGATCAGGGTGCCGTCTTTGTAGCGGGCGGTGCCGTCCCGCGATTCGTATTGCAGGTTGTTGTAGACATACGAGCCGTCGGGCAAACCCAGGGCGTGCATGCCGTCGGTGATCGTGACGAACCGCTCGGGACCGAGGGCGTCGAACGCCAGCCGCAGGACCGCCGGGTGGCTGTGGACCCCGTCCGTAATGACCTGGCAGGTCACGTCAGGACGCTCGAAAATCGCCGCCAGCGGGCCGGGTTCGCGGTGGTGCAGGGAGACCATCGCATTGAACAGGTGCGTGACGTGCGTGATCCCCATCTCGAAGCCGTGGACGGTCTGGTCGTAGTCGGCCTTCGAGTGCCCGAACGAGGCGACCGTGCCCCGCTCCAGCAGCCGGTGGATGAGATCGGCGCTACCCGGCAACTCGGGGGCGACGGTCATCATCGCGAGCGTATCGTCCAGCAGGGCGTAGATGTCGTCGAGAACGGCCCGGGCCGGCAGGGTCAGGCAATCCGGCTGGATCATCCCGCGCTTCTGGGGCGAGATGAAGGGCCCTTCGAGGTGCACACCGAGCAGGTGCGCCCCGCCCAGGTCCCGCCCGACGCATTCGGCCGCCACGCGCAGGTGCCGATTGTCCTGGCCGGGCTTGTAGATCGTGGTCCCCAGGAAGCTCGTGACGCCGAAGCGGGCGCACGTCCGCGCCATGGTCTGGAGCGCCTCCGGCGTCGCATCGAGGACGTCCGCGCCGCCGGCGCCCTGGATATGCACGTCGATGAAGCCCGGCGCGACCGTCCGGCCCCCGGCATCCAGCACCTGGTCGGCGCGGTCCGCCGGTTGCGCCGTCTCGATCACACCATCACGGATCAGAATGGAGCACGGCGCGGCGCCCGCCTGAGCGTCGAACCGCCGGCAGTTCGTGATCAGCAACGAAGTCATAACCCCTCTAATTTATGATTTACGATTTATGATCTATGATTTATATTCCAGGACAATTCGTGCCGCGTCATTGTACGTCGCGGGTCACAAATCGCCAATCGTAAATCATAAATCGTAAATCACAAACGCCATGACTGATACGCAACGAAGCTGGGAGAAGCGGCTCGCGGCCAAGCCGGATGAGCTGACGGTGGACTACGTCGAGTCGCTATCCTACGACCGGCGGCTCTACAAGTACGACATTGTGGGCTCGATCGCCCACGCGGCCATGCTCGCGCAGCAGAAGCTGATCACCCAGGCGGAATTCCGGGCCATCGAGAAGGGGCTGGTCGAGATCAGCGAAGACATCGAGGCGGGGCGGTTCGAGTTCGACAAGGCCGCCGAGGATATCCACATGGCGATCGAGTCCGCCCTGATCCGCCGGATCGGCGAGCCCGGGGCCAAGCTGCACACGGGCCGCAGCCGCAACGACCAGGTCGCGACCGATATCCGGCTCTGGCTCCGCGACGAGATCGAAACGCTGCGGGCGGGCATCGTCCAGCTCCAGCAGGCCTTCGTGGCGCTGGCGGCGCGGCACACCGAAGATCTCATGCCCGCGTACACCCATTTGCAGCGAGCGCAACCGATCGTCATTGCCGCGTACCTGCTCAGCTTCGTCGAGCAACTGGAGCGGGACTCGGTCCGCCTGCGGAATTGCCGGACGCTCCTCAACGCCTCGCCGCTCGGCGCCGGCGCGATCGCCGGTTCCACGCTGGCGATCGATCGCCAGAGCACCGCCCGGCAACTGGGGTTCGCCGATATCGTCTACAACAGCATCGATGCCGTCAGCGACCGGGACTTCGGCGCGGAATTCATCTTCGACTGTGCTCTGATGGCGGCGCACCTGTCGCGGTTCGCGGAGGACTGGATTCTGTTCTCGTCCAACGAGTTTGGATTCCTGCGCATCGCCGATGCCTTCTGCACCTCCTCCAGCATGATGCCGCAGAAACGCAACCCGGATGTCCTGGAATTGATGCGGGCCAAGACCGGGGCGATCTACGGGGCGCTCGTGGCCCTGCTGACGATCCTCAAAGGTCAGCCCTCCGGCTACAACCGGGACCTGCAGGAGGACAAGATCCATATCTTCTCGGCCGCCGATACGACGGCGAAATCGCTGGAAATCGCGGCGGCGATCGTCGCGCACACCGCGTTCCGCACGCAGGAGATTGCCGCGGGTCTCGATGCCGGCTTTCTCGATGCCACCGCCCTGGCCGAATACCTCGTGACCAAGGGGATTCCGTTCCGCCAGGCGCATGGGATCGTTGGCGCTCTGGTCGCCCGGTGCGAGAAGCAGGGCCGGGAATTGGGCCAGCTCTCCTTGGAGGAATTCCGGGAGGGTACGCCGGTGATCGAGGCGGACGTGTACGACCATCTGGGGGCCGCGAGCGTCGTGCGGCGTTACGTCTCGGCCGGGGCCGCCGGACCCGAGCAGGCCCGCCGGCAACTGGCGTTCTGGCAAGAGCATCTGGCGGGGCAGGGCCATGCGGGAAGATGAGATTACCGGCTGGTTCCGGCAGCAGCGGCCCTTGCCGCCGGACGCCGTGCCCATCGGCATCGGGGACGATATGGCCCAGCTTGCTTTGGGGCAGGGGGCCTCGGTGCTCATCACCACCGATATGCTCCTCGACGGTACGCACTTCGACCTGGCGACGGCGACCCTGGCGCAGGTGGGCTACAAGTCCATGGCCGCCAGCCTGAGCGATTGTGCCGCCATGGCGACGATTCCGCTGGCGGCGGTGGTGGCGGTGGCTCTCCCCCACGGCTGGAGCGGGCGGCAGTTGCAGGAGCTGCACGCCGGCGTCGTGCGCGCGGCCGACAAGTACGCCTGTCCCCTGGTCGGCGGCGACATCACGAGCTGGCAGGGCCCGGGACGGTTTGCCGTCTGCGTGTCCATGCTGAGCAGGCCCGGCGACCAGCCTCCCGTCCGGCGCAACGGCGCCCGGGTCGGCGACATCATCGGCGTGACCGGCTCCCTGGGCGGCTCCGGGCGGCGCAAGCATCTGGAGTTCGAGCCCCGGGTTCGCGAAGCCCTGCGGATGGTCCGCAGCGCCGACCTGCACGCCATGATGGATATCAGCGATGGTCTCAGCACGGACCTGAACCGGATCTGCCACCAGAGCGGCGTGGGCGCCCTGGTGGAGGCCGCCGCCGTGCCGATTGCCGAGGATGCGCGGCACCGGCCCGATCCTCTGGAGGCGGCGTTGAATGAAGGCGAAGATTTCGAGTTGCTGTTCACGTTGTCGCCCGGCCAGTGGGACCGCTTGCAGCCGTGCTGGGACGATCCCGTGCCGCTGACCCGCGTCGGTGTGATTACCGCTACCGGCCGGATGGAGATCCGGATGGCCGACGGCCAAGTCCGGGAGCTGCTGCCGGGCGGTTACGACCACCTGGTGGAGTGAAGATCCGAACCGGGTGCCCGGACCGATCCGGGCCGGCCTGCCCAGGCGAGGAGAGATCGTGGAAACGACCGTGACATCCCAGTCGCCCGAGGAGACGATGGAACTCGGCCGGCGGATCGGCGCGCGGCTCCGGGGCGGCGAGATCTTTGCCATCTGCGGCCCGTTGGGCAGCGGCAAGACCCACCTGACCAAGGGGATTGCCGCCGGCGCCGGCGCCACAGACCGCGCGAGCGTTACCAGCCCTACCTTCGTCCTGGTCAACCAATACGCCGGCCGGTTCGACCTCTACCACCTCGACGCCTACCGGCTGGATTCGGTCGCCCAGTTCGAGGCCCTCGGATTCGACGACCTTTGCTATCCCGAATCGGTCGTTCTGATCGAGTGGGCGGATAGAATCGAAACGGCCCTGGCGGGCCTGGACTACGTCCGGATCGACCTGGCCCACGGCCCAGAGCGAACCAGGACCCTTCATTTCCGGAACCTGCCGGCGTACCTCGCGATTACGTAAGGCGCGGGCGCGGCGCATCCTGCGGCGGGCCGCGGTCGGCCTCGGCGATTTTTCTCCAAAAATCTTCCCTGCCTCATTTTGCACGCGGCGCGCTGGTTCCTATGTTTTCCTTGGACTGAAAGGGGGCCGCAGATAACGCCGTCCCGCTGGTTGGGGCGACACCCTTAAGGCCTCCAGTTGCGTCACCAATGGTAAGCACGGCAGAAGTTCGGTTCCGAGGAAAGCAGAGTCATGTCAGCAATTCTGGGAGGGTCCGCCGCTCAAGCAGATCTGGTCAGTCAAGTTCCTTGTCGATCCCGTCGATAAGGTGTAACGGAAGAAACCAAGGTTCGGTCCCACTGGGGAAACCAACCACAGACATCCAAGTCCATTCGCGAGGAGGATACAAAATGCAGGCAAAACGCGGCTTTACACTGGTCGAAATTCTGATCGTCGTGGTCATCCTGGGCATTCTGGCCGCCATCGTCATTCCGCAGTTCACCCAGGCCAGCACTGAGGCCAAGACGAACAGTCTGTGCAGCGATCTGCAGACGCTGCGGTCCCAGATCGAGCTCTACAAGGTGCAGCACAATGACATCCCGCCGGGCAACACGGTCACGGTCGCCACGGGTGCTGTGGCCGAATCCGTCGGCACCTTCGTCAACCAGATGATCTACTGCACCGACATCTACGGGCAGACGGCCGCTGCGCCCAGCAAAGAGCGCGACACGGCCAACGACATCATCTACGGACCGTATCTGGAGAGAATTCCGGAGAATCCCTTCACCGGTCTGAACGGTGTGAACACCGCGGCGGGCGATGGCGTCGGCTGGGTCTATGATCCGGGTTCGGGTCAGATCCATGCGGCGGACACGGCTCATGCCGGGCTGTAATCCGTCCGTCGAATCGTTCTGAAGGTCACGAAGGCTGACCGCGCGAGGGCTTGCCCGTAGCCGGTCAGCCTTTTTGATGCAAGTCGGTGACCGATGGAAAGGGCCGGGGAATGAGAGCGGCAAAAGCCTTTACGCTGGTGGAGATTCTGATTGTGGTGATGCTGCTGGGCGTCCTGGCGGCGGTGGTGATCCCGGCCGTGGCCCGGAGCGGCACGAACGCGCGGGAGACCGCCCTCGCCTCCGACGTGGCGCTGCTGCGCCGTTTCGTCATGGTGTACACCAGCCATCACCTGGAAGTCGCGCCGGGATACCCGAACGGGGATCCGACGGCCGAGCCGACCAACGGCGCCTTCGTCGATCAGGCTACGTTGTCCAGCAATGCCCGGGGCCAGACGGCGGCCGCCGGTACCGCCGGATTCAATTTCGGGCCGTATCTGTCCCGTATCCCCGTCAACCCCTTGAATAACCAGGACACGGTCCACATGGTTCTCAATGGCGACTCTTTCCCGGCGGCCGCCGACGGCAATCACGGCTGGATCTTCAAGCCGGAAACGGGCGAGATCCGGCCCGACAACCTGGGAGCGAACGAGCGGGGAGTAGCCTACTATGACTACTAACCCCCTCCGGTCGCGGCGCGCGCGGCCCTCCGGGTTCACGTTGGCGGAGGCCACGATGGCCCTTGTCCTGCTGGGGATGGCGGCGGCCGGCGTGCTGTTGCCGTTTTCTCATGGCGCCGCGGTCCAGGCCGAAGGAATGCGGTTGACCCTCGCCGCCAGGCTGGCCAACGACCTGATGGAACGGATCGTCGCCACGCCTGCCGACCAGATCGTTTCCGGCTACAACTACACGGAGGCACAGGGGCAGGTCCGGGATGCCGTCGGCACGGTCTTCACGGACCCGCAGTATGCCGGGTTCAGCCGGCAAGTGGTTTGCGTGAATGTCCGGGTACCCCAGGAGAGCAGTGACCTGCCGGCTGATTTCATTCGCGCCTCCGTCTCCGTGTGCTACCAGGGCCGGCCGGTCGCCACGCTCCACCGGCTCATCAACGAGTAGAGAAGCGGAACACGCGGACTGGATGTATGGGGCAGGATGAGATCGCGATGAAAACCGCTCGACACGACCAGGCGTTTACCGTCATCGAACTGCTGATTGGACTGCTGATCACGAGCATCCTCATGGCCGCGGTGGCCACCCTGGCGTTTGCGATGAGCACGGGGGCGCGGGATGCCGAGGACACGATCCGAGCCGAGGCCGAATTGCGGTACGCGACGCTGCGGCTGGGCGAGCTGTTTCGCACGGGCCGGCTCCTCTGCGCCGCCCCGGACACCGACCTGGTGGTCTGGGCCGTCGACGACCGCCGTCCCGATGTGATTGATGCCAACGAAGTGGTCTACCTTGAATATGATGACCCGAATCACGCGTTGAAGCTCCGGCAGTTCGTCGTGAAGAACAGCCCCACCGTCGTGAGCGCCGTGGGACTGCCGGGCCAGCCCGTTCTGGCGGTACTGGCCCTGGCCTCGACCAAGACGGCCCTGGTGCAGGCCTATACGCCCACGAACCGGGTACGGCGGACCACGCTTCTGCCGGGATGCAGCAATGTCACGTTCATGCTGGACCAGAGTCCGCCCCGCACCCGGCGGGTGACCATCTCCTTCGATCGAGCCGAGGGCCAGGGTCTGCGTCATTATGAGATCGCGGCCACCCTGTGTGCTTCCACCGAGCATCTGCTCAGCAGCGATGAAACCAACCTGATCGCGGATGACGACTAGGAGCAGCGCCGCAACGATATGCACGGCATCACGGAATACTGGAACGATGGAATGATGGGCGGCGCGGATCGTCCACCCATGCTTCCAGCGTTCCACCGTTCCCCGGTTCCGTCGTTCTGTCCGCGGGTATCATTCCGCGCGTGCCGTCCGGGTGTGGCGCTGCTCATGGTGTTGTTACTCGTGATGTTCGTCACCGTCATCTCGCTGGGCTTTGTCGCGCGCATGGACACCGAGCTGGTCTGCGGGGACAACACGCTGTTGCGTCTCCAGATGGACCAACTGGCTCATTCCGGCCTGGAGCACGCCAAGGGGCTGATCCTGCACCCGCAGGATGTCCCGGCAGCGTTCTGGGCGACCGGCGCCGCGGGCCAGCAACTGGCGCCGGGCAGCCAGGACTACTATGATGTGCAGGTCGCCCCGGACGGCAACGATCCCACGGAGCGCTGCATATACCGGATTGACTGCGAGGCCTACCGGCTCGACCACGGTCAAAAGACCGGGCGCAGCCGTCTGACCGCGCGACTGCGGCTGGACCCATGTATCGGGTTGTGGGTGGGAGCGGCCGGCACGCTGTGGCCCGGGGTGACGGTCTACGGCGACGTCTCCTGCGCCGCGGGGCTGGCCAATGCCGGCGCGATCGACGGGGACGTCTTCGCCCCCACCCTCACCGGCGCCGGAATCCGGACCGGCCGGCTCAATCCCCAGCCGCTCACGCTGGCCTGGCCGCCGGTGACCGCCGCCTACACGAACTCACCCGCCTACCAGATCGTTCCCATGATGACGCCGGTCGCCGGCACGTATCAACCGGACCGGATCTGGCGCCACGTGGGCAATCTCATTATCGGCGAGCCCGTGACGATCCGGGGGATGTTGCTGGTGGACGGCAATCTCACCATCGGTGGCAACGCGCATGGCAGCCGGATGATCGCGCCTTGGACTCTGCCGGCGCTCTATGTCCGAGGCAACCTGGAGGTCATCGGCGTCAACGGGTTGCAGATCGAAGGACTCGTCGTGGTCGGGCGAAATGTGACGGTGACGGCCTCCACGGTGACGATTGCCGGTGGCCTCTTCATCGGGGACGCTCTGGACGGAGTCGCATCGATCGTGACCATCACAGCCGACCCGATGCGGGCGGCGATTCTGGCGGGCGCCGCGGGGAGCCAGACCGAGTGGAGTCCGGCCGCGGCTGGTTTCTATCGTCGCGTGGGGAGGCCGTAGGCCGCCATGAGAACCTCGCAGGTGAGATCCCTGGTTCGCTTATCGGACCCGTCCCCGCCGGAGCGGAGAATTGCTCCGCCGGACGCCATCGGCGCGGCTGGACTCGCTCCGCCGGCGGTCGTGGGACGGGCCGCCCGAGCCTGGGGCGGAACACAGCGGGGTGCGTGTTTTCCGGACGGTGGCGGTTGGGTGGGGGGGATCTTCCGGCTGTATCGACCGGGACGAGGAGACCGCCGCATATCGGACGGCGGGTCTGCGCGAACCTCTCCGACGAGCCGGGGAGCGCGCCGCCGCCGGGGCCAGAGCGGGCGGTGCTTGGAGTAAAGCCGGCGCCGGAACGGACCGAATGAACAAAAGGAGGTAGGGTTACAATGTGCCGAAACATGAAACCGCAAATCCTTCGACACGGATTCACGATGATCGAGTTGCTGATCGTCGTGGTGCCGCGGGCGCCACGCAACTGCGCGCCGCCGTGACCATGCTGGCGGCCGACCTGGAATACGCCAAAAGCATGTCGATCAGCCGGGGACAGAAGTATGGGGTCGTTTTCGACAAGACGAATGAGACCTATCGCGTCGTGGATGAAAGCGGAACCACCGTTTCGCACCCGGTCAAGAAGGGATTCTCTTACGTTGTCAATTTCCGCAGCGACACCCGGCTGGGTCAAGTCGACCTGGTCGATGCGGCCTTCGATGGGGTGGCGGCGGTGAGCTTCGATTATCTGGGCAGTCCCTATCGGGGCAGCGCCGGCACGATCCCCTTGAACAGCGGCGTGGTCACGCTGGGAGCCGCAGGTGTCACGCGGACCGTCCAAGTAGAGCCCGTTACCGGATTTATCTCGATCTCGAATTAGGCGGAATCGTCCCTTATGGCGGCACTGAACTGGATAACCGCGAACCACAGGATTCAGCCCATCGGCCTGGACATCGGGCACAGCGGTCTGAAGATGGTGCAACTGGCGGTCCGGGACGACCGGCTGAAGGTGCTGGCGGCCCGCAAGCTTCCCCTGGAACTCGATCCGGCCGGGGACGCCCAGGAGCACCGGCGTGTTCTCGTCCCGGCGCTCCGGCGGTTGCTGGCCGAGGGGCAGTTCCACGGCCACGGCGTGGTCTCTGCTTTGCCCATGGGCAAGGTCCGCATCACCTCGTTGCGGCTGCCGGAGGCCGAGGCCGACGAGGCGGACCGGCTCCTGCGCCGGGAAGCCGCGACGCGGTTCGACCTGGACCCGGCTCACGCCATCGTGCACCACCTGCTGGCCGGCAGCGTGCGCCAAGGCGACGAGGTCAAGAATGAGTACATCCTGCTCGCCGTCGATCATGAGACGATCGCCGCCCACCTGCAACTGCTGGAGGAAGCAGACCTCACGCCCACGGCCATTGATGCTCCACCCTGCGCCCTGTTCCGGACGTTCGAGCGCACGATGCGCCGCCAGGAGGACCGGGAGCGCACGGCCATCTTCATCGATGTCGGGTATCGGTATACGACGGTCGTGTTCGGCCGGAGCGGAGAAATCTGTTTTGTCAAGCAGATCGCGGTCGGTATGGAGCAGTTCAACGACCAGGTGGCGGCGGCCTTGGGGATCGCGGCGCCCGAGGCCGAGTCGTTTCGGCTGCGGCTGCAGCGGGATGACGCCATCGATGCCGACACGCGCCGGCACATCGTGGACGCGCTCCATGTGACGTCCGAGCAATTGGCCGGCGAGATCTCCCTCTGTCTGCGCTACTACACGGTGACGTTCCGCGGCAAGCGCGTGGAGCGGGCCGTGGTGGCCGGGGGCGGAGCCTATGAGCAGATCCTCCGCGATATCCTGCGCCGCCACCTGTCGGTCGAGATCGAGGTGGCGGAGCCGTTGCGCGGCTTCGACTGCCGCTCGGACCAGACCGGCGAAGAGGCCGGCGTCGGTCATGCGGACCTGGCTCTGGCCGTGGGGCTGAGTCTCAAGGGCTGCCCGGTCTTGCCCCGTATGGAACGGGAAGCGCGGCGGCGGCCGGAACCGGTGGTGGAGGACGTGGCGCCATGAGAGAACTCGATTTCCTGCCCGACTGGTATAAAGAGGACAAACGCCGGCAGGCGCACGTGCGGCAACAGTACGTGGCGCTGCTGATCGTCTTTCTCATCATGATGGCGTTCAACCTGGTGGCGACCCACCGCGTGGGTCGGGCGGCGGCGGAGATCGCGGGGCTCGAAAGTCAACGTCTGTGCAGCGAAGGGGTCGTCCATGAATTCGCCCTGCTGACCGGGAAGCTCAACGATCTGAAAACCCGGGCGAAGCTGGTCGAGCAGATCGACTCCCGGGTGGATCTGGCCGCGGTGCTGGCCGAGCTGAGTCACCTGGTCGCCGACCCCATCGTGCTGCGCCAGGTGGAGATTGTGGCGGAGCCGCTGGGGCGCGCCGGCGCAACGGAGCCGCGCCCGGGCAACGCGGTCCGCGTGGCCGGCGGGACACCGGCGGGCGAGAAAGACGTGTGTTTGGGCCCTGTCAAATTCCGGGTGGTTCTGACCGGCGTGGCGGTCCTTCCCGCCGACGTGGCCGCTCTGGTCTGCCAGCTCGACGCGTCGCCGTATTTCCACCAGGTCCGCCCCGCGTTCTACGGCAACGCCAACACCCCGCTCGGCACGCGCACGGCGCCGCGCGGACCGGAGGGCCCGGGCGCCGCCCGCGCGGAAGGCCGGGTGGAGCTGACGGAGTTCGAGATTGCGTGCTACGTGGCCAACTACCAGGAGATGAACGAGTCATGAGCACGATCCCCTCCCGACCGTCGCACCGCAAGCGGCAAATGTTCGTGTACCTCATCGCGGGCCTGTTCCTCTGCGATTTCGTCCTGTGCGGCTATCTGCCCTCCCAGCAGCGCCTGGTCTCGCTGCGACAGGCTCGGGCCCAACAGAAGAGCCTGATCGGGATGGCGGCCGCTCAGAGCGCGGAGTTGCCCGGTCTGGAGCGGCGGCTGCGCGGCATGGAGAAAGCGGTCGAAGGTTTCGATCGCCGGGTGCCCGCGGATCGCGCGCTCGGCGCGTTCCTGCTGCAGATTACCGGCATCATGGCGGACTGCCGGCTGCGCGAGCAACTGGTGCTCCCGCGGGACGGTGTGAAGACGGAGCATCTGCACTGCATCCCTGTGCACGTGGCCTGCAAGGGGACGCTGGCGGACATGTTCCAATTCTTCGCCCGGGTGCAGTCTCTGGAGAGGCTGGTGCGGATCGAGAAGGTGGTGCTGGAGAATGATACCGACTTGACCGGGCAGGTCAGCCTGCAAATGGAGGCGGTCATTTTCGAACAGTCCGGGAAACAACAGGAGACCGAGGCGATCTCGGCCGTGGGTGCGAACCATGATGCATAATCGGACCACCATGAGTCTTTCTTCGGGCGCCCGGCTGCTGGAGCGTCTGCGCCTGGGTGGGAAGAAGTCCGCGGTCGCCTGCGCCCTGATCGTGATCATGCTGTTCATGTGGATCCGGGTATACCTGGGGCAGCGGCCCGCCCCGGCGGCCGCGAGTCCGGCGCCGGCGCCGACCCCGGCCGTGGTACGCCGACTGCCCCGTGAGGTCAAACTGCTCGAACTCCCGAAATCTCCCGGTCGTCACGATTTCCTGCCGAGAGATTTCTTCACCATGAAAAACCCCAGTGATTTTCGGCCGCAGGCCGGTCGAAATACAGGCACTGATCAAGAAGTACCCGTGGTTTCGCCGAACGAGACGCAAGAAGTGATTGCCCGAATCGCCAAGACGTTGAAGCTGGAAGCGGTACTCCGGAGTGAGAGGCCCCAGGTCTTTATCAATGACCGATTACTGAACGTCGGGGACCGGCTCACGGTGAAGGAGGGCGCCGCGTTCTACGAATTTGAAGTGTTGCGGATAGATGTTGAGTCAGTGCTTGTGCAATGTCGGGGCATACAACTGACGCTGCAGTTGGCGCAGTATCTCGAAGTAGTTCCTTGATCTGTTCACAGGCAAACGATGCGGGTGCCGGCGCCGGCAGGCGGCGGCAGCCAGAAACAGGAGCAAGTCTATGATTCAGGACAAAACTATGAATACGGTAGCGTTGCGTGGGAGAGGCCGATGCCGTCTGGCCCTCCTTTTGTTGGTATGGACCGCGGGACTGGTCACCGCGGCCGAACCGAGTCCGGCGGTGGCGGATCCCCTCGCCGCGACGAATGGTATCAAGATCGATCCGAATCAGGCCCAGGTGGATCCTGCCAGTGGCCTGATCAAATTCATCGCGTTTCAGAAGGACACGAATATCCGGGACAGTCTGCGTCTCCTGGCCGTGCTGTGCAAGAAGAACATCATCCCGAGCACGGGGGTCGACGGTCCGCTGACGGTCAGCCGGCTCTACAACGTGACCTTCGAGAAGGCCCTGGACGCGGTCCTGGGCAACGGCTTCAAGTACGAGGTGGACGGCGAGTTCGTCCGCGTCTATACTCTCGAGGAGTACAAGCGGATCAAAGAGGATCCGGCGCGCATGCAGTACAAGGTCTTCACGCTGTACTACATCACTGCGGAGGAGGCGGTCAAGGTGCTCCAGCCGATCCTGAGCGGTTCGGCCTCGGCCAAGATCACCGCCACCAGCCCGGCGCAGAAGAACATCTCCGGCAGCTCCGGGGGCTCCGGCGGCGGGCTCAATTCCAGCGGCGGCGGGAACGATCCCGCCAACCATGACATGATCGTCGTGTTCGATTATCCCGAGTGTATCGAACGGGTCGAAAACGTCCTGCGCACCATCGATATGCGACCGCGGCAGGTCCTGATCGAGGCCACGATCATGTCCGTCCAACTGACCGAGGACAACAAGTTCGGTGTTGACTGGAACCTGCTCAGCGGCGTCCAGGTGGACCGGGATCTCATCGTGAGCGGTGGCGGGTATGGTACGCACGCCCAGACCCTCGGCTTCTCCGAGAATGGCGGGGGCACCGGGCTGACGGTGGGCTTCGCGGCGGGCAACGTACGCGCGGTCATCACGGCCCTCGAGCAGATTACCGATGCCACGGTCCTGGCCAATCCGAAGATCCTGGCGGTGAACAAGCAAGAAGGCCAGTTGCTGATCGGTAAGAAGATCGGCTACGAAGACACCGCCACGACGACGCAGACCGGCGGGACGACGGCCTCCACGGCCTTCCTGGAGACCGGTACGCGCCTGGCCTTCCGGCCCTACATTGGCGACGACGGCTACATCCGGATGGATATCTATCCGAAGGACAGCACCGGCGACCTGCAACAGAACGGCAAACCGTTCGAACGCACCACGGAACTGAGGACGAACGTGATGGTCAAGGACGGACAAACCGTGGTCATCGGCGGCCTGTTCCGGGACAGCGTCAACGTCACCAAGTCCCAGGTGCCGGTACTGGGCAGCCTGCCCATTGTCGGCGCGCTCTTCCGGGGCAAGCTGGACAAGGTGGCTCGGGACGAGGTGATCATCATTCTGACGCCCCACATCATTGAGGAGCCGTCGGAGGTCCAAGGCGACAAACGTGCCGAGGACATCCGGCTCAAGAGAGACGCCGCGGTGGATAGCCTCAGCGTGATCGACGCCGCGCGGATCGCCGAAGAGGCCTATGCCAAGGCCGCCAAGTTCTACCTGGAAGGCGATACCGAGAAGGCCCTCTTCCACGTGCGGCTCGCGCTGATCTACCGCCCGACGTACCTGGAAGCGTTGCGGCTGCGCGAACGGATCATTGCGGAGACCGATCCGGATGAGTTCAAGCGGCTCGACAGCATCGTCACGCAGGAGATCAGCAAGCAGGAGGCGGAAGGGTGGGTGCGGCGCTGAGTTGCGTGCCGTGCGTGAACCCTGGGGACGATGAGGATCGATGGTTTCGGAGGAGTCGTGGTGAGAGGCCGGCCAAGCACAGTCTGGATCGCGACCGCAGCGGCGCTGCTGGCGTTGCTGCTGGCGGCCCTGGCCCGCGTGCCGGGTACCGGGGCCGCAGCGCGGTCAGGCGACGGGCTGGCTTGGCTGCATCTCGCCGCGTACGGCGTGGGAGCTATGGGCGTGATCTTCCTTGGCGTCGGCTACCGCCGGTGCGCCGGGGCGGTCACGTCCATAGCGACACGACTTTCGTCGCCAGAGCCGGCCGGGACGGAACGGGACGGCCCGCGCGCGCCGGGGGCGTTGACCGAGGCGGTCGACGCCCGCCTGGCTCGCAACGAGGCCGTGATTCAGGAGCTCCGTGGGCAACTGCGGGACCTGCAGGTCCGTTCCCAACTGGCCGAACGAGAGAAACGACACACGGAAGCGATCCTCTACAGCCTGCGGGACGCCGTGCTCGTCGTGGATGGGGCCGACAAGCTCCTGATGGCCAACGAGCCGGCGGCCGGTCTCTTCGGGTTCGATGCCGGGGACAGCCGCCGTCAACCGCTGGCTGAGATCGTGGGGCAGACGCAGGCGGAATTTGTCGAGTTGCTGCGGCAAAGCCGGCGCACTCGTACGGAAGCCACCAAACGGGAGATCGTGATCGCCCGGGAGGACCGCCCGCACACCTACGAAGTGATCGTCTCATGCGTCCAGGAGGACGGCAAGGCGCTCGGTGTCGTGGCGGTGCTGCACGATGTGACGAAGGAAAAGGAAGTCGCCCAGATGAAGAATGACTTCGTCAGCCACGTCTCCCACGAGCTCAAGACCCCGCTGGCCTCGATCACCGCCTACTCCGAGATGCTGGCGGATGGGGAGGCGAACGACGAAGAGACGCGCAAGGAGTTCTACGCGGTCATTCAGAGCCAGGCGCAGCGGCTGAACCGCTTGATCGAGGATATCCTGAACATCTCCCGGATCGAGTCGGGCCTGATCAAGGTCCGCAAAGAGCAGGCGAGCCTGACGATTCTGATCCAGGAGCAACTGCAGATGATCCGCAACTACGCGGAGGAGAAGCAGATCACGGTGACCGCCGGACCCCCGATCGTCTACGATCAGGTGTACGTGGACAAGGACATGTTGTCCCAGGTCATCATCAATCTCCTGAGCAATGCGGTGAAGTACACGCCCGCGGGCGGCCGTGTGTCCGTGGGGACGGAGGTGGACGAGGCGGCCCGGCTCGCCCGGGTCACCGTGACCGATACCGGGGCGGGAATTCCCGCCGAGGAGATCGGTCATCTCTTCGAGAAATTCTACCGCGTCAGCGCCAACAACAAACTGGCGAAGGGAACGGGCCTGGGTCTAAACCTGGTGAAACAAATCGTCGAAAAAGTGCATAACGGCCGAGTGTTCGTCACCAGTGAAGTGGGGGTGGGCAGCACCTTCGGCTTCGAGCTGCCGCTGGCGACGGCCGCCGAGGTCGTCGCGGTCTGAGAACGGGAGTGGGCCCCACGGACCTCCCAAACGAGTGAGCACGTGATATCGAATTCTTCAAGAGGACGACAACGATGGCCAATAAAGTGCTCGTGGCAGATGATGAGATCCATATTATCCATGTGGTTGCGATCAAGCTCCGCAACAACGGCTATGAGGTGATCGCCGCCAATAACGGCGCGGAAGCCTACGACCTCGCCTGCCGGGAGAATCCGGACGTGGTCGTGACGGATTACCAGATGCCGCTCATGACGGGCCTGGAACTCGTCACCAAAATGCGGACGGACGAGCGCACCCGGGATATTCCCGTCATTCTGCTGACCGCACGCAGCTTTGCCGTGTCGCAGGAGCAGCAGGAGAGTCTGGGCATAGCGAGTTGCCTGAGCAAGCCGTTCAGTCCCAAGGAGCTGCTCAAGACCATCCAGGATATCCTCCACCAGAGACAATTGGCCGCCAAGTGTTGACCGGAACAGGCGTGGATAGGTGAGCTTGTGGAAATGGTCATGTCGAACATAGCCGCGCCGACGTTGGACGCGTCGCGACGGCGGGATCTGGAGAAGTTGGGAGAACGGTTCGCCCAGTTCGGGGTCAATTTCGCCGTCCTGGCGCCGGATGGCTCCCTCGCCGTGCAGATGAACGGCGGCCGGTTCGCCAGTGAGTCCGACCGGCTGGTGGAGGCCGGGCGACAGATCTTCACCGAGACGACGGAGCGTCAGTACGACGGCGGCGACATCCCGATCTGGCAACTGGCGGACGCGCACCTGCTGCTCGGCGTGCCCCTGCTGTTGCCCCCGGTGGCGAGCGGCTACCGTGACCCGGCTGGTGTTGCCCTGCTCGATTTGGGCGCGCCCGCGGCGGAGGCGGGCCGGTCCTCATTGCGGGACCCCATCGGCGATGTGGAGTACTTCCGGGAGCTGCTGCGGCTGCTCGCCCGCAATTTCCAGACCACGATCCGGACGGAAGAGCAGATCGAGACCGTCGGCGTGGAACTGGCACGCGTCTACGAAGAGTTGGTCCTGCTGCACCGGATCAACACGAACATGCGGGTGACGGAATCCGACACGAACTTCCTGCAACTGGCCTGCGACAGCCTCACCGATATCGTCCTCGTGGAGGGCATCGTGATTCTGCTCGAGCGCGTCATCGACGGCGACAAGCGCCTGGTGGTGGCGGCCGGCTCGGGATTGCTCGACATCGACGACCGCATGGCTGCGGCGCTTCACCGACGCCTGGCCGACGAGCTGGTTCGGGGCCGGGAGGCGCTGCTGGACAGCGAGGTGGATTCGCCGTTCCGCTACGACTGGCCGGCCAGCGTCCGCAACGTCATTGCGGTGCCCCTGTGCGCCCGGGACAAGACCGATACCGGTTCCCCGCGCCGCAACCGGGGGACGGTCTCCATCATCGGGCTGATGGTGGCGGTCAACCGTATCGACAAGGCCGACTTCGACAGCACGGACGTCAAGCTCTTCACGTCGGTGGCGAGCGGCTGCGCCGTGTTCATCGAAAACGGCAGACTGTTCAACGATCTGAAGGAGTTGTTCGTCGGCTCTCTCAAGGCTCTCACCAACAGCATCGACGCGAAGGACCAGTACACGCGCGGTCACTCCGAGCGGGTCGCGCTGATCGCTCGCTGGATTGCGGAACGGGTGGCGGAACACGAGCCGCTGGAGGAGGAGCAGATTCACCGGATCTATCTGGCCGGCCTGCTGCACGACATCGGCAAGATCGGGATCGACGAGAGCGTGCTGCGCAAGAACGGCAAGCTGACCCCCGAGGAGTGGGCGTGCATCTGCCGCCATCCCTCCATCGGCGCCAGCATTCTGCGGGGCATCAAGCAGATGCGGGAGATCGTGCCCGGGGTGCTCTGCCATCACGAGCGCGTCGACGGGACGGGGTATCCGGACGGCCTGGCCGGCGAGGAGATTCCCCTCACCGGCAAGATCATCCAACTGGCGGACAGTTTCGATGCCATGACGTCCCGACGGACGTACCGGGATGCCCTGAGCGTGGAGCATGCCCTCGAGGAGATTCGCAAGGGCCTGGGCACACAGTTCGACCCCCGGGTCGGGGCCATCTTCCTGGAGAGCGACATCGACCGCCTGTGGGAGATCATTCAGGAAGGCGGGTCGGACAGTTACGATACGGCCCACCTTGCCGACTACGGCACCGCGGCCGTGGGGACGCTGCTGTGATGAGAATTCCCTGGCAGAACTACAATGACGTGACCGTGGCGGAGCTCCGCGGCGAAGTGGACGGAGAGACCGTCGAACCCCTGCGCGCCGCGATCACGGAGATCATCGCCAGTCACCGGACCGGCATCGTGCTGAACATGAGCGAAGTCGATTTCATCGATGGCCAGGGGTTGGAGCTGCTCCTGTGGGTGCGGGACTACTGCGGGCAGAACCGGGTGCCGCTCCGCTTGGCCGGTCTCACCGAGAACTGTGCCAAGATCCTGGAGATCACGCGGCTGCAGGAGGAATTCGACTGCCACGCCGAGCTGACGCAGGCCGTCAAGAGCTTCGCCTGACGATTTACGGTTTTTGAAGTGCGATTGTACGGATGAGTCAGATCCTCATTGAGAACAAGACGCAGCTCGGCCAGTTGCTGCTGGCCCGCGGCGTCGTCGGCCAGGAGCAGATCGAGAAGGCTCTCGCGGAGCAACGGGAGAAGGGCCATCGCAAGCTGCTCGGCGAGCTGCTGATCGAGATGGGCTGTTGCACCGATAACCAGATCGCTTCGGCCCTGGCCGAGGCGTATGGGGTGCCCTATGCCCAGGTCAGTCCGAAGATCTGCGATCCCAAGGCCGTCGAGATACTGCCGCGTGAGTTCCTGGAAGCGCATATCGTGCTGCCGCTGTTCAAGGTCCACGATGTGCTGACCGTGGCCGTGAGCGAGCCCACGAACGTCTATCTCATCGACGAGATCGAGCGGGTCAGCGGCTGCCGGGTCCAGGTCGTCTGCTCCACCACCAAGGACATCAAGGCCACCCTGCAGACCTATCTGCCCGCGGCCAACGTCTTCGTCATCGACGAGATCATCGACGACCAGGATCTCGAAGAATTCACCCTCATCGAGAGCATCACGCAGGACATCAGCAATCTCGAGGAGGTGGCCGGACAGTCTCCGGTGGTCAAGCTCGTCAACTACCTCCTGTACAACGCGGTCCGGGAGAACGCCAGCGATATCCACATCGAGCCGGGCGACAAGCGGCTGCGCGTCCGCTATCGCGTGGACGGCAAGCTCTACGAGAAGATGCGGCCGCCCTATCAGATGCATCCGGCGATCGTGTCCCGCATCAAGATCATGGCCGAGCTCGACATCGCCCAGCGGCGCCTGCCGCAGGATGGCGGCATCCACGTGATGGTGGAAGGCCGGCCGATCGACCTCCGCGTCTCGGTCATGCCCGGCAACTTCGGGGAGAAAGTGGTCATCCGCATTATCGACCCGCAGAAGATTCTCTACAATCTCGAAGCGCTCGGCTTCACCTACGACAACCTCCAGCGCTTCCGGCAGGTGATCCAGGCGCCGAACGGGGTCGTCCTGGTGACCGGCCCCACCGGCTCCGGCAAGAACACCACGCTGTACGCGGCGCTGGCGGAGCTGAGCAACGAAGAGGTCAACATCTGCACCGTGGAAGACCCGGTCGAATGCAATATGTCGGGCATCAACCAGTTCCAGGTCAACACCTCGGTCGGTTTCGCGTTCTCGACGGCCCTGCGCAGTCTGTTGCGGCAGGACCCGGACATCATCATGGTGGGCGAGATCCGGGATGACGCGACCGCCAGTATCGCGGTCCAGGCGGCCCTGACGGGCCACCTCGTGCTTTCGACCCTGCACACCAACGATGCGCCCGGCGCGGTGACCCGGCTCCTGGATCTGGGTGTGGCGCCGTACTTGCTCAGCGCGTCGCTCAAGGGGGTCCTGGCCCAGCGGCTGGTACGCCGGATTTGCTCCAACTGCAAGACCCAGTATGAGCCGCCGGCCAGCATCCGTCGGCTGGTGGAGGCGGACGGCCATCAGATCGCCGCCTACTATCGCGGCGTGGGCTGCAAGAAGTGCCGCAACACCGGCTACGTCGGCCGCATTGCCGTCCACGAGTTGCTGGTCCCCGACGATGAAATGACGGAGATGATCAACGAGCGGATCAGCACCAAGAAGCTCCGTGCCAAGGCGCTGGAGAACGGAATGTCCCCTTTGTACCGCGACGGCCTCGAGAAGGTGAAGGCCGGAATTGTCTCTCTGGAGGAGATCCTTCGGACCACGGTGACCGATGGTCCCGTCTCCTTGGAGTTGGCGTGAGGCAAATGTCATGAACACGCTGCTGGCCCAGTCGCCGGATCGAGACGTCAAGAGCGAGGAGCGGACGTCCTCCTCGTTCTCGCCCCGTCCGGCCCCCGGGCGCGGCCGCGAGGTGGTGTGGTCCGAGCGATTGTACCAAGTCCGGGCCCGGTCGGCGGACCTCATTCTCTTCACGACCCAATTATCCATCATGCTCGACAGCGGCGTGATTCTGAGCGATGCCCTCGACGCCATCGCGGAGCAGGCCGGCGAGCCGCGGTTCAAAGCCATCATTCTCGACATCTCCGAACGGGTGAAGGGCGGCGACACCTTCTCCAAGGCGCTCTCCTGCTACCCGTTCACGTTCAACACCATGTTCATCAGCATGGTCAAGGCCTCGGAGGCCTCCGGCCGGATGGTCGAGATGCTCACGGTGCTTACGGGCTACCTGAGCTTCGAGGCGGACACCCGCAAGCAAATCCGCAGCGCCCTGACCTATCCGTTCATCATGGTGCTCATGGCCATCGCGGCCACGGGGACCCTGATGTTCTTCGTGCTGCCCCGCTTCATGCGGATCTACGCCGCCCGCGGGGCATCGCTGCCGAAGCTGACGCAGGTGCTCGTCGGCGTCAGCAACGTGCTGGGCAACTTCGAGCTGATGACGGGGATCATCACGACCATCCTGGTCGTCGTCGGCGCCCTGTGGTACTGGGCGAAGACGCCGCGCGGCCGGCGCTTCCTCGACGGCGTCAAGATCCACACGCCGGTCATCGGTACGATGTTCGTCAACATGGTGGTCACGCGCAGCATGCGGATTATGGCCACCATGGTCAACACCGGCGTGCGCCTGCTGGATGCCATCCGCGTGGTCGAGGGCGCCGTGGACAACTACTACTTCCAGCGGCTGTGGACGCAGGTGGATGAGAAGATCCAGGACGGCTACCAGTTGTCCGAGTCGATCCTGATCGTGGAAGGCTCCGAGCTGATCTCGCCCGGCATCATCCAGATGCTTCGCGCCGGCGAGAAGAGCGGCCGGCTGGGCGAGGTCTGCGACAAGGTCTCGATCTTCTATCAAAAGCAATTGGAGACCTCCATCCGCAACGTCATGACCCTGATCGAGCCCCTCATGATCGCGATCCTGGGCGCGATCATCGGGACCATCGCCATCGCGCTGCTGTTGCCGGTCTTCCGCGTCTCCAGCGTCATCGCACATTGAGGAAGACCCTGGAGAAATGGAATACTGGGGAGCGTGCCGAGGGCCTTCCCCCATCATTCCATTACTCCATGGGGACTGCCGCGAGCACCTTGCGGCACGTGCAATGATTGCCGAGATGGCACATCGCCAGCCGCGTGACGGTGAACGGTATCGGGAAAGACAAGCCTGGCGGAACCACGCCGTAACCCAGGGTGATGTGGGGGCTGAAATGCTCGTAGCCGGCCTTCTCGGCATAGGTGCGAATCCAGTCCCGTGTCGAGGGCGCGACCACCTCGTCATGGATCATGGCTTCAGCCACGTCGTAACGAAAGAACGGCTTCATCTCCGTCATGACCTGCTCGTGGAGCGACTGCAGCGCCTCCGTTCTTTCGACGTCCAGCAGGGAAGTGGTCTCGCCACGCGCGTTGATGGAGGCGACCACGCCCACAATGTTCAGTGTTCTGACCTGCGCCCGGCGGGCGAACCTTTCCAGCCGCTCCGCGATGGCCGTCACGTCCGCTGTATCGATGCAACCCATGGCGAGCGAGATGTGCGGCAGGCAGTCTTCTGCGTTCAGTCCGATCTCCGGGCGGCCCTTCGTCTGGAGTTGTCGGTTGAGCTGAATCGCCCGCCTGGTCATCGTTTCGTCGGGCAACAGCACGATATCCACGGCAATTTGTCCCATGCCTGTCCTTCCGTCCCGTTCGTCTGCGGTCAAAGGCCGGCGTTGCCACCGGCACCTTGCGTGGCCGGCGGCTGCCGTCCGCCGTGCAGTTCCCGGACGACCTCGTCAAATTGCCGCAGCACGCGGGGGTCCTCCTGCTGAGTCAACTGGTTCACGATCAGGATCACCAGAGAGTTGGCGACGAATCCGGGGACGATCTCATACATGTGATCGCCCAGGCCGAGCTGCTTCCAGACGACCAGGACCAGTGTCCCCACGGCCAGGCCGAGCAAGGCGGCCAGCCACGTCGTGCGCCGGGAGAAGAGGGCAAACAGAATCACCGGCCCGAAGGCCGCGCCGAAACCACCCCAGGAATACGCGACGATGCCCAGGATCGTGTCGTCAGGCCGCAGCGCCAGCCCCAGGGCGATGACGGAGATCACCACGACGCAGATCCGGCCGATCAGCACGACCTCCCGGGGACGGGTCTCCCGGCTGACCACCTTGCGGTACAGATCCTCCGAGAGCGCGGAGGCGGAGACCAGCAGTTGCGAGTCGATCGTGGACATGATGGCGGAGAGAATGGCCGAGAGCATGATACCCGCCGCCCAGGGATGAATCACCTGGTGGATCATGCTGATGAAGACCTTTTCAGGGTCCCCATCCGGCAGGGCGGTGAACAACCCGATCCCGACCACGCCGATCAGAACCGCCCCGGTCAGGGAGATGGCGACCCACGCGAGCGCGATGACCATCGACTCCGAGAGCTTGGTCAGGGACTTGGCGCTCATGAAGCGCACCAGCAGGTGCGGCTGGCCGAAGTAGCCCAGGCCCCAGGCCATCATGGACGCCATGGCGAGCAGGGGCGTGACGCCCTCCTGCGGGATCAGGCTCAGGGAAACTCCCCGGGCGGCGGCACCCTGCTGAATGCCCACGACGCCGCCGGTCTTTACCAGCGCGACCGCCGGCACCACCACCAAGGCCAGGACCATGAGCGCTCCCTGGAAGACATCCGTCCAGCAGACGGCCAGGTAGCCGCCCGTGAAGGTGTACGCGACGGTGATGATCCCGCCGATCCAGACGCCGGTACCGTAGGAAATGCCGAAGGTCGATTCGAAGAGCTTGCCGCAGGCTGTCAGCCCGCTGGAAACGTAGATCGTGAAGAACACGAGGATCGTGATCGCGGCCACGGTGCGCAACAACCCGGTCGGGTCCGCGAACCTCTCTTCGAAGAAGCAGGGCAGCGTGATGGTGTTGGTCTTCTGGGTGTAGAGGCGGAGACGGCCGGAGACGAACTTCCAATTCAGCACGGTCCCCAGGAAGAGCCCGATGGCGATCCAGACGTTCGCGGCGCCGCTGGCGTAGATGACGCCGGGCAGCCCCATCAGCAACCAGCCGCTCATATCGCTGGCCTGCGTGGACAGGGCGGTCACCCAGGCGCCCATCCCACGCCCCCCGAGGAGATAACCCTCGATATTCTCGTCACGCCGGTAGGAGCACAGCCCGATGACGAGCAGAATGATAAAGTACGCGACGAATGTAATGAGGATCGGCGTGGTCATCATTCCTTCTCGGACAGTGGGGGGCAGTCGTCCTCCAGGATCTCCTCGTCCCGGGCTCTCCAGGCGGGGTCCACGATGCACAGGAAGACCAGGCTGGTAGTCCCGAGGTTCTCGATGCACTGTGTCGATCCCGGCGGAATATACACGGCACAGTCGGTGCCGACTTCGGACGTTTCCTTGTCAATGTGCATCCGGCCCCGGCCTTTGAGGATGTAATAGACCTCGGCGGTTCTGAGCCGGTGGGGCCGCGTCCTTTCCCCGGGTTTGACCGTGGCGTGCGCCAGGCTGTAGCGCATGGCCAGATCGCTCTTGTCCGGATGGAGCAGCTCCCGCAGGAGCGAATCGTCCCCGCCGACAAACTCCGGGCAATCCGTCAAAGGTATGATTTTTGATGTTTGATGCTTGATTCGCCGTCTCAAGCCGCACCTCGTAAATCAAAAATCATAAATCGTAAATCACCTCGCGCCTCCCAGCAGGATGGAGCCTTCCGTGAAGAACGTCCCGGCCACGCAGGCGGTCATCAGGCAGGCCAGGGTCGCGGCCACCAGGGCCCGCACGGCCACGGGACCGATGCTCTTGGCGCATTGCGGGGCCAGGGCGCAGACGCTGCCGACGAAGATGGCCATCGAGGTCACGTGAGCGAATCCGCACAAGGCGTAGGTCGCGATGACCGCCGAGCGCGGGTGTTGCAGCAGCCCGCCTTCCAGCGCCGCCGCCAGGTCCTCGTAGGCGGCCACCTCCGTGACGATCAGCCGCTCGCCCACGATCCGGGAGATCACGCCCGCGTCGGCGAGGGGCACTCCCAGCACCAGGGTCAACGGGTAGAACACGTAGCCGAACAGCCCGCCCAGCGACCAGCGGCCCTGGGTGCCCAGCATCGGGTTCACGGCGTCGCCGATCCCTGCGAGCACCAGGTTGACCAGGGCCACCAGCCCCAGCACGGCGATCAGCAGGGCGACGATCCCCGCGATCATGCGCAGACCCGCGTTGGCGCCGTTGATCACCGCTTCGAAGAGACTGCTCTCCCGTTCGTAGTACGGTTCCACGTGCCGGCCCAGGGTCACCGGCCGGCCGTTCTCCGGCAGCAGGAGCTTCGACATCAGCAGCGCCGCCGGCGCGGAGAGCAGGGTCGCGGAGATCAGGTGTCCCGCGATGGTGGGGAACTGCTTCTGGAGCGTCAGCACGTAGAGGGCCAGCACGTTGGAGGCGACCGTGGCCATGCCCGCGGTCAGCACGGTGCACATCTCCGAGGCGGTCAGGGTTGCCAGGTAGGGCTTGATCGTCAGGTTCGCTTCCACGCCGACGAAGATATTGCTGGCCGTGGCCAGCGATTCGGCCCCGGAGACCCGCATGAGCCGGGTAAACACCCGGGCAAAGGCCTTGATCACGATGGACATGAGGCCCACGTAGTAGAGGATGGCCAGCAGGGCGGAAAAGAAGATGATCGTCGGGAAGGCCTGAAAGGCCAGGATGAAGCCGAGGGGCTCCTCGCCGTGTTCGCCGACCTGTCCCGGTCCGAGCGCCAGGCGCCCGAACACGAAGCGTGCCCCCGCTCCGGCCGAGTCCAGGACCTTGACGACCGCATCGTTGACGACGAGAAAGACCCGCGCCCCCGCCGGGACCACGAAGATGAACAGGGCAATCAGAAGCTGCAGGCCAATGCCCCAGCCGACCACCCGCCAGTTGACGTTGCGCCGGTCCGCGGACACGGCCCAGGCGAGCCCCGCCAACACGAAGATCCCCAAAAAACTGACCAGATTGTATCTGTCCATAATCCGGGATTGTATGCGTGACACGCTGCCTCCGCAATGCTTCAGACAGGGTTCGACCCGGTTTCCGCCCCTCCGGTTTCCGCTGGGGAAGCAGTACCCGCCCCATGAGTTTTCAGTCCCTATTCATCGTCCTCCCTTGTCACTCGGACGCTCTTCATGGTCTGCGTTTGGTCCGCGCCAATCGTCTTGACTGCTTGCGGGAGGCAGCCCGCACAAACCTCCAAATGGCATGCAGCGCAGGATCCGGGAGGAAATGCGTGGTGGAACGCGGGCGGATGGACTACAATTACTGCCGGCCCTGCAGCCGTCCGGATGGTGCGACCTCGGTAGACTGGGATGGTAGGGCCCGACAGGGAAGGCAAAACGCATCTGGGACAGTGGATGACAGATTCAGCAATGACCGAGCAGAATACCCCCAAGGAAGTTGACGTATCTTCCGACGCCGCCTGGCCTCGGATGACCAACGAGCAGATCAACGCCCATCCGATTCGCAAGTATCAAGGACGCATCCATTTGATTCGCCGGTCCGAACAGATCGAGCCGGCGGTTCGGCAGTTGGAAAAGGAGACCGTCCTGGGGTTTGACACGGAAACACGGCCCACGTTTCGAGTGGGGCAGAGCTACCCGCCGGCGGTCCTGCAATTGGCCGCGGAACAGGCGGCCTACATCTTTCAATTGCAGCATTGCCGTCTGTCCAATGCTCTATGTGGACTGCTGGCCAATCCCAAGATCACCAAGGCGGGCGTCGCCTGGGATCGTGATGTGCAGGAATTGAAGAAGCTGGCCTCCTTCACCCCGGCAGGGTTTGTGGACGTGGGAGAGCTGGCGCAGCGGGCCGGTTGTCCGCATCGTGGTCTGCGCGGGCTGGCCACGCAGTTGCTGGGATTCCGCGTGTCCAAACGCTCCCAGACCTCCAACTGGGCCAACGCGACCTTGACGCGTGCGCAGCTCGAATACGCCGCCACGGACGCCTGGGTGGCGCGCGAGCTGTATCAGAAGCTGCAACAACTGCTGCCCTGACCAACCCCAAGCAGATATCAGCGGATCACCAACCATCGGCGGGCAGAGAGAATCACCGCAGGGGGATCTCGGGGTCAGAGTAGACCAGAGGCCTCGGCATGGGTGCGACGACACTTGCGGCATCCCGCACATAGAGAACTGGGGGGCACAGAGAACGCACTTGGCACGACTGAAATGCTGGGGATCAGCGGGATGCTCATCCCCCATTCTACTATGCCATCATGCTATTACGGCATGGTTCCCTTTGCTGCTTTTCCCGGCTGCTCCCCGGCAATCACGCTGACGTCCTTGAGGACGTGGTGCGGCTGGTACGCATACTGCGGCAGGTCGGACTCCCGGGTGATGCCGCTGAGGACGAGAGCGGTGTCGATGCCGGACTCGATACCCGCGACGATATCCGTGTCCATGCGGTCGCCGATGATGACCGTCTCTTCCCGCTGGCAGCCGAGCAGTTGCAGCGCGTGGCGCATGATCAGGGGATTGGGCTTGCCGATGTAATAGGCCTGCCGCTGGGTGGACATCTCGATGGGAGCGATCAACGCCCGGCAGGCGGGGGCGATGCCCCGTTCCGTCGGGCCGGTCAAGTCCGGGTTGGTCCCGATCAGCTTGGCGCCGTTCCGCACCAGTTGGATCGCGATTTCGATCTTCTCATAGTTGTAGCTCCGCGTCTCCCCGACGACCACATAGTCGGGCTGGCTCTCATCGACGGACAGGCCCGCTTCATAGAGGGCCTGGTACAAGCCCGAATCGCCAATGACGTAGACTCGTCCGCCGGGACGCTGGGCCGCGATGAAGTGCGCCGTGGCCATCGCCGACGTGATGAAGTGGTCCTCGCTTACGTCGATCCCCATGTGGAGCAGTCTCTGACGCAACTCCCGCGGTGACCGCGCGGAGCTGTTCGTCAGGAAGAGGAACCGCTTGCCCTGCGCCGTGAGCCATTGCACGAACGCCTTGGATCCATCCAGGAGCCGCGCGCCGTGATAGATCACGCCGTCCATGTCGCAGATGAAGCCGCGTTTGTTCTTCAGGGCGTCCATGGCATTATCTCAGGTCCGTGGTCGGCTCCGCCGCCACGCCGGTCGCGGTCGTTTCCGATGCGCCGAACAGGGCGTGCCGGACGCGCAGCGAACCGCGGTTCAGCAGGACATACAGCGACGGGACCACCACCAGCGTCAGGACCGTCGTGAAGGACAGGCCGAAGATGATCGCGATCGACATGTTCTGCCACCACTGGGTCGATTCGCTCCGGGTGGCCCAGGAGAGCGTGTGGAAGTCGTAGGAGATCCCGATCGCCATGGGAATCAGCCCGATGAAGTTCGTGGCGGCGCTCAGCAGCACGGGGCGTAGACGCGTGACGCCGGCTTCCACCGTCGCGTCGACCAGGCTCAGGCCCTGGTCCTGCAACTGGCGCGCGAAATCCAGCAGAACGATGCCGTTATTGACCACGATTCCTGCGAGACTGATTACGGCAATGCCGGTCATGATGATGCCGAAGGGCAGGTCCCACACGATGAGCCCCAGCATCACGCCCGCCAGCGACAGGAGGACCGTGGACATGATGATGACCGGGACCAGCAGCGAGTTGAACTGGGCGACCAGGATCAGCACGATCATGAGAATGGCGATGGTGAACGCGCGGCCCAGAAAGGCCTGGGCCTTCTCCTGCTCTTCCTGCTCCCCCGCGTAGCGAATCTCGTACTCGCCGGGCAGCTCGAGCCAGGTATGGGGCGCGATCGCGCCCGGCAGCGCGGCCTCCAGCGCTTCCCGATTCAGGAACTCGACCTCGGCGCCGCTGAGGCGCGCGCGGTCGCGTTTCAACAACTCCTGGGCCGCCGCCGGGGATTTGCCGCCGGCGAAGTCCTGCGGCTGGTACAGGTCCCGGTCGGCCAGCGCCCGATTGAGCAACCGCAGGATCCGCCCCGGCGCGTTCGCATCGGCAGCCGCGACCGACAGGGCTTTCTCCAGGGCCGCGCCATCCTTGGGCGGCAAGACGGTCCAGAGGCGGGATGCGACCCCCGGCGCAGACCCTGCCCGGGCGTTCTGCAGGGTGCGTACCAGGACATCCCAATCCCGGATGTGCCGCCGGGTCAGGTGCGGGTCCCCGAGAGGCCGCAGCCGGCGCTGCACATCGGCGAGCACCGCCGTGCTCAACCGTCCTTCGGCGTCCGCGGTCAGGGTCACGACGCGCTTCTGGTCGACGCGATTGATGGTTCCGAAGCCGCCGCGATACTCGAACCGGCCCAGCGCACTGAGCGGCACCGCGTTGCCCGCCATGTTGGGCACCATCAGGCGGTACAAGTCATCGATGTTGACCCGCTCCTCCAGCGGCAGCCGCACGGTGATGTCGTATTCGTCGTTGAACTGGCGGTAGGTCCCGACCTTCGTGCCGAAGATTGAGGTCTTGAGGAAGTTGCCGACCGTGGCGGTATTGACGTTGAGGAGCATGGCCCGCTGGCGATCGACGGTGAACGCCAGCTCCGGCCGGGTGGCCTCCAGGTCGCTCCGCAGGTTCACCAGGCCCGGGACACTGGCGATTTCGTCCTGGGCCTGCCGGCTGAGTCGCTCCAGTACCTGGAAGTCCTCGCCCACCACGCGCACGGTGACCGGGGCTCCGGTGGGGGGGCCGTCCTTCTCCCGCTCGATGCGGATTTCCGCGCCGGGGATGTCGGCAACGGCCGCACGAATTTCCGCGATCACCTCCATCGACGGCTTCTCGCGCACGGCGTAATCGTAGAAGACCAGCGTGATATTGCCCAGGTGCGGTCCGCCCGCCGAAGCCACAAGGTTGAAGCCGCCGCCGGAGGAACCCACGTTGGTGATCATGTACTCGATGTATCGCCGGTGCGGCTGGATGCGCTCTTCGATCAGCCGCGCGAGGCGGTCCGTCTCCCGGATGTTGGTCCCCTGGGGGGCGCGAATATCGACCATGGCCCGCTCGGGATCGCCCTGCGGGAAGAACTCCACGCCGTTGCCGTAGCGGCCGTACAGCAGGACCATCAGCACCAGCAGGAAGAACGCGAAGAACAGCGTCAGGCCGGGCATGGCAATGGCCGCGTGCTGGACCCGCCGGTAGCCCCGGATGAACCGGCCTTCCGGACCGGTCCGCAACGGGGCCACCGCGAAATTCGCGCAGAAGGTCGGGTTGAAGACCAGCGCCACGAACAGCGACGTCAGCAGCACGATCGTCACCGTCAGCGGCAGGTACTTCATGAAATCGCCCATGATGCCGGGCCAGAACATCAGCGGAATGAAGCTGGCCACGTTGGTCAGGGTCGAGGTGGTTACCGGCCAGGCCACCTCCCGTGTGCCGATGATCGCCGCCTGCACCCGGGGCACGCCCATCTGCATGTGGCGATAGATGTTCTCCACGATCACGATCGCCGTATCCACGAGCATGCCGAGCGCCAGGATCAGGCTGAAGAGCACGATCATGTTCAGCGTATAGCCCAGGGCCTGGATGATGAAGAAGCTGCCCAGCATGCTGAACGGGATGATCAGCGAGACGATCGTGCTGGACCGCCAGCCCAGCGACAGCAGCAGCACGCCCACCACGAGGATCAGCCCGGACGCCATGTTGTTCTCCAGGTCGGCCACCGTGCTGCGGATGTATTTGGACATGTCGAAGACGATGTCGAACTTGACGGCGGGGGGGACCTGCTCCTGGGCCCGGGCGACCACGACCCGGAGCATGTCCGAGACCAGGACGATATTGGCGCCCGCGCGCTTCTGCACGCTCACGGTCACATTCTCGACCCCGTTGAGGCGCGAATAGCTGGTGCGGTCCTTGAAGGCGTCGCGCACCCGGGCCACGTCGGCCAGGTAGATGGGCTTGCCGTTGCGCGTGGCGATCAGGAGGTGGTCCACTTCTTCCGGGCTGACGAATTCGGCGGGGACGCGCACGTTGAACCGCGTGCCCGACGTTTCCAGGCTGCCGGCGGAGATATTGACGTTCTCGGCCGGGATCAGGGCCATGATCTCCGGGATCGTCAGGCCGTACTGCGCCACCCGGTCGGGGTCCATCTCCAGCCGGATCTCGCGTTCCAGGGCGCCGAGCACCTCGACCTTCAGGACGCCGGGCAACATCTCGGTGGCGTCCTGCAGCCGGTCCGCGATCTCCTTGAGCTGCACCGGCGAGACATCGCCCGAGATGCTGATCTGCATGATCGGAAACTCGTCGAAGCTGATTTCCTTGATCACGGGATCTTCGATTTCCTGCGGCAGCTCGGCCATGTCCACGCGGTCGCGCACCCGCTGCAACGCGACATCCGGCGGCACATCCGGCGTGAATTCCACGCTGATCATGGACATGCCCTCGGCACTGTTGGAGGTGACCTCCTTGACGCCGCGGATGCCGGTCAGCTCCTTCTCGATCTTCATCGTCACGGAGGACTCCACGTCCTCCGGCGAGACCCCCTCGTAGATCGTCGTGATCAGGATGTACGGAATGGGGATGTCCGGAAAAGCCTCGCGCGGCAGCGAGAGATAGCTGTAGACGCCCAGGAGAATGATGATCAACCCCAGCACGGCGACCGTCGTCCGGTTCTTGACAGCGAGATCGGTGAGAATCATGGCAGTACTGCGTTTCCTACAGGGGTGGGCACCTCAATTCACGGCTGCGTGACGCGGGACGACCCACCTCCTCCCGGGG
>JALORE010000342.1 GCA_025459125.1 Planctomycetota bacterium | reverse complement strand
CGAGGGGCAGTGTTGGCATGCTGACGGTGCTGGGTCTTGTATTGGCCCACCACGCGCAGGCCCAGCCGGCGGATGGGGTCGGTCTGGACCAGATTCGGATGCGCGACCCGTGCATTCTGGCCGACGCCGCGTCGAAGACGTATTACCTGATCGGCTCGGGCGGCCGCACGGTGCGGGCGTACACCAGCACCGATCTGACGAGCTGGCAGGGGCCACAGATCATCTTCACGACGCCGGCCGACCTCTGGGGTGATATCCCCATCGTCGGCATCTGGGCCCCGGAACTGCACGCCTATCGGGGCAAGTACTATCTGTTCCTGACGTTCGACACCCGCCACCAACTCGCCGAGCAATGGCGCGACTGGCTGCCCCGCGTGACACGCGGCTCGCAGGTCCTGGTGGCGGACGCCCCGACCGGCCCATTCCAGCCCTTCCAGAACCGCTCGACGCTGCCGCCGGACATGATGACTCTGGATGGCACACTCTGGGGCGAAGAGGGCGTCCCCTACATGGTCTTCTGCCACGAGTGGGTCCAAATCAAGAACGGCACGGTCGAATACGTCCGCCTGAAGGACGATCTCTCGGAAGCGGTCGGCGCGCCGATGCGATTGTTCAACGGCAGCGATGCCCCCTGGAATCAGATAGGCCGTCAGCACGGCAATCACGTCACCGATGCTCCCTTCCTCCACCAGGGCAAAACAGGCAAGCTCTATATGGTCTGGGCCGGCTTCAGCAAAGGCGGCTACACCGAGGGCATCGCGATCTCCGGCTCGGGCAAGTTGGCCGGTCCCTGGACCCAGCAAGCCGAGCCGCTCTACACGAACGACGGTGGTCACGGCATGCTCTTCACCACCTTCAGCGGTAAGCTGATGATGGTCCTGCACGCCCCCAACGGCCGCGAGGCCCGCCCGCATCTGTTCGAAATGGAAGACACCGGCGCTACGCTGAAGGTCGTCAAGGAACTCCCGTCGACAGCGTCCGTGGGGAACTGAAGGAGTGCAGGATCACGGCATTCGAGCAAATCCACCCGCCCTTGCCCAGGACGATGTCCTGGCCGCTCGTCGAGCAGCCTCGGGTTCGCTCCGCAGGGTGGATTCTTACCTCCCGCGTGGCCTATAGGCGCAGTTCCTTCTTGAGTTGTTCGACCCAGGCCTCGACCCGCTTGGGTGTGCTGCGGGGCTCGCTGTCATCGTCGAGGGCCAGGCCGACAAGCCGGCCATCCACCTCTGCGGCGGATGCCTCATACTGGTACCCGTCCTTGGGCCACATTCCGACGGTCGAAATGCCCAGGGGCTTGATCTTGTCGTAGAGCAATCCCATGCCGTCGACGAAGTGGTCGGGATAGTGTTTCTGGTCGCCCAAGCCGAAGAAGGCGACCTTCTTGCCCTGTACGGCGTCCTTCGTCAGTTGATCCTCGAAGATCGCCCATTCATCCTGGAGACCGCCCCAGTGCCAGGTCGAGGTGCCGAGGATCAGGACCTCGTGTTCTCGCAGGTCCTCCGGCGCCGCCTGGCGGACGTCGACGAGATCCACCGGCTCGGGTGCGAACGCCTTCTGGATCAGCTCCGCCGCTTTCAGGGTATTGCCGGTGGTGCTGCCGTAGAATATACCGATCTTGGCCATCGCTTTCTCCTTTCCACGTGGCACGAACCCTGCCGGGATCCGAGAAGCCGACGACACAACGAAGCCGGCGACGGTCCCATGCCCCGTTGTCTACGCACCCCGGCACAGGCGGTTCGGTGTCCCCGGGGCAAGCACCACCACCCGCGCTTTTTCACTTGTTTCTTGCCCCCAAGACATGCCTTCGCCATAATCGCTTCCCGGAGAGACATCCCTGATGCCGTGGCGGTGAACGAGTCGGAGGCCCCTGCGGGCCGGACAGAGAATAGACAGGAGCGTGACCTTGGTGGTCGACTGCAGGAGGTGACCGGGCATGGACGATCTTAGACGAAGCACTTTTGCGGCCGTGGCGTTGAGCTTCACCCTGGTAGGTTTGCTGCTGCTGTTTGTGGTGAACGCGGTGAAGCAGCCGGAGGCCGAGGTCAGCCGCCTGATGTCCTTGGTGGCCATCTTCGTGCTTACATACGCCACGATCTTCCAGTGGATCCGCTCTGTCAAGACCTATGTCGACCAGGCGCTGGACCGCAGGCCCACAGCGGCAGAGAAATAGGGACGAACAGGAATCGCCCCGGACATGCCGCGGTCCCTGGGAACATGGAGGTGTGCTATGGCCGGAATCTCGCGTGTCTGTCTTGTAACGTTGGTGTGGGGGTGGGTGGGTGTGGCGGCGGGGCAGCAGGATGTCGCCGGTATCCCCAGCAAGCAGTTGTCGCTGGCGGGGGACCCGAACCTGAGCTATTTCCTCATCGGGCCCACGGCGAAGGAAGCGCCCGCAGAGGGGTATGGCTTGATCGTTGTCCTGCCGGGAGGGGACGGCAGGGCGGATTCCCTGGCCTTTGTGAAGAGGGTGTACAAATATGCCTTGGGTGGGGGCTACGTCGTTGCCCAGCCCATCGCCGTAAGGTGGGCGCCGCAGCAGGGGATCGTCTGGCCCACGCAGGGCGATGGATTGCCCTACGTCAAGCGGACGACGGAACAGTTCGTCGCTGAGATCATCAAGGTGGTGCGCGGCCAGTACCAAGTCAATCCGCAGCGGATTTTCACGATGAGCTGGTCGTCGAGCGGGCCGGCCGGTTATGCGATCTCCTTGCAGAACGATAGTCCCGTCATCGGCTCCTACATTGCCATGAGCGTCTTCAAGCCGGACAAGCTCGGGCCGCTGGCCCCGGCCCGGGGACATGCCTATTACATCGAGCACAGTCCGCAAGACAAGATCTGCCCGCTGCGGATGGCTCAGGAGGCCGTTCGCCTGCTGACGGCCGCGGGCGCAAAGGTGAAATTCAACGAGTACGCCGGCGGTCACGGCTGGCGCGGCGCCATCTACCCGCGGATCGCCGCCGCGATCCGATGGCTGGAGCAGAACGCCCAGCCGCGCATCGTCGCCCCGGAGAAGAGCCCGGCCCCCGGTTCCTGAGAAGGCTCCGCCGGGCGCACTGCTGGGTGACGATTTCGAGCGGCAGGAGCCCTGGTGGCGGGGCGCGTCCGTGGCGGGTGTGGAGTGCCATCCTCATCTTGCGGAAGGGTGAGGGCGGTGGTATCCTGGGGCCCGGCGTCGTGAGTGGACGCCTGGAGGATGAAAGCGCATGTATGGGAGAATCGGTCAGGCGGTAGTGACCTTGCTCGGTATTGGTTTGGCCTCGTGCGTCACGGCGGGGGAGCACCGTATTACGTTTGAGCCGCAGCAGGAGGCGTGGCGGATCCTGGCGGATGGCCGGCCGCTGGCGACGTACGTCGTCCGCGACCCGGTGATTCTGCGGCCCTACTTCAAGGACCTCCACACGCCGGACGGCATCCAGGTCACGCGGCATCATCCGCCCCAAAAGGGCGTGGACCCGGTCGATCACGACACCATGCATCCGGGGCTCTGGCTGGCATTCGGCGACCTGAGCGGGTCCGATTTCTGGCGCAACAAAGCCAGGGTGGAGCACGTGGATTTCCTCACGCGGCCGCAGACCCAGGGTGACCGGGGCACCTTCACCGTTCGCAATCGGTACGTGGGTGTGAGCGGCGTTCTCTGTGAAGAGACCTGTACCTATACCTTTCTGGTCCGACCGGCGGGTTACCTGATGCTCTGGGATTCTGTTTTTCAGTCGGCTGGCTCGGCTTTCTACTTCGGCGATCAGGAGGAAATGGGCCTGGGTGTCCGCGTGGCGACCCCGCTGATGGTCAAGCCTCACGAGGGCCGGTACCGGCCGGGACGCATTCTCGACGACCAGGGCCGGCGCAACGAGAAGGGGATCTGGGGCCAGGCGGCTGCCTGGTGCGATTACAGTGGCTGGATGAACGACAGATTCGTAGGGATAGCGCTGCTGCCGGACCCGGACAACGCTACGCCCTGTCGCTGGCATGTGCGGGACTACGGCTTCATGACGGCCAATCCCTTCGGCCAATCGGTCTTCCGGCAGGGCCCCGTTCGCCGGACCGAGGTTTCGCAGGGGCAGCCTTACCGGTTGCGCTTCGGTATCCTGATCCACAGCAGCGACCGCGCAGAGACGCCGGACCTGAAAACCGCCTGCCAGGACTATCTGACAAGTCTCAACCGGCTGAGTCCGTAATCCGCGCAGCCCAGCCCCGTGCTCCAAGCTCCCTACAGATCGGCCAGGACCGGTCCGGACAGAAAGCCGGCTATGGCACTGCCGAGAGGGTAGGGGCCGGTCGATGCGGAAGGATCGGCGCTGCCGGCGCCGCCGCGGCACTCATCGCACAGGCGATCGCGCTGCTCCGGGGAAAGCTGCGGCCGAAGCAGCACGATGTGCTGCGCGACCCTCTTTTCCAGCGTCTCATGCGCCTCGATGACAGCCTCAATCTTCGCCGCCAGTTCCTGCCCGGTCATTTCGGTTCTCTCCAGGCTCGCGACGAGATCGGCGTGGACCTCATAGAGGCGTTCGCGCAGGGCAGCGCTCTGCTCTGCGAAATTCGGGTCCTGTTGCTGGATCCAGGTGTCCTGTTCCTGGGTCAGTTGCAGTCGGCGGGCGAGACCGGGCGTGTCCCCGCCGCGGCCGCCCCGGTACTGCCGGCCGTAGCCGCTGCCTTGGCCGCCTGCGCCGCGGCCCCAGCCACCCCGTCGGCCACCCGGCGGGGAGCCTTCCCCCTGATCCTGGGCTCCTCCGCGCCAACGGTATCGTCGCTGCAGGGAACCTCGCAGGGAATTGGCACAGGACTGCATCACCTGTTGTCCTTGGATCTCGGGCAGGACGCTGCGCAGGTAGACCATGTGTCCGCCCACGGACCTGGCCAGCGTGGCGTAGGAGCGGGCGATGTCGTCAACTTGGCCGAGGATCTGTAGGCCGGTGAAACGGTCATCCGGCAACATCGAAGCAAGAACGTCCTGCTTGGCGCGAACCTCCTCCAGTCGCTGGCGGGTTTGTTCCTCGAAGTGGTGCTCCGTTTGCACCGCGTCGGGAGAGGCGTCCCTGAGCCACTGGTCCTGTGGGCCTGCCACGTTTGCGCTCCGGCGCAGCGCGGCCGTCCGGCCCACGCTGAAGGCCGCCGTACCCGCCGCCAGGATTACCCCAATCAGGATGACGGTCTCACGCCGCTTCACGATCAGCCCTCCTCCCTCGCAGCAGGCCCGTCCTGGAGCACAAGCGACGAAAAGCTGCCGCCGCTTTCAAATCCCAAGACCGAGACGTACGACGGCTCCGCCCCCGTGCCCGACGGCAAGGGACGGATGCTCCAGCGGCCTCCCGCGTACCCGATCAGTACGCTCACGGCGATCAGGGCGGCGACGCGGGCAATCACGCGGATGCCGGGGAAGCGAAGGACAGTAGCGCTCGGACGCTCCCGCTGCGCGGCCGCCAGCCTGGCAACATCCAGCGCGGCCGCCGGCCGAACCTGCCAGGCTCCCAGGAGGTCCCAGGTGCTGCGAATGTCCCGCCATTTCGCCTGACATGCGGGGCAATCCTGCAGATGCGCCCGGACCGCCTTCTCCCGCTCGGCCTCCAGCCGCCGGGCCGCCAACTCGATCAACTCGATGTCTTTTACGTGGTCCATCGATACTGCCTCATCTATGAAACGCTTCGCGTGCCCGGTCCCTGCGGGCTCAGGGCGAAAAATCCTGGTACGGCTGCAACTTTTTTCGGAGATTCTCGTACGCTCGCACCAGGAGCGACTCGACCGCCGACTTGCTCCAGCCGGTGACTTTGCTGATTTCCTCGTGGCTGAGTCCCTCGTACCGGTGCAGGATGATGACCCGGCGCTGCCTTTCGGGGAGTTCTCCGACGGCATTCTGGACCGCTTGCGCCAGCTCGCGTCTTTCCAGCGGACTTGCCTGAGTGACCTCTACGGCGTCGGCTTGCACCGCCTCCAGCGAAACAGGGTCCTTCCCGGTCTTACGCCGCTGGTCCAAACTGAGATTGTGCACGATCCGGTACAGCCAGGTGGTGAACTTGGCCTGGGGCTCGTAGCTGCCGGCGGCCTGCCGCAGACGCAGGAAGGTCTCCTGGGAGACATCCTCGGCCCGATGCCAGTCGCCCAGCAGCCGATAGGAGAGCGACAGAATCCGGCTTTGATAACGCTCAGCCAGGGTCCCCAGCGCCGCCAGATCCCCCCGGCCCAGGCGGGCCATCAACTCGATATCGCTGGGTGGTTCGTTCGCCATGCACTTTGCTCTCGTTGCCACCGGTCTACGGAAACACTCGACGTGTCATACGTTCGCGTGCTGCGGCGGTTCAGTGACGTGCCATTTCTAAAAATCGACCGCAGGTTTTCCGCTGCCGGGGCGTTGAAGGGGTGACGACATGGAGTTCCGGAACGGAATTGTTGAGAAACAGAAGAGCCAAGAACACATCTTACTTGAGGAGAACACCAATGAAGAGCCGAACGTTATGGACAACGCTGATCGTCGTGGGAATGCTGACCGGACTGGGCTGGACCGCCGGTCGGACCCGGAACCAGCAGCAGGGACCGACCCCGGCGCCCTCGACCATTGCACCGCTGACCGCCCAGGAGACCGCCAATGTTCTGCACATGCGGCAAGAGGAGAAACTGGCCCGGGATGTCTACCGCATTTTCGCCGAAATGTGGGACTGCCCGATGTTCACGAACATCGCCGGCGCCGAGCAGCGCCACATGGACGCCG
>JALORE010000083.1 GCA_025459125.1 Planctomycetota bacterium | reverse complement strand
GTCCTTGTCTTCCTTCCGGATCGCGTTGATGACGAGCCGGCCACCCGGTGTCAGGACGCGCAGCGCTTCGACGATCGGACCCCAGGCCGGGGTGAAGTCGATGGCGGCATGTAGG
Organism: Planctomycetota bacterium; assembly: GCA_025459125.1. Lineage (GTDB taxonomy): Bacteria > Planctomycetota > Phycisphaerae > Sedimentisphaerales > Anaerobacaceae > PLanc-01. The sequence continues at coordinate 26,512 of JALORE010000083.1, read as the reverse complement.
GGCGAATAGTCATCCGCCCCTCCGGCGGGCGGGTTCTCGCCCGTAGCGCCGGCCCAGTCGGCGCCCAGCCGCCGGGCCATCTCCTGATGCCCGGTCTGGCCGGAGCGGGTGAAGACGAAGACCCGCGCGCGGGGGAACTTGTGCTTGACCACCTGGATCAGGATGTGGGCGGAGGCGCCGAAGCCGAAGAGTCCAAGCGTTTGATCGTCTCTCAGGTTGGTAAGCCGCAGGGCCCGGTAGCCGATCACTCCGGCACACAGGAGCGGAGCTGCCTCGGCGTCCGTAAACGCCTCGGGGATCGGATAGACGGATTCCTCCGGCGCCACGACGTACTGCGCGTAACCGCCATCCGCATCGCAACCGGTGCCGCGGAAGTTGGGGCAGAGGTTCTCGTTGCCCGCCCGGCAGAACTCGCACGTGCCATCCGCGGAGTAGATCCAGGCGATCCCGACGCGGTCGCCCGGTCGGAATTTGGACGCACCCGGTCCCAAGGCATCGACACGGCCGACGATCTGATGCCCGGGAATGATGGGTAATCGTGCGGCCAGCCGCCCCTCGGCCTCGTCCAAGTCGGTATGGCAGACGCCGCACGCGGTGATTCTCACGCGAACTTCACCCGGCTGCGGCTGGGGAGTCGGCACTTCGCGCAGCTCCAGCGGTCGGGTCTCGATCGGACCGATACGCGTCAGCACCATCGCCTTCATGGCATTTCCTCCCTGAGAACTGGAATGATGGAATGTTGGAATACTGTGTGAGCGTCTCGCGAGTTCCCCAATATTCCATCATTCCAACATTCCATTATTCCAACGTCTTACTGCCAGGCTTTGAGCCGCTCGGCCCGCTTCTGGAAGGCTCGGGACATGGCGCGGGCCCGGGCCTTCAACAGGAAACGGCGGCCCTCCGGCGTCCGCGTGTAGACCAGGGCGCTCGGCCCGACGTGCCGGGACCACATCTTGCCGAAGTACTCCGCCAGGTCCTTGTTCCGTCCGAGGGCGGCCGGGACGGTGTGGTAGTCCTGGCGCAGGAAACGCCCCAGCAGCGACTTGCGCACCAGAACGTAGCGCGGGTTTTCCAGCGGGCCGAGCACCTCCTGCAGGGCATCGAGGAAGACCGATCGGTCTCGGGTAGTGCCGCCCCGGAGCGAGCAACCGACAAAGCCGTAATTGAGGGGCCGGGCGACGACCTTCAGTTGCGAGAGGCTGGTTTCGATGACCTCGCCGTGCACCAGCGCTTTGAGCACGGCCTTGCCGACCTGCTTCATGCTGGAGGCGACGGGACCGTGCCAGAGGAAGAGCCAGAAGGCCTTGAGGCATTTGGGCAGGGCAGCCAGTGCCGCTACGGCCGCGGCGACCGCCAGCACGATGAGCAGACCCCGCAACGTCAGGTTGCGTGAGTTCTGCTCGGTGGACTGCACCAGCAGGGAGAAGACCGAGACACCCCAGAACCACGCCTGCCAGAGCAGGGCCAGGATCGTATTGCGAAAGACGAATTCGCGCGGCAGTGCCAATGGGGACGCGGCGACCTGCTCGCCAAGGCCGGCCTCCGGCGCCGACGCCAGGGCCCGCTCCCATTCCGTAATCAGCCGGGCCCGCTCGCAGGCTTTCTGCCGCATCACGCCATTGAGGTGATCCATCTTGGCCCGGTCGTAGGGGGGCTCGCCCAGGCCGAGCCGGCCCAGACCGCTCTCGATCCGGGGGCCCGTGAACGAGACACCGACGAAGGACTTGAACCGCCGGGACAGAGTCTCCATGTCTTCGTTGAGCTGCCGGGCGGCTTCCTCCTGGCAGACGAGGTGCCAGATGTTCGCCGTCTTATCCGGCTTGCCTTCCTGGGTGCGGATGGCCCGGCCGCGCATCTGGTTCGAGAGCATGTACGAGCCGACGAAGCTGGCCAGGATCAGCGTGTTTACGGAGGGAGCGTCCCAGCCCTCGCCCAGCAGGGAGGTGGTCCCCACGAGGATCGTGATCGCGCCCCGGTTGAACAGACTCGTGATCAGGGCGACCATCTTGTGTTTGTCGGCCCCACGGATCGTGACTTCGCAGAATCGTTCATCATGCGCCAGCGGCTTGAAGCTGATATCCGTCGGATCGACATCCAGACCCGGAGCAGTCGTCCGGAGCAGATCGCACGCATCGCTGGGGATGACCGTCAGCGTCCCGGTCAGAATGCCATAGGTGGCCCGGGGTGCTTCGGGCGCCGGCCGGTTCATGCCCGTCGGTTCGTTCGCTCCCGCGGCGGTGCCGGGTAGGGGCGTTTCGCGCGCGGGTCTGCCTGCGCCCCGGCGAATCTGCTCAAAGATGGGCACCACGCCGAGACGTTTGACCGGTCTTTCATCGTTCGGGTCCCGGGGGAAGTCGGCCCGGCGGATGAAATCCGTGAGGATCACCATGCGGAGGTCCGGCCCCAGAATATCGCTTTCCAGCCGGACGATGTCCTCGATGCTCCGCAGCTTGGAGGCGCTGCGTATGAGGAGCTTGGCGATCTTGCCGCTGCTGCGCAGGCTCACCGCCCGGCGATCCACGACGCCAATGCGCTTCGCATCGCGCAAGATCTGCTGGAACAGGTTCTTGGCGCCCGCAAAGGACTGGGCATGGGAGTAGAGGCAGCCCGCCAGCAAGATCTCGAGCCACTCGTAGGGTGGGCTATGCCCACCACGGGGGCCCGTCGGAGTGGATTGGGGGGCACCGCCCACCCTACGGCACTGTCGCGGCGAGAGGCCGAGAACACGCAGCAATCCGCGCGGCGGTCGTCCGGTGGCGTGGCTCAAGAAGAAGGCGATGCTCGAATAGAACTGGGGATCGTCCAGGATCTCCTCGGTGCGCGTTTGCGGTTGGGCCACCGCGGGATGATTCTCCAGGACGCGGATCAGCTCCTGGTTCGTGCAGAGCCCTTGCACGAACGTCTCCATCTCCTGGCGGAATTCGCGGATGGCCTGCTGCTCGGCCCCCAGGGGCGACGACAGGTAAACGTAATCCTGGTGCGGGCAGAGGTTCTTCTGGGCCACCAACTCGGGGACGGAGATCTCCGCGTCGATCGGCCCGCACAGCCCGATATACCGGTCCCATTCGAAAGGGGAGACATCGAAAGGAGCCGTTGCGGTCAACGCGACCACCCTGGGCTTGTCCAAGTGCTTCTTCAGGTCGGCCAGGCACTTCCACCACTCGTTCCGCAGATGGTGCGCCTCATCCAGCACCAGCGTCTGCACGCCGGCCTGCCGCAGCTTTCTCAAGAGAGCATCGCGGCCACCCGCCTTCTGTCTTGCGTTCTCTGTCCTCTGCCTGCCGTCCTCCGTTCTCTGTTCTTCATCTTCCGTGCGACCCCGATAGGCACTATGGAGGCCCTGGTAGGTCGAGACGGTGATGAACCGCGGATGGCGGATGTCCCGCGCGATCCACTCTGGGACCTGGCCGCCGGTGTCCAGGAACAGGTGGACGAAGCGATCGATCCATTGGTCCCGAATTGCCACGGTGGGCGCCAGGACGAGTGCGGGCCGATTCAGTCGCCGCATCACCTCCAGGCCCAGGACTGTCTTGCCCGAGCCCGGAGCGGCGATGATATGCAGGTGATTGTCGTCCAGGTGGTCCTTCAGCTCGTCGAGCACCCGCTGCTGATAGCTGCGCCAGGGTTTGCGAAACTGAACCTCTGCCGGAAAGCTGTCCATGACCGATCAACCCCGAAGGTAACGCCAGTAAGCGAGCATCGCTGCCACCTGGAACACCACAATCGCGACGAAGACGACTTGGAAGCGGAACTTCCGCGTCTTGTGCCGGAACAGTTGCTGGCCGAGAAAGGCGCCGGGACTGCCCCCGAGCAGGGCGCCGGTATGCAGAGCCAGTTCGGGCACCCGGGTCGCTCCGACCACGGCCTGCCGCTTGTCGTACCCGTAGAGCAGCAGGGTGACAACGTTTATGCCGACGAGAGCGCCGTAGACCGGAGCCAGCCCCAGGCGCCAGAGCGCCAGCAGCAACCCCACCGTCAGGCAGAGAGCGAAGCCGAGCACGTATTGTATATGCCTGTGTCTTTGCATGAGAGCCTTCCGGCCAATTATCTATCGGCGTTCCACGCGGAGAAGAAAGAGCGTCTGTGCCGGCAGGACGAAAGCGACGCGCGTGCGCGGGCCGGTGACGGTGAAGTCCTGCCTCGGTATGTCCGGGGCGGCAGGGTTGTCGGTGAGAGTCAACACGTAGGAACCCGGTTTGAGGAGGTAGAATTCCGCGCCCATCGGCCGGTCCTTTCTGCCGAAGTGGAACAGTTCCGCCTGGAGGCCGTCCGCCGCCGGGCGGACCAGGACGGCGATGTCGCGCGGAGGCGTCAGCCACCGCACCGCGTTCATCGGGAAGTACTCCGGCGTGCCGGGGTCGCCGGTGACGCTGGAGTACAGCAGCGCCGGAGACGGTACGCCGCGGCCCGGCACCGCCTTGTGCAGAATGCCGTCCGCGCTGAAGAGCGTGGGAAGCCGCAGGACGCGGTCCGTATACCGGACCTCGCTGGTGTGGGCGTCGAGATCGGTCTTGCCGGTCAGGAACTTGTACTTGGCGACCACCTCCGCCATGCCGTCGAGGCGGGCGGCGCACCAGGGGAGCGTGCCCGGCGCCGGATCGTCCCGGGGCGGCGCGTTGAGGTAGTCGAGCCGGATCTTCGCCATGGTGCGGATGGGCTCCAGGTATTTCGAGTCGCCGGTCATATGGTGGGTCAAGAGGAGCGTGTGCGTCATCATGTTCATGGCGCTCGGGAACAGGTACAGCGTGTGCTCGCCGTGGTTCCGCGGGTCCCACCAGTTGGGGTCGAGTCCGCCGATGCCGCCATCGGGCCAATGAATGGCTGTCGGGAGGATGCCCGGCGGCTTGCCGCGCTCGGCCCGCGCGGCGGCGTCGACCCACGTATCCATCCAGGTGGAAAACAGCTTCGTCAGTTGGGGGTCGCCCGTCCGCTGCCAGTAGAGCAAGGTGGGCTGCGCGACGCGCGCGTGGTAGACGGTATCGCAGGCCCGCGCGGGTGTCGGGTCCACCTTCTCGGCGGTGAAATACGTGCTCTGGAACTGCAGGAAGCCGCGCTCGTTACGGCCGGTCCAGCGCGTTTCCATCAACTCGGCCAGCCGCAGCGCCCGCCGGCTCCAGTCGGGGTTGTCGGGATCGAGGTGCATCATCGCCGTGATCGCGTCGCCCGAATCCTCGGCGGTATGCTCGACGTCTGACATGCGGGTTGTGTACCCCAACTTCATGTGGGGCTGGGAGACGATGGCTTGGGAGAACTTCGCCTGGGCCTGATTGATCCCGGGGCTTTCGAAACCGATGAGGATCGGTGTCCACCACCGCCACATCTCACAGTCGTCGCCCCAGCCGCCGCCGTACTGACCGTCGTCCCGCATCCGATGTGCGGTCCACCACTCGATAATATCGGTCAGCCGCTCCAGGCCCTCGCGCTGGTATACGGCCCAGTCCGGTGCCCCGGCGACCGCCGGATAACTCTGCTGCGCCGAGATCGGCTGTCCCAGGTACATCCGGGCGATCCGGTTCTCCGGGAACGCGGCCGCCGCTTTTTCAAAGAACCCCCGCGCGGCGTCGAGGAAGGCTCGCTTCAACCGCGGCGTTCTCCACACCGTGCCCGATTCCAGGGCGTACCACGTCAGCATCCGGCCGCGGTAGAGATAGGTGAGCGGATGCAGCGGCGAGTCCGGCGCGATGCCAAAATCATAATCCCGCGTGCGCGAAACTTGGCTGCCGAAGTAGTCGAGCGACTTATCCGTATTCCACCGCCCGATCTCGCGCAGGAGCCTGTCCAGGTCCTGCTGCCGGCGTTCATCGAGACCGGGCCGGCCGCGCAGTTCCCGCAAGGTTTCGAGCCGGACCTCCTCGGAGTCCGCATTGCCGGCCTGCTGGATGAGCTGGTCGAGGTCGTTAACGTCTGCGCGGACCGCCGCCGGCAGGAGCGTCACGCCGATAAGGACCAAGCTGAGCATTCGCATGTCACTGCCCCGACAAAACCACACTGTGATTGCCCGTGACTTGCCACGGACGGCATGATACCGGCATGGGGTACGGGGGTCCAGCAGATGGAGGCGGTGCGTGATACGCACCCTACAGGGCACTTCCTCCCATTCTAAGCCGACGATGGGTGGGAGCGGCAAGGGGTCCCAAACACTGTGAACTGCGTTTGGGGTCCCCATGCGCAGCTTGCCGAGGGCTCGTGGGACCGACGCAAACGCCATCGGCGAGCTCCGAAGACTCCGCTTGCCGCTGCCACGCGGCATCAATCAAGCATCCGACGGTTCGTGGGAACGTGTCCGCGCGGCGTTCACCGCAGGGAGAGCATGGGGTCGGCCCGGCGGACGAATTGAATCGCCAGGCCCCACGGGTCGCGGAGCATGGCCAGCTTGTCCCCGGCCTCGGTGGTGGTGACCTCGCCCACCGCGGTCGCGCCGGCGCCAAGGAGCTTGCTGCGGATCGCGTCCACGTCCTCGACCTGGAAGGCGACGTGCAGCAGCAGCGGGTCCATCGCGGCGTAGTTCGGCACCGCCTCGGGCGGGTTGTGGTACAGCTCGATCATCATATTGCCCGCGCCATCGGCCAGGAAGCGGGCATTCGCCGGCGGCGGGCCCTCGCGCAGGACCTTCATGCCCAGATTGTCCACGTACCACTGCGCAGCTTTGATCGGGTCCGCGACATTCAGGCCGACGTGCTCCAGACGCACGCGTACCCCCGCCGCGGCCTTGCGGTCCGCGCGGGCCTTTCTCTGCGGCCGGTCTTTGCCTCGTTCACTCGCCATAAGCACTCCCAGGGTCATCGCCGTCACCATCACACAGGAGGCACAGGCGATCAGTATGGTTCCGGTTCTGCATCTGCCAGTCATTTCAATCTCCTTCCCAAAAGTGCAGCCCGCGTCCCAACCAGGAGCTGCACGGTCGATCATCGAACGAGATCACGCCAGGCCATCAGCCGGGTGTGTCCAGGGGGCACGGTACGGCCGCTTGAGCAACCCGGAGGCCTTGGGATTGCCGACGATCTGGCGCGACTTCGCGTCCCAGGCGATCTTCATGCCGGTGTCGTACGCGATCATGGCGAGCTTGACGGTGGCCGTCGATTGGTAGCCGTCCTCGATGGTGCAGCTTGGCTGCTCCCGCTGGCGGACCGACTGGAGGAACTCGGTCATGTGGACCGTTCCCATGTCGGCCGCGACCTTGTGCTCCTCCCGCTGTTTGTCCTTGTCCTTCGGGATGACAACCCAGCGGTTGTCCGTGACGAAGATCGTGCCGTTCTCGCCGTAGAAGAAGATGCCGTTGGCCACGTCCCGGTCATACTCCTGGGCGCCCCAGATACGGTGCTTCCAGAAGACCGGACAGGTATTGAAGTCGAACTGGACCGACAGGACATCGGGTGTGGTGATCTTGCCCCGGTAATAGTAGATGCCGCCGGAGGCCTGAACCGCACGGGGCATCGTCTCGCCCAGGATCCAGCGCGTCGCGTCGATCAGGTGGATGCCCCAGTCGACGAGGTGGCCGTGGCCGGTCGTCTTTTCGAGCCGCCAGGAGACGTGACCGACCTGCGGCGAGTAGGGGATCTTGGGCGCCGGGCCGCACCAGAGGTCCCAGTCGAGCGAGGCCGGCGGGTCCTGCGGCGTGGCATCGCGTGGATTCGCGTTGTAGTGAATCTGGGCGTCCACTTGAACGATCCGCCCGAGCTGGCCCTGGCGGAGGTAATCGCGGACCTGGCGGATGGCCGGGCTCTGCCGCCGCTGAAAGCCGACCTGGACGAGGGCCTTCTCCTGCTGCGCGACCGTTACCATGGCCTGGGCTTCACGGATATCGTATGCCAGCGGTTTCTCGCAGTAGATCGCCAAGCCCTTCCTGACGGCCGCCACGAACGGCAGCGCATGCCAGTGGGGCGGCGTGGCGATGATGACCGCCTGGAGCTCGGGTGTCTCCAGCAGCTCCTCGTACAGCTTGAACGTCCTGGGACGGGAGCCCTGCATCTTCTCGATGGTTGTGGCGCTGTCCGCCAGGTGTTGGCTGTCCACGTCGCACACGGCGATCACCTCGACGCCGCCGGCCTTGAAGGCCGCGCGCACGTCGCTCATCCCGTAGCCGCCGCAGCCGATCAGACCGAGCTTGAGCTTGGCTTGGTCCGCGGCCGAGGACCCGTGCCGGCTGCCCAGGGCCACAGTCCCCGCCGCGGCCGCGCCGAGGAATTGCCTTCGATTCATTGGTTTCATCGCGTCCCATCCTTTCCCGACCGAGTCGCATCGCCTGCCGGTGCCTGTGGTTCTCTCTGCGGGCCTGTCCTGCCCGTGCCGTCCCGCGCGTTGCATGCGGCGCGAGAGCGTCAGGCCATCATAACGCCCCGGCGCGCGCCGTCAATCGCCGCCGTGTATTCGAGGCTTACGATGGGTGGCAGCGGCAAGCGCAGCTTGCCGATGGCTCGTAAGATAGACGCCAACACCATCGGCAAGCTGCGCTTGCCGCTGCCACCCTGGCTCTCACCTTTACCGGGCTGGTGGCACCCACCTTGCCAGACCGGCGATCTGACGGCACCCGCGTTTTTGGGGCAAAAACGCGAAGATCGCCAACCGGACCCGCGTTTTTGCGCCAAAAACGCGAACATCGCCAAGATCGTCAACCGGCACCCTCGTTTTTGAGCAAAAAACGCGAAGATCGTCAAGATCGCCAACTTTTTTACTTGGCGATCTTGACGATCTTCACCCGGTCAAACAGTGGGCCTGATCTGTTCCACGGCGTGATCCAGAACGGGGGCGAGGTGGGGCCATTCGAAGCGGCGCAGGCGGGCCCGGACCGGTGCGGCGGCCCGGTACAGGGACTCGCCTTGGCCGAGACGAGCGGCCAGGCCGGCCAGCCGGTCGGCCAGGGCCTGGGGGCCGCCTTCATAAAAGACCTCCGGGGCCGGCCGGTCGCGGTAGTGCTCGAAGACCTCCGGATAGGCCAGACGATGGGGGACGAGGGGATACGCGCCGGCAAGGGCCGCCTCCACGGCGCTGAGACCGAAGAACTCGTGGGCCGCGGTCGAGACGAAGACGTCGGCCTCGCGCAGGGCGGCCTCGTAGTCCGACCGCTGCGGCACGTAGCCCCAGCGGTCGATATGATCAGCCAGTTCCTGACGGGCCCGGGCGAAGACCTCCGGGACTTCGCGGAATTGTTCGCCGATGACACTGATCCGGAAGGGGACTTGTCGGTCCTGGAGCCGCTGAATCGCCTCGAAGAACTCGTCGGGGTTCTTGTCGTGCTCCCAGCGGGCCGCCCACAGGATGCGCAGGGGACCGGCGGGCCGGGTGCCGCGCGGACCGAACACGCTGACGCCGGGCGGGAAGACCTGGGCCTTGGCCCGAATGCGGGCGACAGCCTCGAAGGGCTGGTGATCCGGCATTCGGCTCAGGAAGGCCTCCAGGGCCTGCAGGAAGGAGTCCCGGTGGAACGCGGAATTGAACCAGACGGCGTCGGCGGCCAGGGCGCTGGTCATGTTGGTCACGCCGAACTGGTAGTCACGCTCCGTCTCCACGCGCACGGGATAGGTCAACTGGTTCTCGTGGAAATACAGCATGCTCGGGAGGTCGCCGATCTCGCGCGGAGCCAGACCGAAGAACTCGGCGAGATTCAGCATGTCCGAGCCGAGCAGCAGGTCCCAGCATTCGCCCCGCGTGCAACGGCTGCGGACCTCTTCGGCGAACGTGACGGCCGCGTGTCGCATCCGCCACTTCCATTTGTAGGGGGGCAGCGACAGGATTGTCCACTCGTGCCGGCCGGCCGCCGACCAGCCGTCCAGAAAGGCCCGGTGACTGCCGCCGTAATAGGGCTCCAGAGCCAAAATACGCATGCAATCGAAGAATTGATGATAGATTATGGATTATTGATTATTGACGATCGATCACATCACAGCCGTGCTTTCGCCTCGGCAGTTATTCAGCACCAATTATCAATCATCAATCATCAATTATCAATCGAAAGCATACCAGGCGATACCTTCGGGGGTCCACACGTTCGGCTGCTGCTCCAGGAGGCTCTGCTTCTCGGCCTCGCTGGCAGCGTAGTGGTGGTGGCCCAGGCTCTCCGACCAGAAGCGGTAGACCGGCTTGCTGCCTACCGGCGCCTGCTCCGGCGGATAGGCGTAGAAGGCGATGCCTTCGAACGACCAGGTATTCGGGCATTCCTTGAGGAGCCGGTCTTTCTCGGTCTCGCTGATGGTATAGAAGTGGTCGCGGAGCGTGGGGGACCAGAACCGATAGACCGGCGCCACATCAGGGTCCCGGGCGGCGACGGCCTGGTTCGTCAGCAGCTCGAAAGCCACGTCCCAGGTGGTGGCCTGCGGCAGCTCGACCGCGGCGCCGCTGCGGTAGCGGCTGGCGAGGCTGGGGGGCCACGAGACGCTCTGCCCATCGACTGGCTCGATCGCCTGGATCGCGACCGCGCCGTGGTTGAAGAAGAGCGGTCGCGTCGTCCAGCCCCAGGGATACCGGGGGGCCGGCTTGTTGGGATCGTAAAGCGCGGCGATGCTGAGCCAGTACACGGTCGGCACGTTTGTGTCGGCGCCGGCCACGGAGGCCGGATAGAACCACTGGTCCTGGGACAGCAGCCAGGTGAGCTGGAAACAGGTGTCGTCACTGATCCGTCCCGGATCGCTGTGATAACCCGCGATACTCCAAGCCCAGGACGTGCAGAGGGCTTCCCATACCAGCGTGTCGGGGTGGTGGAACGTCATCGCAGTGCCGGTTGGGGCGGGAGTACTGTCCGTCCAGATGGCGACGTGGAAGGCCAGCGGCTGTTCCAACGGCAGGGTGGGTTGGGTCCAGCCCTCAAACGAGCCGTACCACTGGAAGCCGGTGATCGGCCGGTTATCTTCGCAGCGCCAATCGTCGGCGACGATCTGGCGCAGGTGCAGGCCCGACGGTTCGCCCCAGCCGTTGAGGATGAACGGTGTGGCGGCATCGAACTGCTGCGGCGTCTGGCTCCAGGCCAGTCCGCCTTTGCCGGCGTTCACCTGGGGCGCCAGGCGTGCCGCGATGGTCACCTGATAGTCCTCCACTTCGCCGTCGGCCGCGGCCCCGTAGAACGAGAGCAAGCCGCGGGTGTTGAAGCGAAAACGCGCAAAGGACACGCCCTTGACCGCCGTGGCGGGGACGGGGAACGACAGCTTGTTCACGCCCGGCGCCAGCAGTTGGTCCGTACAAACTTGCTCACCGGCTGCGCCGAAGGTACCGTCCCGGTCGAAATCGAGCCAGGCGTTAAGGTATCCCGGCGCCGAGGCGACCACCTCGATCGTGGCGGGCAGGCCGGGCGAGAGGGGCGAGGTGAAGGCCACGCCGTCTTCGTCGCTCTGTCCCCGCAGGTCGTCGCCGGCGGCGGTCGAATCGCCTCTGGCGTCCGGTTCGGCGTCGACAAGGCGTCCCAGATGGAGTCCCTCGACAACCGTGTGCCGCGGGCCGTTGCTGGCCGGCAGGGTCCGGTAGGTATCCGGCGCGTCGCCGAGATCCTGTTCTGAGGTTTCTCCGATGCCGGGGTCATGAAGAAATGCGCCGTAGACGGTGGCACTCTGTCCCAGGACATCGACCGCAATCCACGCCGGATTATAGAACCCGACGGCGAAGGGGAAATCCGTGGTCGCGGGCTTGAGAAGCTGGCTGGCGGTTTGGTACGACCCCCGGCTGAGCGGGTAGGCAGATTCCTCGTTCGCCGTGCGAGCGTCGTCGGGGAGGATCGTCAAGACCGTCAGCCAGACCGCCAGGCAGAATCGTCGGACTCTCGGTACATTCATAAGCAAGTCCCATATCCGGACGTAGAGCGGTGCCGACCGGGGGTCGAATGCAGAATCGCCACGGCGTGTGTGTGCACTTTCACCACCCCTTTGTCTGGGAAAATCGGCGGGCAATCGATTCTCCTCCAGCAAAAAGCCGTCGGAGCAGGGCCGACCGTCGATCCGGCGGCTACGGAGGGCGCACGGCCACCGGCAGCCCGTGCCCTCCCCGCAAAAACGGACGTTTGGGGCACCGCGCCCGTCTGCGGATGAGACCGACCGCGATGAACCTGCGGACGGCCCGGCTGTATTAGTTCGTACGCGTCTGGGGCCCGAAGACCCCGGGTGGTGTTCCGTGGGGCACGGCAGATCGAGGGACATGGCCAAGCGGGTGATCATCTCGGGAGCAACGGGGTTCATCGGCCGGGCGCTCTGCCGGGCTCTGCAGAGGGACTATGAAGTCATCGCCCTGTCGCGGGACGCCCGGAGAGCCGCCGGGACAATCGGGGAGGGTATCCGGGTCATGGAATGGGACGCGCGAACCGCCGGCGGCTGGACGCGGGAGGTGGAGGGCGCCCATGCCGTGATCAACCTGGCCGGGGAGAACCTGGCCGACGGACGCTGGACTCAGTCGAAGCGGGCCAGCATCGTGCAAAGCCGAACCAATAGCGCCAGCGCCGTGGTCGATGCGGTCGACGGGGCCAAGACCAGGCCGGCCGTAGTGATCCAGGCTTCAGCCGTCGGTTTCTACGGCTCTCGTGGCGACGAGGTCCTCGCTGAAGATGCGGGAATCGGCGGCGGCTTTCTGGCGGATGTGTGCCGCCGGACCGAATCGATGGCCACCCGGGTCGAACGGGCCGGCGTCCGGTACGTGGCGGCCCGTTCCGGCTTGGTCCTGGCGCGAGAGGGCGGGGCCCTGCCCAGGCTCGTGATGCCGTACCGCTTCTATCTCGGCGGCTGGCTCGGCCACGGCCGGCAGTGGTTCCCCTGGATCAGCTTGGTGGACGAAATCCGGGCTCTCCGGTTCCTGATGGAAGACGCCCGCCTCACCGGGGCATTCAACCTCACGTCGCCCAACCCGGTTACGATGAAAGAATTCAGTCGTACTCTCGGCCAGGTCCTCGAACGACCGGCTTGGACGATGGTCCCGGCCTTTGCCCTGCGGCTTGTTCTGGGCCCCATGGCCGACGAGGCGCTCCTGACCAGCCAGAAGGCCATTCCGAAACGGCTGGTGGAAGGGCACTTCAGATTTCAGTACCCGCAATTGCGAACCGCCCTGGAAGCAATCATACAAGGAGAAGATCATGAGTCTGGCTGACTATTTCGAGAACATCGAGGGAATCGGCGTCCTCGGCACGTCTGATGCCGAAGGGAAAGTGGATCTGGCGGTTTATGCCCGCCCGCATGTTCTGGATGAGCAGAGCGTGGCCTTCCTCATGAGAGATCGCCGGAGCCATAAGAACCTGCAAGCCAATCCCCAGGCCGCCTACCTGTTCGTTGAACGTGGGGAAGGCTACAAAGGCCTGCGGATGCACCTGACCAGGACGCAGGAAGAAAGCGATCCCCGGAAGATCGAAGCGTTCCGGCGCCGGAACCGCCCAAACCAGGACTTCACGGGAGAGGCTGTGTTCCTGGTGCACTTCCATATCCAGGAGGTGCGTCAACTCATTGGCGACCGACCTGCCGTGGAGCCCGCCCTCTGACCCGCCCGCGGGTGGGCCGCCCGATCACGGCGCAGCCACGATCGAGAAACGGGGCTCTGACCCGTGCGCGGGCGGGCCGCCCGGTTCCGACCGGGCCGCGATGCCGGCTGGCAGCGGCAAGGTCGGAGGCGGGGTTTGTAGTGTGCCCGTGAGGGCATATCCGGACAACGGCTCATCCGGTGGGTGGCATCGTCAAGGCCGAAGGCCTTGGCGATGGTCTTCTACCGATTACGACTGAATTCTTCGTACGCCTGAACCAGGCTCTGGGTGGCAGCGGCAAGCGCAGCTTAACGATGGTCCCTGCCCTCTGAGGGGGCAGCGGTTTGTGTGCGTCCCGCGGCAGAGTGAATCCACCCCGAGGCTGGCGCCTGCGGCAACTGCCTGTGCCTGAACCACTTAGGGCAAGCCGGACGGGAGGGGATGCAAAAATCTGCGTCGAGGCCCTTGACAGTCCGGCCCGGTCCCCATATAGTAACGCCTTCGTTTCCGTGCTTGTGAACACAAGTGCAAAGTCGTCGTAATGGCGTGATGCGGTACCACAAGATTCCAGACGAAACGGTACGTCGGTTGCCGGTCTACCTGCGGGGCCTGATGGTCTCGGCCGACCAGGGGCACGAGCACATCTCCAGCCAGTCGCTGGCCGATTTCGTCGGGATCGATGCCTGGCAGATCCGCAAGGATCTCTCGTATTTCGGGGATTTCGGGACCCCGGGGGTGGGGTACCATATTGAGAAGCTGGTCCGGGGGATCAAGAGGACCCTGCGCCTGGACGCCGTTCGTACCGCGGCCTTGGTGGGGGTGGGCGATCTGGGCTCGGCGCTGCTGGCCTACCCGGGCTTTCGGATGTACGGACTGGACATCGTGGCGGCCTTCGACATCGACCCGAAGAAGATCGGCAAAGCGGTGAGCGGGATCGTGATCGAGGATGCGGCACGGATTGACACCCTGCGACAACGGGATATCAGCCTGGCGATCGTGGCGGTCTCCCGGACGGCGGCCCAGCCCACCGTCGATCGGCTGGTGGCGGCCGGGGTCAAGGGGATCCTGAATTTCGCGCCCTGCAAGCTGGTGGCCCCCAAACGGATCAAGGTGATCACGCTCGATATCGCGATGGAATTGGCCCGTCTGCCGTACTACATGCCGCGCGCCGAGCAGGTGGCCGAGACGTGAGCAGGATGACGCGGATGATGGTTGGATGGCGTATTGTCGGAACTCGTTTTAGGCTTTTGGAGCCGGGATTCTGCCATGACTGTAAAAAAGTTGACGAAGAGTGATTTTGCGAGCTTGGTCGAGGATCTGATCCGGACGGAGAACGTCATCGGCGTACAGGCCAAGGGCGACCGCTTCGATTTCGCCCCCCTGGCGTCGGCGGCGGACCTGCGGCTGGACTATGACGTGACGTTGCAGCCGCCGAAGAAGTACTTCCTGCCGCCGGCGGAGGTGCTGCTGACGTTCGAGGTGGGCGGTCCCTATCAGTCCCAGCTCGACGGGCAGAAGTTCATCCTGCTCGGCGTGCATCCGTACGACATGATCGCCATCAACCAGATGGATGAGTTGTTCCGGCAGGACAACTGCGACACCCACTACCTGACCCGACGCAACCATGCGACGATCGTCGCCTGCGACGTGGTGCGGCCCTCCGGGCACGTGTTCGCGTCGTCCATGGGAACCGCGGTGGTCAAGCAGGGGTACGACGTTCTGCTGACCGATGTGGGCGACAGCTACGTGGTCGAGGCGGCGACGCCCAAGGGCGAGCAATTGCTGGCCCGGGCCCAGAACGCGGTCCCGGCCGAGCCGCAGGCGCTGAAACGCCGCGAGGATGTCTGGGCCCGCAACAAGAAGGCGCTGAACCACTACGAGCTCAAGTGCGATCCCGCCTATCTGCCCAAGGTGCTGGCCAAGTCCTACAAGCACCCCGTCTGGGAGGAGAAGGCCAAGACGTGCTTCTCCTGCGGCTCCTGCAACCAGGTCTGCCCGACCTGCTACTGCTTCAACGTGCAGGACGATGTGAACTGGGACCTCACGACCGGCCAGCGCATCCGTGAATGGGACGGCTGCCTGCTCGACGGCTTCACCAAGGTGGCTCCCGCGCACGAGTTCCGCAAGGCGCGGGCGGACCGCTTCCGGCACCGGCTGTATCGCAAGGCCACCTACGTCCCGCAGAAGATCGGCGGCCAGATCGCCTGCGTCGGTTGCGGCCGGTGCGTCGGCGCCTGCCTGCCGGATATCGCGAACCCCGTGAGCATCTACAACCGGCTGATCGACGACCTGGGGATCGGATAGGGATTTATGATTTATGATTTATGAATTCTGATTTGGCTCGCGCCCTCCCCAAAATCGTAATTCGTAATTCGTACATACGAAGGAGTTACTGATGTGTGAGTGTTGTGCTCAGAAGAAGGATATCTACCTGCCGCAGTTGGCGACGGTCGCGGACATCAGCCAGATGAACGTTACCGAAAAGTATCTGCGGCTGGCGATGGATGACGGCCCGTTCGATTATATCCCCGGGCAGTTTGTCGAGGTCTCGATCGCCGGCATCGGCGAGGCCCCGATCACGATCAGCTCGTCCCCGACCCAGGGAGACAGCTTCGAATTGGTGATCCGCAAGATCGGACGCGTCAGCGGCGCCATCCACAATCTCCAGCGCGGCGACAAGGTCGGGATTCGCGGTCCGCTCGGGCAGGGGATCTACCCGGTCGAGGAGTCCCGGGGCAAGAACCTCGTCTTCATCTGCGGCGGCATCGGCATGGTGCCCCAGCGGTCGTTCATCAAGTACGTGCTCGACAATCGCGGCGACTACGGCGACGTGGCCATCCTCCAGGGCACCAAGTCCTACGACCTGCGGCTGTTCACCGCCGAGATCGAGGCCTGGGGCAAACGCGGCGACGTGCAGATGATCGAAACCCTCGACGAGGGCGATGCCCGCTGGAAGGGCCCCGTGGGAGTTGTGACCAAGCTCGTCTCCAAGGTCGAGACCGATCTGAAGTCGGCGCTGATCCTCGTCTGCGGCCCGCCGATCATGTACAAGTTCGTGCTGATGGCCCTGGCCGAGCACGATGTGCCGCACCAGAACATCTTCCTGAATCTCGAACGAAAGATGAAGTGCGGCGTAGGCAAGTGTGGACACTGCCAGATCAACCACGCGTATGTCTGCATGTCCGGCCCGGTATTCCGATACTCCGATTTGGCTTCTCTGCCGGAGGCGATTTAACCATGGCGAAACCCAAGATTGCGATATTCGATTTTGCCTGCTGCGAAGGCTGCCAGCTCCAGATCGTCAACCTCGAGGAAGAGATCCTCAGTCTCCTCGGCGTTGCCGATGTGGTGGAGTGGCGCGAGGCGATGAGTGAGAAGAGCGATGAGTACGACATCGCCATCATCGAAGGCTCGATCACCCGCATGGAGGACGAGGAACGGATCAAACGCATCCGTGGCTGCGCCAAGGTGCTGATTGCCCTGGGCGCCTGCGCGGCGACGGGCGGCGTCAACAAGCTCAAGAACAACTTCGAGGACTTCGAAGAGGTCAAGAAGTGCGTGTACGGCAAGGCCGCGGGCAAGCCGCACCTGCGCACCGGTGTGACCAAGGCGGTCGGCGAGGTCGTCCAGGTCGATTACTGCGTGCCCGGCTGCCCCATCGACGCCAAGGAGTTCACGTACATCGTCCGGTCCCTGCTGCTGGGCAAGACGCCGGAGATTCCCGAGTATCCCGTGTGCGTGGAATGCAAGGCCAACGGCAATCCGTGCCTGTGGCAGTACGACCAGGTGTGCCTGGGCCCGATCATCCGGGCCGGGTGCGGGGCGCGATGCCCGTCGAGCGGGTTCCGGTGCTTCGGCTGCCGGGGCTACGTCGATAAGCCCAACGTCGAGGCGGCCCGGGATGTCATCAACCGCTACGGCCTGAGCGTCGACGATCTGAAGACCAAGATGGTACTCTTTGGAAGCAGACAGGAGCCGACGATCTATGAGTAATCGCACTGTGAATATCAACGTTCATCATGTCACCCGCGTGGAAGGCCACGGCAACATCGTGGTCAACGCCACCAACGGCAAGATCGAGAAGCTCCAGTGGCAGGTGCCCGAAGCGCCGCGGTTCTTCGAGGCCATGGTTCGCGGGCGCAGCTACGAGGATATCCAGACCATCGTCAGCCGCATCTGCGGGATCTGCTCGATCAGCCACTCGCTCGTCGCGACGAAGGCGGTCGAGAATGCCACCGGCATCCAGGTCTCCGAGCAAACCGACCGAATCCGCCTGCTCCTGCACTACTCGGAGCAGTTGCAGAGCCACGTGCTGCACGTGGGCTACCTGGTGGCGCCGGACCTCTTCGGCGTACCCTCGGTGGTGCCGCTGGTGGGGATCGCGCCGGGTCCCGTCAAGACGATCATCGGCCTGCACCGGCTTGCCAACGAGTGGTCGGCCCTGCTGGCCGGGCGGATCACGCACCCCGTGACCCTGCGGCCGGGCGGCCTCACGAAAATCCCGACGGAAGCGCAGCTCCGCGAGTTGCAGGATCGGCTCCGCAAGTGCCTGCCCGACCTCAAGGCCGTGGCCGACGTGGTGCTCTCCGTGGCGGGCAATCTCCCCAAGTTCGAGCGTCCGACCGAGTACGTCTCGCTTAAGCAGACCCAACCGCCCACGTACGCGTTCTATCACGGCGAGATCGCCTCGACCGACGCCAAAAGTACCGTGGCGGTCAACGATTGGAAGTCGGTCGCCAATGAGTACGTGAACGATCAGTCGACCGCCAAATGGGCGAAGTGGCATCGCGATTCCTACGCCGTCGGCGCACTGGCCCGGTTCAATAACAATGCCGAGCTGCTCTCGCCGACCGCGAAGGCCGTGGCCAAGATGTTCGGGCTGGCGAAGGGCTGCTGCAATCCGTACTTCAACTCGGTGGCCCAGATCGTCGAGGCGGTACATGTCGTCGAGGTGAGTATCGCGCTGATCGACACGCTGCTGACCAAGGGTCTCAAGGCCGAAACGGTGGCCGTCAGTCCGAAGGCCGGCAAGGCCAGCGGCGCCGTCGAAGCGCCGCGCGGCATCCTGTTCCACGAGTACGAGTTCGACCGCAAAGGCAACTGCATGAGCGCGGATCTGTGCATCCCGACGAACCAGAATCATGCGAATATCCAGAAGGATATCGAGAAGCTGGTGCCGGAAATCCTGGATGAGCCCGAAGACCAGATCCGCCTGAAACTGGAGATGTTGGTGCGGTCCTACGACCCGTGCGTGTCCTGCTCGACGCACATGCTGGACGTGGAATTTGTGCGCTAGGTTTGAAGTGTAACGTGTGAAGTGTGAAGTGAAATGGGACTTCAAACTTCAGACTTCAAACGGCAAACGTCGACGGTCGTGCTCGGCCTGGGCAATCCGCTGATGGCGGATGAAGGGATCGGCGTCTACCTGGTCGAACGGCTCCTGGAGGTCGCGGACGAGTATCCGGCCGTGGACTTCATCGATGCCGGGACGGGTGGGCTGTCGATCCTGCATCAGCTCGAAGGCCGGCACAAGGCGATTCTCATCGATTGTGCGTTCATGGAAGAGCCGCCGGGCGCGCTCCGGCGTTTTACGCCCGACGAGGTGCGCAGCATGAAGGTGCTGGCCCACCAGTCTCTCCATGAAGCCGACGTGCTGCAGATTCTGGCGCTGGCGCGCCGGCTCGGTCAGGCGCCCGAGGAGATCGTCATTTTTGGCATTCAACCGGAGCGGGTTGAGCCCGGCCCGGGCTTGAGCCCGGCCCTGGCGGAGCGGTTCGACGAGTACCTCGCCGCGCTGCGCCGGGAGTTGACGTCCTAGCCGGCCGGGGGCCGGTTCCGGATTTGAGCTTTCTGTACATTTTTCCGGCGGTATAATACACCCGTCGTCACAATTCGGTGGGCTCCCCGGGCGCGGCGTCGCGGGGAGACCCGTGGCACTCGCGATGCGGTCAAAGGAGAAAAGATGGCGCAGGGCAAGATTCTGATCATTGACGATGATCCCGATATCACGGAAGCGATGACGGTCGTGCTGGAGAACCGGGGGTACGAGGTTCGCCGGGCGAGCGACAGCGCCGAGGGCAGGGAACAACTGGAAAAGGCCAAGCCGGACCTGATCATTCTCGACGTTATGATGCGGACCTCCCAGGAGGGCTTCGAGCTGTCCCGCGAGCTCAAGGGCAATGCCCGGTACAAGGACATCCCCATCCTCATGCTGACGGCCGTCAAGCAGAAGACCGGGCTGGATTTCAAAGCCGAAGCCGGCGATCAGGCCTGGCTGCCGGTCGAGGAGTTCCTGGACAAGCCGGTCAAGCCGAACGTGCTGCTGGAGAAGGTTGAGGACTTGCTGTCCGCGCGTGGGGCGTGAGCCCGCCGCTTTGCGATTGGCCATTTACGATCTGCAATTGGGAGGTAGGATCTCACCGGCTTGGTCTGGTTGACGCGGTAGGGCCTGGGCACGCCCGCGACCCAAGAGCGAAGAGTCGATTGTAGATGGTAAGTCCGCTATGGAAAACCTTCTCCAGAGAACCAGCCTGATCCAAAGGGCCTACTGGCTGATCGGACTGCGCTGGGTGGCGATTGTGATGCTGGCAGGGGCCACGTTTGCCGCCGGTGAACTCCTGGGGGTCTCCCTTCCGGCGGCGCAACTGTACGGGATCGCGGCGCTGCTGCTGGCCTACAACTCCGTTCTCTACCTCCTCTTGCGCTACTGGACGTGGGCCGGCCAGGAGCCGTCCTCGGGGGAGGTGGGCGGCATTCTCACGTTCCAGATCTCCGCTGACCTGTTGATCCTGGCCACCATTCTGCATTTCTCCGGCGGCATCGAGAATCCGTTCCTGTTCTTCTTCGTGTTTCACATGATCATCGCCAGCATCCTGCGGCCCCGGTGGCAGAGCTACCTCCAGGCGACCCTGGCGGTGCTTCTGTTCGGGGGCCTGGTCCTGCTGGAGGCGGCGCGGGTCCTGCCGCACTACCGTCTGACGGGCTTTGCCGGCCATGGCCTGCACACCGACCGGATGTTCGTGCTGGGCTTTCTGTCTGTCTTCACCGTCACCCTGTACCTGGTCGTCTACATGACGACCTCCATCAGCGAGCAGCTCCGGGCGCACCAGGAGGAGCTGGAGAATGCCAACGAGCAGCTCAAGGAGAAGGACCAGGTCAAGAACGAGTATGTGCTGCGCGTGACACACGACATCAAGGGACATCTGGCGGCGATCGAGAGCTGCCTGGACGTTGTCGCCAACGGGATGCTCGGACCGCTCAACGAGAAGCAGAGGGATTTCGTCGAACGGGCCCACCGCCGGACCATCAAGTGCATGGCCTTTGTCATGGCCCTGCTGAAACTGACCCGGATGAAGCTCAGCGGCCGCCTGGAGATGGAGCGGTTCTCCTTGCGCAAGTGCGTGTTCAGCTCCCTGGCATCCGTGCAGAGCCGGGCCCGGGAGAAGTCGCTCGTCCTGCACCACCAGATCGATCCGGCGATCGATGAGGTGCTGGGCGAGGCGGTGCTCATCGAGGAAACCATCACCAACATGCTCTTCAACGCGGTCAAATACACCCCGGATGGCGGCCGTGTGGGTTTGGACGTGACGCGCGACGGCGATTTCGTTCAGGTCCGGATCGCCGATACGGGCATTGGCATTCCCGAGGAAGCCTTACCGTACATCTTCCAGGAATTCTACCGGGCCGAGAACGCCCGGGCGGTCGAGCGGGATGGCACAGGATTGGGACTGGCGTTTGCCAAGCAGGTGGTGGAGCGGCATGGTGGTCGCATCTGGGTCGAGAACAATCCCGGGGGCGGCAGCACCTTCACTTTCACGCTGCCGGACCACTCATAATTTATGATTGATGACTTATAATTTATGATTTTTGATTTGTGAGTTGCCTCGTCTCCTTCCGGCCGCTCGTGTGTTGCGAGTCTGCCTCGCAGGCGACTACGAGCTGCAAATCATGAATCATGAATCAAGAGGTTTGCCGTGACGCCCGGGGGATTGCTGCTGAAGGCCTATTATGAGCGCCTGCACGAGCGCATGCAGGTGGGTCGCGATCGTCTCGTATCGCGCGTGGATGAGCTGCTGGAGGACCAGGTCGCCCGGCAGGGCTTCGGGGATATGGATCCGGACCGGTGGGACGCCTATCGCGAGGCCTGCGTCGCCTTCATCGACGAGCGACTGGAGACCTACAATCCCATCGGGGTTCAGTACACGTTCGGCTCGGGGCCCTCGGACCTGGCGGCGGAGTTGGAATTCGAGCTCAACTGGTACAACAGCCGTGCGGAGTTTGACGATCTGGTCGCCCGGGCCCGTGCCCTGGCCGGTCCGGATCCGGGCGATGAGACGCTGGCGGCGCGGGCCGACGACCTGATTGCCCAGGCGGGCGCCTTTCCCGACCGCAGCATCCTCGCCGCCTATGAACAGGAACCCGCCCTGCAGAAGCTGCCGGACTACATCGTGGCCTGTGCCATTGAGGAGATCATCTGCCGCCGCCCGCCCCCCGATTGAACAGAACTACAGTTCTGTCCCTGCCAGGAGGGTGAGTCTCGGGTGGCATTCCCGGGCGAGCCACTACTATTCTTTGTCATCCGGAGCGCTGCGGAGGATCTGGGCTGCGAGCGAGAGGAACCTCTTTTTCTCTGCCCGGATTCCTTCGGCAAGCTCAGGACAGGCTCTTCGGCTGCGCCTCCGGATGACAAGGTCGGTGGCGTTCGCGCTTTCCCGCACCCGGATCACAGGCTGAACGTGTACAGGCCGCCGACGGGCGTGACTTCTTCCGCGGCCACCGGGCCGCCCCGGGCTTTGTAGTACTGTTCGGCCAGGTTCTCCAGGAGCGAACCGACCTGCGTAGCGTCCACGACGGCCACAATGCAGCCGCCCATCCCCGCGCCGACGAGACCTGCGCCCAGGACGCCGGGCGTCGCCAGGGCAATATCCACCAGCTTATCCACCTCCGGCACGCTCACGCCGTAACCGCCCGGCTGCCGCCACAGACGGGCCTTCTCGACCTGCTCGGGGTCACCGGATTCGAGGTCGCGGATGAGCGCATCGATCCGCCGGTCCGAGCAACTGTTATCGATCGGAATGCGATGGTCGGCGATGCACCGCGTCACCCGGTCGCCGTCGTGCGAGATGTTCATCAGCTCGCCGAAACGCTTCATGTCGCCGGCCTTGAGGCAGCCGGGGACCATATCCGCGCGGAGGCATTCCGCGATGCCGTAGAGGCAGATCTGGCGAATGGGATAGCCGTCCACGGACTCGTCATGCGTCTGGAAGATCCGGTGGATCTCTTTGGCACGCTCGGGCAGCAGCCGCAGGATCTCCGAGCGTCGGGCGGACACCGGCAGCGTCCGCAGGATCTGGTAGATCCGGCTCTCAACCACGCCCAGCCGGTCCGGGTTCACGTCCCGCAGATGCTCCAGTTTCCCGGCGTACTCGGGGAAGTTCTGGCGAATCAACAGCAGACCGATCTCATAGGCGGCGATGCGACTGTTGAAGATGTTCCGGGCGGCCTCCCGTTTCTCCGCCGCGACGAGGCTGTTGGCCAGCACGAGCCGATAACCTTCCGGCAGGGTGCCGCCGTCCACGGTCAGCGGAAAGGCGGTGATATGGGTGATGGCGTCGCGCCGGCCGAAGATGATGGCGGCGTGGTCGCTGCAGCCGCCGTGCGTCCCCACGTACCGCTCCGCGTAGCCGCAGTGCGTGACCAGGTCATCGCGTGTGACAGGCAGCCCGTTGAGCCGGACGACCGCGTCCGCGGTGGCGACGACAACCGCGGAGGAAGAGCTCAGGCCCACCGCCGGCGGGATATTGCCGAAGAACGTCAGGTCCATGCCCCGGATCGGCACTTCCGGGGTTCCGTCCATTCGGGTGAAGAGGTGCTGGAGGTACAGCACCGCCGCCCGGACGTAGTTCGACCAGGTGATGGAGGGGTCGCCCCGGCGTTTCTGGAACTCCGCAAGGCACCAGGCGCCCCAATCGCCGATCTTCTGACCCCAGGGCAGACACTCCCGGATGCGGAAACTCTCCTCGGGGAACCGGTCGGCCTGCACATTGCGGGCGGTCACGAGGTCGTCATCCCGGGGTGCTGCCACCAGCCACATGTGGCGAATGGCCACCGGATTGACCGAGCCGCCCCGGTGGTCGATGTGGGTGCCCAGCACGTTGACGCGACCGGCGGAGCGGACCAGCAGGACCTCGCGCTCCAGACCGTGGATGCCGCTGAACGCGGCCAGGGCCTCGGTGCACATCCGCGCCGCCTCCGCGTGCAGCGACTCCCGGCCGGCACAAAGCGCCCGCAACGTGCGGTTGAAGACGCTGTCGGTCATTTCGACGGCCCGGTGCCAGTCGCGGACCGGACGCAGAATCGTCTCTTGTGATGTCACGCGCTACTCCTCTCACAACCCGTCGATCTCGCCTCATCCGGCGGCGAACCAGCCTACGTCCGTGACCACCTCCATTATATCCGAACCGATTTCATCGACATAACCTTATTTCCGACCAGGCACCGGTGAACACCGGGATTTGACGCGGGGCGGGTGAGCCGCTAAGATAGCGGCCGATAAAAGCAATGAGCATGGGGTGAAAGGATGGCTTCCTGATGGCGCAAACCAACGCCGGGCAACGGACCGAAATCGCGCAGATTCCGGGCTTGGTTGACTTGCAGGTGAATGGATACCAAGGAATCGATTTCTCCGGCGCGAGCCTTACCGAAGAGGAATTCGTTCAGGCCTGCCGGGAATTGCTCGAGGCGGGCGCCACGGCCTTCCTGCCGACCTTGATCACGAGTCCCACCGAGGTCTACGAGCGCAACCTGCCGATCCTCGCGAACGTGCTGAGCCGCGAGGAATTCCAGGGGCGGGTGTTGGGCGTCCACCTGGAAGGGCCCTTCATCTCCACCGAGGACGGGGCCCGCGGGGCTCATAGCATTCAATGGGTTCGAAAGCCCGATCCGAATTACCTGCAAGAGCTGGTGCGCTGGTCCCAGGGCACTATCCGGCTGCTCACGATCGCCGCCGACCAGGAGGGGGCTGCCGATCTCTCGCGTGCGGCGCGGAGTCACGGGATCGCCGTATCGCTGGGACACCACCTGGCCAACGAGCAGGACCTGGAGCGCTTGGTCCTGGTCGGGGCCAAGGCCCTCACGCACCTGGGCAACGGTGTGCCGGCCCTGTTGTCCCGTCATCAGAATCCCGTCTGGGCGGGCCTGGCCAACGACGATCTGGCGGCTATGATCATCGCCGACGGTCACCATCTGCCGCCGTCACTGCTCAAGACCATTGTCCGGACCAAGGGCCCCGGACGTTGTATTGTCGTCAGTGACGCTTCGCCGCTGGCGGGTCTGCCGCCGGGGGCGTACTGGTCGATGGGGGCCGATGTCGTCCTCCGGGAGGACGGCAAGCTCTTCAACCCGGCCACCGGGTACATGGCCGGCTCTTCCGCGACGATCCTCGGCTGCGCGAATCATGTGGCCGGTCTTGGCCTCGCGGGTCTGAACGAGTTGAGCCAGATGTTCTTCTACAATCCGTTGCGGCTGATCGGGCTTTCGCCCCACCAGGTCCACGTGGCGAAGAGGATCTTCTTCGACGCGAAAGCCCGCCGCGTCTTCCAGGAGTGAATTACGTACGTCCTATGGGTTCGCTGTGTCCCATAGGTCCGATTTCGACTCTCGTTTCGGAGGTTGAACATGAGAAACCTGCTCCTGCCGTCGATTTGTGCCGCCTGCTTGATGTGGTTGGTCCCCAGTCGCAGCGGCGCGCAATCGGACCTGAAACTCTGGTACACCGAGCCGGCCAAGGAATGGACGGCGGCGCTGCCCATTGGCAACGGCCGGCTGGGGGCGATGGTCTTCGGCGGTGTCGCCGAGGATCGCTACCAGCTCAATGAGGATTCCCTCTGGTGTGGCCAGCCGCATGATTACGCTCATGAGGGTGCCGCCCAGTACCTGGCCCAAATCCGCCAGTTGCTGTTCGACGGCAAGCAGAAGGAAGCCGAGCAACTGGCCATGGAGCACTTCATGTCCGTGCCGCTGGGACAGATGCCGTACCAGCCCTTCGGTGACCTGAAGCTGACGTTCTCAGGTCACGACCAGGTGGAGGACTATCGTCGGGAACTCGACCTGGATACGGCGCTCGCCACCACGAGGTATCGCGCCGATGGCGTTACCTACACGCGCCAGGCTTTTGCCAGTTGGCCGGACCAGGTGATCGTTGTCCGTCTCCAGTGCGATACACCGGGCGCCTTGAGCTTCACCGCCGCCCTGACCAGCCCCAACCAGGAGGTGCAGACGCAGGCGGTGGGCGACGATACGTTGGCCATCCGCGGCCGGGCACGTGGCTACAAGAGCCGCGGGGACTCTGGCGTCGTGCCGGGCGCGGTGCGATTTGAGGGACGCTGCCGCGTGATGGTCCTAGGCGGCCAGGCCACGGTCGAGGACCGGCAAATCACCGTCAAGGACGCCAACGCGGCCACACTGCTGCTGGCTCTGGCCACGAGCGTCAAGAGCTACCAGGACATCTCGGCCGATCCGGGGGCACGCTGCGCGGACGTGTTGCGGAAGGTGGCGGACAAGACGCCGCGCCAGGCGCGCGATGCGCACGTGGCCGATCACCAGACGCTGTTTCGGCGCGTGTCGTTCGACTTGGGACAACCGGCGGTCCAGGTGCCCACCGACCAACGCGTCCTGAAGTACGCGGAGAAGGAAGACCCGCAGTTGGCGGCCCTGTTTTTCCAGTACGGCCGGTACCTGATGATCGCCAGCTCGCGAGCGGGCGGCCAGCCGGCCAACCTGCAGGGCTTGTGGAATGAGAGCCTCAACCCGCCCTGGGACAGCAAGTACACGGTCAATATCAATACCGAGATGAACTACTGGCTGACGGAGCCGACTGGCTTGAGCGAGTGCGGCCGGCCGCTGTTCGATGCACTGGCGGAAGTCGCCGCGTCTGGCCGCTCCACGGCCCAAAAGCACTACAACGCTCCCGGCTGGGTCCTGCATCACAACTTCGATCTGTGGCGCGGCACCGCGCCGATCAACGCCTCCAATCACGGCATCTGGCCGACCGGCGGCGCCTGGCTGTGCCAGCATCTGTGGTGGCACTACGTCTAT
>JALORE010000082.1 GCA_025459125.1 Planctomycetota bacterium | reverse complement strand
CAGCTTCGGCGGGGTCTCGGCCAAGTACGTCAAGCTGACCATCGAGAAAGGCTGGGGCACGACGCCGTCCGTTGGGCTAAGCGAGGTGCGGTTCTTCTATATTCCCACCGCCTCAGCGCCCAAGCCGTAGGTTACAGGGGCGAATGATTATTCGCCCCTACTGGGCACAACGACAAGGGCTGGTGGTACGGGATGCCACCAGCCCTTCCTCGTGGTACGCCTGCATCCTGGCTGTGCAGAGGACTGAAACGCCGGTGGTCCGAGCCCCCTCTTACTTCACACTTCACACTTCAAACTTCACATTTCAAACTCCCCTCCCCCCTTCCTCCTTCTTGCTCCCGGCCGACGTTTCGGATATAAGGAATGCCAATCCCGACGTGATCAAAGGATAGGGTTATGGCGAAACGCGAGTATACGGAACACCAGCAGCATATCATCTCCAAGTACTACGACCACTTGGATACGATCATGCTGCACAAGCTCCAGGAACTGGTCAGCGAGCTCTACGTGGCGGACAGCGAGACCAAGCGGAACCGGCTCTGGCAACGGGTGCACAAGGCCCTCGTTCAACTCAAGATCCCGGCACCGATCGTCGAGCATATCCTGGCGCAAAAGGACGTCGAGGTGCTGGCCCGGAACCTGCAGGACTGGCTCCGCGCCGGCGACCGGAAGGGGTGACCATGACACAGGAATATCCTGCCTCCGCCCAGGTCTATCCGACCGAGAACGGCGGCAAATACAGCATCCTGGACCTGTTGCGGTACTTCGAGGAGCACGGGGCCATGCGGGTCTCGGACCTGCACATCAAGGTCGGCGCTCCGCCGGCGTACCGGGTCGACGGCAACCTGGTCAAGCTCAAAGGCCCGAACGTGACGCCGGAGATCGCCAAGCAGCTCGTCTTCCCCCTGCTCAAGGAGCACGGTCTGCAGAAGCTCCAGACGGAGTACAGTGTGGACGGCTCCTACCGGGTGGGATCCCTGCAGTTCCGCATCAACATCTTCCGGGAGAATGACGGCGTGGCCGCCGCCATCCGGGCCTTGTCGCTCGACGTGCCGCCCATTGAGGAGATCGGCTTTCCCAACGACGTGTGGCAGGACATCATCGATCTCAAGGCGGGGCTGGTCCTGCTGACCGGCGTCACGGGGGCCGGCAAATCCACCACGATCGCCTCGCTGGTCGGGCGCATCAGCGAGGCCACCGCCTGCCGGATCATCACGGTGGAGGACCCCATCGAGTACATCCTGCCGCAGAAGTCCTCCATCATCTCGCAGCGGGAGGTCGGCCGGGATGTGCGGTCGTTCTTCGAGGGACTCAAGGAGATGATGCGGGAGGACCCGGATATCATCTTCGTCGGCGAGATGCGCGACGCGGAAACCATCGCCATGACGCTCATGGCCGCCGAGACCGGCCACCTGGTGTTCTCCACGCTGCACACGCGCGACGTCACCGGCTCGATCACCCGCATCCTCGACTACTTCCCCGAGGGCCGCCAATCCGAAGTGCGCAACCAGCTTTCGCTGGGGCTGGCCTACGTCATCTGCCAGAAGCTGATCCCGCGCAAGGATGGCCCGGGACGCATCGTGGCCATGGAGATCCTCAACAACAACTACGCGGTCGCCAACCTGATCCGGACCGGTAAGATCGAGCAGCTCTATTCGCAGTTGCAGACCAAGACGCGCAACAAGTCCGGCGAGAAAATGATCTCCCTGGAGAAGCACCTGTCCCAGCTCGTCCGGGAAGGCAAGGTGGACCTGCTCGAAGCCCAGAAGTGGGTGAACGACCTCAAGGTCTTCGTCGACTGCATGCAGCGGGACTGAGCCGGTGGCGCTCAGAAGGTATAGGCGACGCCGACGGTGAGGCTGAACACCTCGGCCGCCGGGTCCTCGTCCAAGCCGCCGTCGCCGGCGGAGGTGAACCAGTTCCAGCGGTAGATGCCGCCCGCGGTGACCGCCCACTGGGGACGGAAGTAGTAGGCCACGCCGCCGCCCAGATTCAGGCAGTATCCGACGAAAGTCACATCCTCGAACTCGTTGTCGTTGTTCAGCTTGTCCTCGTCGATCGTCAGCCAGGGAACACCGGCTCCGAACAGGATATAGGGTCGCAGCCGGTTCCAGGCGAACACGTCGATCTTGACGTTCAGATCCACCACGTTGTAGGCGGCGTCACTCGTGGTCCGCCCGAGATCCTGGAATGTCGCATGGGACGTGCGGGTATCGTGCGACGTCCGCTGATAGCCCAGTTCCAGCGAGACGCGACCCCAGCGGTGGCCCAGCAACACCCCGAAACCGGGTCCATTGTCCACCTCCGGCATATCGATGAGGCCGGCCGGGGTTTCCAACGTCTGCGTGTCATCGAAATCGCCGCTCACGTTGTTGTAGATGAGGGCAGCCCCCACGTAGAAGCCCGGCTTGACGTACCCCAAGGTCTCTTCCTCGGCCCCGAGGGGCGATGCCAGGGCCACCGACAGGCTCAGACCAAGGCCCAGGACCACCACGGCGTTCTGCTTCATCGACATACTCCATGCTCCCTTCTGCGGCACGACGTTGCCCGTGCCGTCATCAGACACATGCGACGGGTCTTTCTCCCACACACCAACTCTCCGGGCCCCCGCTTCGGGAAGCAACCTGCCAGAGACACGGCGGCGCAGCACGCGGGGCCTCCAAACCAGCCAAACCACCCAGATTGTACCATCTTCGGCTTGCTTTGTCCACCCGCATTGCCACATATTTTCGGGCGTGGCCGGCGTACCGGTGCGGCCGGCATGCCGTGGCGGATTTCCGCTTCTGCGTAGGGCGAGCGTCCCCGCTCGCCCCCAAGTCGTGCGTCTTCGCACGACAGTTCCAGCGATCCTACCATCCTGAGAAGGCGAGCGAGGACACTTGCCCCGCGAGAAACCGCGGCGATCCCCCTGGTATTGGCGCCCGCCCGCACCTTCTGGGTGACCACTCCCGACGTGCCGCCCGGCCGCGGACCGGCCCTTCGGCCCAGGGGCGGGCGAGGGGAAACCGGAGACTCCCCAGACGGATCTCTCCTCCCCCGGTCGTCCACGCCGTCATGGCGCACCGGCTGTCCCCGGTTTCCGGTAAGTGGAGCCGACGTGGTACCACCGGCCTTGCTCGGAGGTTCAGGCTGCTCATCGTGTACCAGTCGGCGCTGGCCCCGGCGTGGTAGCCCGGGACGAAGCCAAACCGGCGGTTGCCGTCCACCCCGATCCGCGGAACGAACGGGCGTTTTGACGCGGAAGAGGTCAGAGCGCCAAATCTTGATACATGGCGCTCTGACCTGAGAATCCGGGCTGGTGCCCCAGAAAACGCGGTTTTTGACCCTCGGCCACTCGCCTTTGGCGCTCTGATTGGCGCTCTGACCGGACACTGCCGGAAACGCGGTGGGGCCCCGTCCTGCCCGCCCGCGAGCCCAGCCAGAGCCGCCCGTCTCCCCATCCCCACCCGTTGGAACCGGTATGAGAACCTCGATACGACCCGCGGCAACCCCAAAATGGGTCACGGTCCTGAATGTCCCCCAAGACATAACAGCCGGCCGGCAGTGGCATAGCGGTAGGCTGCCGACGCCCCGCGACCCCCTTCAGGCCCCTGTTAAGCCAGAATTGAATGGTGAATAATCAAAACCTGCCCCCGTTCCCACTATGGTATCCTACGCCTTCAAGCTTAACTTGAGGACTGACCGCCGACCCCCAAATCTTCGCTAGGGGATGGTCCAGCCGACCTTCCCCCAGGCCAGCTTCTGGAAATCATACAGGTCCTGCTTTCCTTCGAGGGTCGTCGGAGCAAACTTCTCCCCGGTCACTCGACTGTCGGCACGCGGCCGGAAGCGTTTGATCGTCTCCGTCGCCATCCACTTGTGATAGCCGGCGTGGCCGTCGGCAAACCCGAAATTGGTCCCATCCCCGTGCCGAATCGGCGCATTATCCCACCACTCCGACCGGGCGTAATAGACCGAGAAACATTCGGTCGATGTGAATCCCTCGTCAATGAAGACCAGACGCTCCGAGGGCGGTGGGCTGTGCATCTGGTCGAGCCGGGTAATGAACAGGAGGGTACTGCCGTTCCTGTTGGAGGAAGGCGTGTCCTGTTTGGTGCCGTTCATGCTGTCGGGAATCGAGTAGGTAAGAACCTCGCCCCGCCGTCCCGTCGGGCACTTGTAGAGCTTGAGGGTCGGACAGTACGGCCACACGGCGCCGGTCATGACAGCCGCCTGCCGTGCCTGCTCGGTCTTTCCGGTGTTGGTTCCGGCGTCTCCCCAGCAGTTGTTCGGGGCGGTTCCGGGAATTCCCTTCATGATCTTCCCGTCATTTTCCTGGGCATACATGATCCACGCCAATGACATCTGCTTCAGGTTGCTCTCGCACACGGTACGCTTGCCCTGCTCGCGGACTCGATGCAACGCCGGCATCAAGATGGACATCAGCACAGCGATGATGGCGATGACGACCAGCAGCTCGATCAAGGTAAATGCCTTTCTCATGCTTCCAGCCTTTCAGGGTGACGTTGTTCCAGACAGAGGGACCCTGACCTTACAGGGCCCCTCTTTTCCACAAGGATCATTCGCAATCACCATCACAATACCCCGAGCACCTCGATCTGCCGCACGGAGAGCGAAGGTGTCCACAGTCCTGAGGCCCTACTGTTTCTTCCAATCGTCGGGATGCACGTAGATCGTCATGGTATCGGAACTGGTATACTCCCCATCGTTGGCCTCCAACTGCAAGACGTAGTTGCCCACCGCGGCCACGGTCACCGTGGTTTGCAGGGCCGTAGGATCGGCAATCACAGCCCCGGGGAGGCTGGGATTGGCGTCCCGAGGCTGCTGGACCACCGTCCACGTCACGGTGAAGGGTCGAATGGCCCCATCGTCCGTGACGGTGCCACTGATGGGACCGGTGCGTGGACCCTCCTGCAGAAACGTGTTTATGTCCGGCCCAGCGTTGACAAGAGGAGGCGCATTGTCCGCGGTGAAGCTGAAGATGGGCCCCAAAATCGGATCCTTGGCGCTGCCGACGTAAGTATCGACCGCCCAGAAGTACTGCTTCTTTGTTTGAGTTTGCACGACGACGGAAGCCACGTTCTTCTTGTTGACAATCCTGATGGCATCGGGATCGGTGAAGTTCAACAGGGCGTCAAAGCTATCCGTAAAGTAGACGTCAACAAGTACGGGCTGACCGGGCACGCACGGGTCAGGCAATGTCCAACTGAGCTTCACCGCGCCGGGTGCTGCGATAGCACGGTTGGCCGGATTGGGATTGAGCTTGTGGATCGCCGTCAACGTGGTTTGGCCTGGATTCGCAACGTTGTACTCCAGATTCAGCGTGCCGTTGCCGCCATAGGCGGTAATCCAGCCATTCTTAATGTATCCCTGAACCAGCGCGACTCGGTCGCCGTTGATCCTCAGCACACCGCTCCCCACATCCATGGTACCGACAGCACCTTGCTTCTCCCTCATCAGGAAGGTGCCGGCGGAAATAGTCCCACCGGTCAGATTGATATGACCGATGGCTGTAGGGTCCCTGCCAATCTTCAGGGTGCCCGTGACCCTGAGAGTCCCGTCACTTATGTTGATGGTGCCCGTACCTTTGTACCCGCAGTTTACGGTCTCGACCTCAAGGGTTCCCCCCTGCACGGTCAGCGCACCCGCCTGAGCACCATTGTCGTTTCCCAGATGTATTCCACTGACAACGAAAGCATCCTTCGCCTTGACAATGGGACCCGGGATCGTGAAGAGCCTGGCGTATCCATCGCTGAGTGTTGGGACGGCGCCGGTGGCCCAGTTTGCCGGCGTGCTCCAGAGGTGGTCGCCCGTGGTGTCGGTAAACACCACGTCCGCGGAGACATTGCCCGCCAGTCCGAGCACCGCAACAAGAGTGGCTACACAGATCGCATTTCGGAACATGATATTCCTCCTTTACAAGTAGTATCTGCCGCGGGCAACGTACCCGCTAGAAATGGACAAGCACACCCTGTTAGAGAAAGTCACGCTTTTGCACCATACATCCTCCTGCGAAACTGAAACTTGCCCTTCAACGGCGGCGCTTCGGGCGAATCCCAGGAGCCCTGAACCTTCCAGGGCTCCGGTGAAAGAGCACCCTTCGGATTGTTGAGGCACCATGCCAGGTCAACGTTCTCCTTCCAGTTCCAGGGCCGGGACTCCGAAGAAGGTCCAGTCGCCATAATTGGCTGTGCCTGCCATACAAACCAATGTCAAGAACCGCTCATTCTCACGGAGATCGACACGGATATTCACAGCAAGATCGGTCGGCAATTCGATTTTCCGGTAGAACCTGACCTGGCCATCCACCAACACATAGATGATGGCGTCAGGTGTTTTGGTCTTTTGCACATGATTGCTGATGCCGCACACGGACGTGAAGCGCTTGATGCGGCTTCCGGCCAGGCTCTCCCGGATGGCATCCAGATTGAAGGTAATCCCGACGTTCGCGTGCATGAGCAGGGCCGGGCGATCCGTGGTACCGTAGGTCTGTCCATCCAGGGTCAAGAACGCCTGTGGATCGGGTTGGCCACCATGGGCGATTTCCACATACCAATCGCCTCCACCCGGCGGAAAGTCAAAATGATGCCCGGCCGTGCTGATGGGCATGAGCCCTCCCTGGGCCCGTGGTACAAATACGCCATCGACAAAGGGCAAGGACGGGACTTCCACGTACGTCTCTTCACCGGTTCGTTTCTCGGAACGGTAGGCTGAGACCTTCCGGCCGGTCACGGGATCGATCCCGGCATAACGACTGCCCGTGCCAAAGCCACTGCCCCCACCCACGATGTCCGCCAGATCGAGGCGTTTGTTGGGGATGCCAAAGGCATTGGGTTGGGGGATATTACGCGCAAAGAGATGGGGTCTGGCTCCCAGGCTATCGATATTCAGCTCTCCACTCTTGGTGATTACCGCCGCCTTGCCCTGAGGTACCTCGCGTTTCTGGGACGGCTGCCGGGGGCGAGACGCGGTTTCCAATCGTACCCGGCCGTCAAACACGTGCACCTCGGCGGCCGCCGAGGTCTGGACCTGCACCCCGAACTCGGTGCCAAAGTCGGTGACTGTGGACTGAGGGGTCTCGATGGCAAAGCCATGAGCCTGCACAGGGACCTGGGCGGTGATCGTGCCATGATGCAGCACCATTCTGTTCTTGGAAGAGAGATCGAACGCGCAGGGGGCTTGGAGAATGACCGTTGCCCCCTGTTGGAAGGTTAGTCTCGCGAATCCGCCTCTTAAGAACATGGGGCCCGGATACAGATTGGGCTCCGCCGGAGGCTGGTCCCACTGGGCATGGACGACCTCGTTCAGGGTGGCGACAACGCGATGGCGCAGGGCGTGGTGTATCACGGCCAGTCCCACCAGGACCACACTGGCCAAGGTGGCCAATCTGACCGCGTTCCTCCTGGTCCAGGTCGCTGTGGTGTAAATGCGCTCGGCCAGGTTGTGGAGGCTCTCCGTGAGCGGCGAGGCGGCCTGATAACGCTGGTAGATTGCCTGCTGTCTGCGGATCTGTTCTTGCTCCGCGAGAAAAGTCTCCAAGCGCTGCTCCGCGATCCGACGGATTTCGTCTACACGCTCCGGGGACGGTTCGGAGGTCGGAGTCTCGTCCTGATCCGCTTCTTCAAGCCGTGAGGCAACCGCCAGAACATCACTGGGACCATCCTTGGTGAGGTCGATGTCCAGAGCCGTGGAATCAGCAAAAGTCACGCGCTGTTTCCGCAGTTGGGCGTTCAAGGCCATGAATTCCACATAGTACTGGCGCGCCTCGGCATCCTCCGCGAGCCAGGCTTTCAAGCGGGCCTGTTCCTCATCGCTGAGTCCGTCACTGAGCTGCCGCAGGAGCAAGTCGCTCAGCGTGATCCGGGATCGATCGGAACTCATGAAGGGTCCTCCATGATAGCCAGGGAGCGACCGACGCATTGCAGCAGGCTGTGATGAATGCGCGCCATGGCTTTATAGAGCCCCTGTACAGGTCGCCGGACCTCCTCCGCGAGCTGTTTGATGGTGATATCGTGTTCGTACAGAGTCTCGATTAGATGACGGTCACTGGAGCGCAGCCTACGCAGGCACTTCTGGAGGGCCTGAACGCGCAACTCCGCCTGCAAGGACACTTTCTCTTCCCGCTCCACCACATCGTCGAGGAGCGTATCGTCAAAAAGGACACGTCCCCGTTTCTTCTTGGCGTAGAAGTTCATGACCTTGTTGCGTGCAATGGTCTTTCCCCAGGCGCAGAAATCATCGATTTGACCCAGGTCCTGAAACTTACGCCACATGACTTCGACAGTCTCTTGCATGAGATCGTCTGCGTCGGACCAATTCGGAACCAGAGTCAGGATACAGGCATAGATCCGATGCTGGCAGGCCGTGAGCTGACTGACGAAGTGACCGCCCTGATCGAATTGCGCCTTGCTGAGATCGTCACTCTTGGCCATGAACTCTTGGTTCCAAATAAATGAAGAGGCCGTCAGCATCGAACGTGTACTCATTCTACGCCAATTGCTCTACCAATACATGGTTTCGCACTTACAGGCAATTGGAGGGTTCTTTTCAGAAACACGTGCCATATTCTTGCCCGAATGCTGTGGTAGGCACTTGCCCGGTCTCTTCCGGTTCCGGGTACGGTGTTCCTGGTTCTCTCGGACCTCGTGGCCGTACCCCGCCGTCCGCCGCCCACGGCCCCCGGGAACGGAAACAACCGCCTGCCCCACTCCCCTGAACCGCCTTTTCCCCTTCTTCTTGCCGGTACTGTCATGCTGCTGCCCCGGGCCCAGTACTCCAACACCGGAGGAGCCCCAAACTGGGACCCGGCTGAGAGGGTCCCAGTTCCGGCCGAGGGTGCAAGCCCGAGGCGGGGCCGGCCGGGTGGAGGTAATTCTGGCGTGTGTTGCGTTTCTACGCAACCTACCAGCACCCAGAAATGTCTATAATACAGAAGCGGTCGCCGGCGACAGGGGCCGCTGCCAGGGGGGCCCGTGGGTCAAATCTGGAATTGGCAATTATTAGTTGCCAAGCCGCACGCCCCACGGCAGCGGAATTCTGGGTACACCCTGCGCCCTTCCGGATCGAGATCGGTGAGCTGTCCCCGGAATCCATCGGGCGTGACAATACCGGGACAAGAAGGTGCGGCGGTCCCCGGGGTCGAGCGTTCGCCGCCAGGGGCTCGGCCTGGGCGGAGAGAACCAGAGAAGAGGCGGTTCAGGGGCGTGGGCCAAGGGTGGCTCGTGCGTCCCGGGGGCCGTCGCTCTCGGACGGCCGTCCCGTCCGAAGGGTTCTCGGGCGCAAGAACACCGTGCCCGGAAAGACCTGGAAGAGCCGGGCACCAGCGGACGAAACCGGGACCAGGAAGGCGCAGCCAATAAAGCAGATCCGGCTGGAATATTGGAATGTTGGAATATTGGAATGATGGGAAGAGCGGTCCGCACGCCACCCATTATTCCAGGATTCCACTATTCCAATATTCCATTCTTCCCGACGAAGGGCAGGAGGCCGGGAAGCCGAGACCACGATGGTCTATTCCCTGAAGCGCCTCTTCTCTCTTCTTCTGGCCGGTTCTGTCCTGCGGTTACGGCGGGCCGAGAAACCCGCATGGGCTGAAAGCCCATCCGATTAGCTTCTTCCTGGTCTCGTAGAGACCCGCATGGGCTGAAGCCCATCCTACAAGCTACAAGCTTGGACAACGCCACCGGGCCGGGGTCGAAAGCCCGCCCCAACCAGTCCTCGTGGGCTCAAGGTCGTCAAGATCCGCAAGTTCGCCAAGCTCCTGAAGATCGTCAAAGCAGAATGTTGACGATCTTGACGATCTTCGCGTTTTTCGCGTGATTTCGGCCCTTTTGGGATCGTAAGATCGTCAACGTCGCGACTTGACGATGCCACCCGGGAGCCTGGACGGAGTACTACCGGACTACTCTCGTGCCACGACGAGGCCGCGGGTGAGGCGGTGGCAGAAGGCCAGGTAGTCCTGTTCGAGGCGGTCGAGGTCGGCGCCGATGTAGTGCTCGAAAAGCTGGCGGCCGACCTGCCGGTTCCAGATGATCGTACGGGGGAGATTGCGGTCCGCGGCGGTCAGGCCCGCCGCCGGGTCGAGAGGCCAGCGACCCAGGAGCCCGTCCGCCAACAGGCGATGGTAGGAGTCCAGGTGCCTGCCGCCGCCGGCCTCGCGGAGAAAGCGGACGACGGCGTAGGATTGGCTGTAGAACGCCGTCACCGCCTGGGCCTGGTCGGTGGCCAGCACCTCGCCGGGACTGGTGGCCACCAGGTCGCGCAGCGGAATGGGCTGGCCCCGGCCCAGCGTTTCCTGGAGGGCGCCGAGCCGCTGCAGGTTGGCCGAGGGGTCGAAGCGATAGAGGCCTCGTTCACTGACGCCGGTCTCAAACTGCATCGCCACGCCCTCATCCAGCCAACTGGGCAGACGGTATTTGAAATGCCGGCTGTTGAACTGGTGCCAGCCTTCGTGGCCCAGCGCCGCGAGCGTCCGCGTTGGGCCGATGTCGTACACGACGCACGCGCCGTTGAGGTAATACGCACCGGTCCTGATCTTGAGGAACAGCGGGGCCTGGTCGCCGGCGAAGTCGTTGGTAAAATCCTCCCACTGCCGGCGGTCGGCGAACAGGTAGACCTGCAAGGGGGTGGCGGTCTCGATGGCATGCGGCAGTTGCTCGTTGTACCCGCGATGCGCGGATTCGACAAAGCCCGGCACCATGCGCAGCAGCAGCGGCTGCGTAACGGTCGAGAAGATCTCGTAATGGTCCGTCGTGAGCCTCAGCCCCGGGCCGTACAGGTTTTCCCAGGGCGTCGCCGACACCAGGGCCGGCAGGCGTTCGCTTTGCAGCCGCTCGATGAGGGCCGTGCAGGTCGCCTCCGACCCGGCCCGATCCGACGATGGGACCTGCGCATGGTAGGACGGGCCGCACCCCGGCAGCCAGAACGCCACGACGATGAGAGCTGCGCTGAGCCCCCGAGCCATACTCCTCCTCCCGATCCCGATACGTCCATGGAAGTACGATTTTTGATTTGTGATTTCTGATTCCAAGGGAACCAGGCCTCACGCCTCAAGCAGCGCACTGCAATCCTCATACCCCCCTGAAAGTATAACAAACGCCGGCCGGAAAAGGGAGCACTTTTCCCCCCACAGCAGGCCGGTGCGACCGCAAAAGGATGATTTTGGGACCAGTGCTTCATGACCATTGACCCTCCGGGCTCCGGCGGTGGGTGGCAGCGGCAAGCGCAGCTTGCCGATGGTTTGCCTATCCGCCATCGGCAAGCTCCGAAGACTCCGCTTGCCGCTGCCACCCGTCCGGAAAGTCAATTGTCAGGTGAAGCCATAGGGGTGGTCAGATGGCGCGGGCGGAGGCCCCGAACACCTCGGCCGTAAACAGGTAGACTTCGGTCTTCGGGTCCTTCCAGGCATCGGGGGGCAGCCCCGCTTTGTGGCAGCAACACTGGGACAGGAACTCCTCCTTGCTCCAGCCGGTCTCCTGGGCCACCTGCGGGAGAAAGCAGCCGGCGGCATAGCCCCGCTTGATGTAGATGCCGTCGACGCCGAGCCGCAGGCTGAGCGGATCGACGGTCCGCGCCAAAGGCGACAGGACGGAGATCTCGATCTCCAGGTGATCCAGGTCCCTGACGGTCAGAGGGCGGTCGAAGAAGCGCGGATCCTTCGTCGCGGCGGCTTCCGCCATCTCCGTGATCAGCTCGATCAAAGGCCGGTCGGAGGTGAACTGGCCGATGCAACCCCGCAGCCGGCCCCGGGTCTTGAGGGTGACAAAGCACCCGCAACAGGCGGTCAGAAGCGGGTCGTCCGAGGAAGACCGGGAGACGGGCGCGCCACAGACCACGGCCTTGACCGTATCCCGGGCGGTCCCCAGCAGGATTTGGCGCTGCGCTTCATTCATACGGGCGAAACAACCGTCCCAAACGTTCTCGCGTCCGTCGTCGGCCCATCTGCCGGTCAGCAGGCGGCCTGCCGTCGTTTCTCTTTCACGATCTCGATCACGGCGGGCAGGATCGAGATGATGATAATCGCCACGATCACCAGCCCGAAGTTCTGTTTGACGATCGGAATATTGCCAAAGAAATACCCGCCGAACACGAAGAGGGTAATCCAAAGGAGCCCGCCCGCCACGTTGTACGTCAGGAACTGGGGATAACTCATCCGGCCGACGCCCGCCACAAAGGGCGCAAACGTCCGCACAATCGGGACGAAGCGTGCCAGGACGATCGTCTTGGCTCCGTACCTCTCGTAAAACCGGTGGGTGCGCTCGATGTGCTCCTTCTTCAGGAACCAGGCCCCCTCTTTCTGCAGAATGACGGAGCCAAAGTACTTGCCCACCGCATAATTGGCGCTATCCCCCAGGATCGCGGCGGCCGAAAGGAGCACGAATACCGCCACCACATTGAGCGAGCCCGTGGCCGCCAGGGTACCCAGCGTGAAGACGAGAGAATCCCCCGGGAGAAATGGGGTAACCACGAGGCCCGTTTCCGCGAAGATAATCGCGAAAAAGACCAAGTAGCTCCAAAGACCGGCGCTCTCCAGGACCACACTGAGATGCTTGTCCAAGTGCAGGACGAAATCGATAACCATTCCCATAAGCTACTATAGGTAGCCCGGGCCCATTATGATGTCAACACGGAACTCCGGCAAACGCCATAGAAAGGCAAGGCATCCTGGAATGACAACCATGACGGAACCAAGACAGTTCGAGCGCGTGGGAGATAACCTCCTGGTACGGGCCCCGGCCAAGCTGAACCTGAGCCTGCTGATCGCCGGCAAACGTCCGGACGGCTTCCACGAGATCGAAACGGTGATGGCGAAGATCAACTGGTATGACGAGATACGGATCGAATCCGCCGGCCGGCCGGGCATCGAATTCTCGTGCGCGGGGCCCCGTTGGGCGCCGCAGGATCCAACGAATCTGGTCTATCGGGCCGCCGAAGAGATCCACCGTGAGATCGGCCGAGCGCCCGCGGTCCGGCTCACGCTCATCAAGAACATCCCCGCCGGCTCGGGGCTGGGCTCCGCCAGCAGCGACGCTGCGGCGACCCTCCTGGGCCTCAATGCCTTCCTGAACCTCGGGCTGCCGCAGGAGCAGCTCGTCCGGATGGCCGCCCGGTTGGGCAGCGATGTCGCCTTCTTTCTCAACGGCCCGCTGGCCTACTGCACCGGACGCGGCGAAAAGATTGCCCCGTTGACCGCGGACTTCCCGTTTGCGGCACTATTGGTTCTTCCCAACGTAAATTCTTCCACCAAAACGGTTTACGCCAACTACCAACACGACCCCCTGCTCTATCAGCGGCTGCATGCGACGATCGGCACACTGCTGGAGAAGAACAGGGTTGATTCCGTGGCGCGGATCTGTGCCAATATGTTGGAAACCAGTTGTTTCCAGAGCTACGAGGAACTTGGCAAACTCAGGCAAACTGTCGCATCACTCGACGTGGGGCCCGTCTGTCTGAGCGGCAGTGGATCTACCCTGTTCATGATTCTCGACCGGCAGGACCGCGAGCAGGTCGAGAGCCTGCGCGATCGCATAGCGGAAAAGACAGGCTGCGAGAGCACTGTCGTGAGGAATAACACATGGTAGGGTTTGAGCGAGGCAACAGACATGAGAATAACGGAGGTCCGCGTCAGGCTGGTTAGAAAACCGGATGACAAGTTGAAGGCATTCTGCTCGATCACCCTCGACGACGAGTTCGTCGTGCGCGACATCAAGGTCATTGAGGGCGCCGAGGGGTACTTCATCGCCATGCCGTCCCGCAAGATTTGTGATCGTTGCCGGACGTGCGGCGGGAAGAACCACCTGGGAGCGAAGTTCTGCAATGCGTGCGGGTGTGCCCTGTCGGAACATCGGGCCCCGAAGAGTGCCGCGGGGAAGGTGAAACTGCACGCGGACATTGCCCACCCCATCAATGCCGGCTGTCGACAGCGGATTCAGGAGCGCCTGGTCGGGGCGTACCGGACCGAAGTGGAGAAATCCAAGCTTCCGGGGTACAAGCCTGCGGAACTTGACGAACTCGATGAAGATGTTCCCGACGTGGCGTGACGGATACGGCCGCCCTGCGGCGACCACCGGCGAAGTCTCTCGTTGACCTGTGGGCCCTGGCCCGGTCCCCCCTGGTTCCGGATCCTTCGGATCAGGCGATCAAGTCCTCCAGGACCTTGTCGACCACCTCGTCCAGCCGCTCCGTCAGGTCGTACCGGCCGGCGGTGATCTGCCGCCGCAGGCGCAGGACCTTCTGCTGACGGACCTCAGGCAGGCAGGCAATCCTCTTGAGCACCTGCCCCAGCGGGGTCGTGTGTATGTTCTCCAAGATCTGTTCCATGATCGAATCCTTATCGTGAGAGAGATCCATCTCCAGAGGATTGACCCACTGCTCACCGTCTTGCGCCAATGGTTCTAAATTGAAATCCGGCATTCGCTTTGCCTTGCCCAAAAACGACCCGCCTGCCCGAGTGACCCGCATGTCTCAATGAGCCACCGATACACTATATGTTGTATGCCTCGCAATTCCACTTGAGGCTTGAAACACTATTGATATCGACACAGCGTCCACCAAAACTTTAGCGAAGTTTTCGCCCAAGTGAGTACTATTTTTTTCGAGAACCGTGCCTCTGCAAGGGGGAAAATGGGGTGTATCAGCATCAAAAGACCGGCCCCGGGCCGCCGACCGGCGCGGAGCCGCACCTTGCGCAAACGGCTCCCGGACCAGGGACGGTAATCTGGGGGACCTACTACATATAGTGATACTGTGGCCCCGCCGGGCGGTAAGGAGGGACGCCCCGGCAGAATGCACCGCCGCCGCCGCCGCGGCTCAGAAGTAATACTGGAAGCTGAAAGACACGTCCCACTTGTCCAGCTCGCCCCTTCGCTTCTGGAGCTTGGCACTGTCACAGGTGAGGTTCACGTACATCGACTGAATCGTGGTGAGGAACTTGGCGATGTCGACAATGCCCACCTCCGTGAGTTTCACGATGGCGTCCTGGCGTTTCTTGCCCCCGGAGGTCATGATGTTGCCGGCACTGGGAGTCCATTTCGAGGACGGGATCTTGTGGATGCTGGCCACCTGGCCGACCGCCGTGCTGTACGCGAATTCGACAGCCACCTGGTTGGGTTCCTTCACCGTCGCCCGCTCCGGATCAAGGGTCAGGATCTGGATGATATTGGATTGGCCCTCGACGCATAGCGCCGCTTCGTTGTCCCGGCTGTCCTCGGCTTGCCGCAGATAGTGCGCCCCAACCAGCAGCGGCCACAAGCCCACCAGGGCGGGGATGAGCACGTAGTAGAAGATCGGGTTCTTATAGATCTCGCGCATTCCTACCTCCCTTTCACCGGCTTGGCGCGCTCGGCGGTGATGGTAAACGCGTCCCGATCGCCTTCTGTGCGCTGCGTCTCCGGCCCGACCTCAATCCCCGCTTTTTTCATGATTTCGCGGATCGCTTTGACCGCATCCTGGGTATTCTGCCGACTCGGCGTATCGCCCACGATTACGATGCTCTTGTCTGTGATCGTGACAGAACTGAGGTTGAGATTCGTCCTGCCGATACAACTGTTGAGCCCCTGCAAGACCAGCATGAGCTTGGCGGAGACGGTTTCCTGGTTCGTGTCGGTGCCCTGTTTCTCCGCCTGGAGCCGGCGCACGGCGTTGGCGAGGTTGGCGACCGCTTTCTTCATCGGCGCCGGCAGCCGCTTCTCGCCGTGCATGACGGCCAGGTAGTCGGTCTCGAGCTTGTCGTGCAGACTCTCCCGCTGCTTGTTCACCCGGATCAACTGGGAGTGAAAATACACGCCCGCGGCTAGCAGCAGAACCGTCATCGAGAGGCTCAGGAAGCGGATGGCGTTCTGCATCTTGCGCTTCCTGCCCAAGAAGGGCATGTGGTCGTTGCGCAGATTGACGCTGTTGGCCTTCTCGGTCAGCCCCAGGGCCGCCCCACAGGCCAGGGCAAGCCCCACCGCGCCGGGTAGCTCGGCTGCGCCCTGCGGTCGAGGGCCCGCCAGGGCCGCCAGGTCGCACGCGCTGACGTTCAGACCGGTCCGCGTCCCGAGTGATCCCGCGGCCACGGCGCCGGCTTCATCGAAAACATTGACATGACGTACGGGCCGGGCCGGCTCGGCCAGAGCCGTCGTCACCAGGGCTTCACGGGCCAGTAAAGCGGTCCGCTCCTGGCCGGCCCCGATCAGAAACGTCCGCAGAATCGAGGCCTCCCGGCCCTCGGGCACAACCACGAGATAACCGCGGCCGTCCGAGAGGACCGCGTGCAGGGTGCTCTGTTCGGGAGCCGGGGGCGTCCGCGCATATGCCAGCAGGTAGCGGGCCAGACAACAGACATCCGGATCCACGGTCACCGGATCGATGCCGTGGCTCTGCAACGACAGGATGAGGTCCGACAGGACCGCCCGCTGGGCCGTGAAGACGTCGGTATGCGCGCCGTCCGGACCGCTGGAGGTGATCCGGAACGCCACCGCCATGTCGGAGATGTCCGTCGCCAACGCCTCTTCCGTATCGAAGCGAATGGTCGCGGCGATGCGTTTGGGGTCGCTGAATTCGCTGTGCACCGTGTGCTGCATGAAGCCGGCACAATCCAGCGCCACCCCCACCTCGGAGAACTTCAGCTTCCGCTGGCGACAGGTCTCGACGATGCGGTCGGCCAGCGTCTGCGCCTTGTTCTGGGACTCGCCGTCCGCCGAGACCCAGAAGCAGTCGAGCAGCTTTCGGTCCCGTCCCGGGGGCGCCAGGCAGACCACGGTCGCCCGGTCCGTTTGCCAATAGATACCCAAGTGGTTTCCCGATTCCACGATTCACAATCTCCAAAGCCTGTACCGGCACGTCTCCTTTGTCGTCAAAAGCCGGTCGGTTATTTATCCGTTAACGGACTTCTGGAAAAGGAAGTTCCAAATCAGTCCGAAATCACGGCCACAATCTGTATTTTATCGCCCTCTTTCGTGATGGCGACGATCGTCGTGGCCTTGGCCACCCCGCTGCAGGCGGTCACGCGAATCGTGAACAGCGTGCTGACGGTCGTGAGGAAGGTCCGGCAATCGTCCAGGGCGGTGGAGTACCCGGGCATCGCCTGCCGCAGCTCGTTGACGTCGGCCGCCGGCTTGTCCCGCCGGCGCTGGATGATCTCCTCCGCCATCCGGGGGGCATCGGCCACACTGCCGAAATTCAGAGCCGCCTCCAGCACCTGCCGGGGGGCGCTATTGATGTTGACGTGCCGTGCGCCCCAGAGCCCTACGTACTTCAGGGCGCATTCCCGCCGCGTGTCGCTGACGAGACTCGGACGAGCCAGGAGGGCCTTGTTGAGCAGAGAGCTGTGGAACAGGTGGGCGAATTCCTTGTTCTGCCGATCGACCTGCTCCTCCACGGAAACCGGCTTCTTCGTCACGGTGCGGCGCTGGACGGCGGTGCCGGCGGCACTGCCCGTCGTCGGGCGCGTGATCCGGCTCTTGAGGTTCGCCGGCGGCTCCACGGCTTGGGACTCAGGCTTGAATTCGGTCTTGAACGGCTTCATCTGGCCGATCTTGGCCAGGTCCTGGTTCAGGGATTCCATCTCATCCGGCTGGTATCCCATCCACTCGCAGAAGGTCGTCCACCCTACCACCGCTTCCGCTCGGAGTTTATCATCGGCGATCAGGGCCCAGCCCAGGGGGTACTTGGCGTTCTCATCTTCGATCTCAATCTTCAGCTTGGTCAATCCGACCTCAAACTCCAGCGGCTCGGCCACCAACGGCCAGGGCGGCCCGTAGGGACCGCGAATCACCGGTGGCTTCTCATCCAGCCATGCCGCGCTGTTGGGGTCGAGATCATTGACATCATTGACCTCGTTGACGTCTGTGAGGCTCGGGCTCTGGACCGCCGACGGCCGGGAGCCCTCCTTCCGGGCCTTGGGACGGGCCTTCTTCTTCGCGGTCTTGCGGTCGGAATCCTTCGGGGCCGTCGGGTTCTGGGCCGTGCCGGTCTGGGGCGTCGTCCCGGAGTCGTCCCAGAGGGCATTGCTGTCGGCCGCCTGGAGAGCCGCCGCCTGATCGAGAAGTTTTTGATAATCCGCCTCCGGCAGGGCGAACAGGTCCGAGAAGTCGGGCTCGTTCGGCCGGCTGATCAGGGGCGCCTGCAGGCTGCCCAGCGAGGCCAGCGCGTACTTGACGCCCGAGGCGCAGGCGTGTCGGGCGATGCAGTAGTCGATCGCGCCGCGACCTGGACGCACAGGGTGTACGCCAGCGTCGCCAGGATCACCAGGATGACCAGGGTGATCAGCAGAATCACGCCGCGGTTGCTCGGTTCGTCAGCGCGGCCGGGTCTGTACGGGTACTCGTTCATTGCTCCTGCGTTCGCTCGTTGGTTGCTCCCGGGGCGGCTGTCCCGGCGGGGAAGGCCGGTTGGACGACCGCTCGGTA
Source organism: Planctomycetota bacterium (assembly GCA_025459125.1). Lineage (GTDB taxonomy): Bacteria > Planctomycetota > Phycisphaerae > Sedimentisphaerales > Anaerobacaceae > PLanc-01. The sequence goes on along the minus strand of JALORE010000082.1, from coordinate 21,810 downwards.
CTCGCCTCGGGACCCGGCGCGTTCGCGTCGGGAGGTTGATTCGCATCCGCTCCCGCCGTCAACGTGAACGCGATCTTCCGCGTCACGTCGATGGCCACCGTCCGGGTGATCTTGTCCCGTTCGGCCACCTCGTAGATTCCCCGCACCGTCTCCACCGGGCGGCCGAAGGAGATGGTGATCTTGACCCCGGGCGGAGGCGCCGAGGTGGGCCACTGATCGAGCAGTTGGTCGCCCTGGATCGCCTGCACCTGGAAGAACATGAGGCCCCGGCAGATCGGCACAAAGGGGTACAGCTTCTCCCACTCCTGGCGCTCGTCGTCGAAGAGCTTGTCTTCCTGGCCGATACCCTCGTAGCTGCGGTAGAGGATCAGGCCCGGGCTCGACCCTTCGTGGTCGTAGCCGGCCCGCCAGGTGATCTGCTCGAGGGTCTGTTCCTTGTTCTCGTTGTCATGGTAGGTCCGCCGCAGGACCAGCTCGCCGCGTTGGAAGGTGTTGTCGAGCCCGTTGCGAATCTGGAGCGTCACGTTCTCTGCACCCAGGGCCCGGTCCAGGTCTTTGGCGATCAGTTGCAGGACCTCCGCCGCCCAGGAGGGACTGTCGATCCTCGTCAGGATGGCCTCCGCCGCCCGGTTGACCTGCCCGTAGACGCCTAGAACCGCCGCGAGGACCAGCGCGCCGATGATCACCACGGCCAGCAACTCCCCCAGGGAAAACCCCGACGGATATCTCGTTCGTCTACGGTCGTGTCGCATATGCTCCCTGCCGGTATTATGGCCGCACTCGCGGCGCCGGGTTCGAGGTCTCTTCCGGACGCACCTGCCGGCGCCCCGTGCTCGACCCCCCGGCCGGTCCGCGCCGTCCGCCGGCGTCCGGAGGCGTCTCGGGAGTCCCGTTCAGCTCCGGTTCCTGGCCCTCCTGCTGCAGCCGCGTCGCCAACTCCTTGACCGACCCAACCTGCTGGGCCTTCTGTTCCGCGGTCGGCCGGCCCTTGGCACGGACGAACAGGTCCAGGTTATGGCGGAGGAACATGCCGTTGTCGGTCTTGACCAGGCCGTTCGCGACCCACTCCCGGAGCGTGTCGGTATCGACGTGTGCGTAGGTGGCCGCTTCCCCCTCGGTCGCTATGATCTGCTCCGTCTCGAGTTTTTCGAGATCCTGCTGCCCGGCCAGTTGCCCGGCCTGCTGATCGGTCAACGGCGTGATCCAGTGGATCAGTTCGATGGTCTGTTTCTCGCCCAGCGCGTCGGGGTAGTGGGCCGCACAGACCGCCCGCAGCCACATCTGCCCCGCCACCGGGTCGGGAAACGCCTCCACCACCGTTTCCCAGGAGATATCCGGATACCGGTCGCTGGTGCCGAAATCGGTGGTCTCTTCCACGTTCTCGCGGGTGAGCACCTGCTCCAGGTTCTCGCGGACCAACTCGAACGCGGCCATGCGCAGGACCGAATCCGCCGCCGAGTTCAGGCAGCGGTCGATCACGATGAGCACGCTCGAGCAGGCCAGGCCCAGGATCGCCAGCGACGCGAGGATTTCGAGCAGGGTGAATCCCGCAGCGCCGCGTGCGGCCCGCAGCATAGCATGGCGATCCGGGGGGCTCTTCGCAGGGCGAGCGTCCCCGCTCGCCAGGACGTCGTGCGGGGACGCACGACCTACGAGGAGGCCGTGAATCGGTTCCGGAATGCCCCGTCGCTCGTTCATGTTCGTCCGTGAGAGAATAAAGAGCCCCCCTGCCCTACAGGAAGGGGACTTGTTCTTTCGTTTTGGGAGTCATCAGGGGCGGGTCACCGTCCAGCAACTGGATGATGGGGGTGACCCGGTTGACGATCACGGCATACGACGCCTGCAGCCGTTCGTCCAGGAAGATGATCTTGCCGCCCCACTGCCAGCCGGCGGGTCCGACGCGGAACTTCGCCGTGCTCTCGTTGCGGTAGTCGCCGGTGTCGTATTCGACCCGGGCGACCCGGCAGTTGCCGTGGAACGTGCCCTGGGTGATGATCTGCTCCACCAGCGGCTCGGCCTCCAGATCGGAGGTCGTCAGCTCGCGCAGCAGGTAATGCTGCTCGACGAAGTCGATGATCATCTCGTACCGCCGGCCGCTCTCGGAGGCATTCGTGCCGGCCATCTGCATCGTGGAGATGAAGTCCTGCACCTGCGCCCGGAACGTGTTGCGGCTCAGGACGCCGAACAGGTTCAGTTGCGCCATCCCGACGAGCAGCGCGAGAAACGACACGATTACCAGCAGCTCGACCAGCGTGAACGCGCCGGCCCGCCGCCGGCGTCTTCCCGCTGCGCCCGGTCCGGGTTGACTACGAGGCGTCGGTGCTGTACAGGTCCGCATTATGGCCCTCGCCCTCTTCCTGGCCGTCGGCGCCCAGGCTCTTGATCACGAACGGCCGTCCGATGTCCGGGTAGCGCTCGTAGATGAAATCGCGGCCCCAGCCGTCCTTGGGAACCTCCACCGTCTCGATGTAGCCGCCCGGCGGCCAGTTCGTAACGTCCGCCGGCTGCTGCACCAGGACGGTCAGGCCCTCCTCCGGCTCCGGCCAGCGGCCGGTGTCCATGTGGAACTGGTTGATGGCCGTGTGCAACTGCCGCAGGCTGGTCTTGGTCACCTTCACGCGGGCATCGTCCACCCGGCCGACGAAGTTCTGCACCACCACGGCGGCCAGCAGGCCCAGGATGATCAGCACCGCCATGAGCTCGACCATGGTAAAACCGGAACGAACCCCTCTTCTTCTGTCTTCCTTCATAGTCCTTCTCCAAGAAAGTCTAACGCACCGATGAGGAAATCTGCAGAATGGGCAGGAGCGTCGCGTAGGCGATCAGCCCGACGATCCCCGCCATGATGATGATGATCAACGGTTCGACCGCGGCGCTGAGCCGCTCGATCACGACATCGGACGACGCTTCCAGGTTCTCGCTGATGCTCTTGAGCATCGTTTCGAGCTCGCCGCTCTTCTCGCCGACCGCCACCATGTGGGCGATGGCAGGGTCGATCACGCCGCTGTCGCGCAACGGCGTGGCGATATCCGCCCCCGCCAGGATGCGCTCCCGCGCCTGCTGAATGGCACGCCGCATCAGCGTGTTGCCGGTCGTTTCGCTGACGACCCGCAGCGACTCGGCCACGGACAGGCCCGAGCCGATCAGGGTCGAGAGCGTCGAGGCAAACCGCGCGACCACCCGCTGCTTGATCAACGGGCCGAACAAAGGCAGCGACAGCAGGAACCGGTCCCGCAGATACGCCCCACGCTCGGTTCGGAAGAAGCGCCGTAGGCCCACGACGACGAGGACGAGCCCCGCCAGCAGGATCAGCACGCGCCAACTCGTCAGCACGTGGCTGAAATTCATCAATTGCTGCGTGATCCACGGCAGTTCCTTGCCGGCCCGGATGATCTGCGCGCCGATGGTCGGGATCACCTTCGTCGTCAGGATGAGAATCGCGGCCAGACAGAAGAAGACCAGGACCGCCGGGTAGATCATCACGGTCAGCACTTTCGATTCCACCCGCTGGCGTTTCTCCATGAAGGTCGCGATGGTCTTGAGGCTCTCGCCCAGCGTGCCGGTCACCTCGCCGACGCGGACCATGGCCACGTAGATCACGTCGAAATAACGGTCATAGTCTTTCAGGGCGTCGGTGAACGACTCGCCCGTCACGACGCGATCGCGGATCTCCGTCAACGCGGTCTTGAACTTTTGGCTCGCCGTCTGCAGGGTCAGGACCGACAGCGCTTCGGTCAGCTTGATGCCCGAATTCAGGAGGGTGGCGAGCTGCTTGGTGAAGTCGGTGAGCTGGGCTTTGCTGATCCCGCGGCGACCGGCCAGCAGGGCCCGCTGTTCCGCGGCGCCGGAAGACAGCTCGGTGATGGACGAGGGGTGCATGCTGCGCGCCCGCAACTGCTTCCGCGCATCGTACGGGCTCTCGGCCGTGATCGTCCCCTTCACGGCCTTGCCATCCCCTGCGATCGCCTTGTATTGAAATCTCGGCATACCAATCCGTTTTCTGGCGTCCTGCCCCCGACCGGTCCGGTCAGATATCCGCCTGGGTCACCCGGAGCACCTCGGCGACCGTCGTCATGCCGGCGAGGACCTTGCGGGCTCCGTCCATACGCAACGTCTGCATCCCCGCCTCCAGGGCCAGCCGCTTGATTGTACCGGCGGTCTCCTGTTTGTATATGAGCTCCTGGATTTTCTCGGTGATGAGCATGACTTCGTAGATGCCGGTCCGGCCGCGGTAGCCGGTCTTGAAGCACCGCTCACAGCCGGCTCCCACGAAGAACTGGGCACCCGGATTATCGTCGGGAGCCCCCAGGCCCAGCTCGTTGAGCTCTTTCGCGGTGGGCTGGGCGGGCTGCTTGCAGTCCGGGCAAACCTTGCGCACGAGCCGCTGGGCGATGATGGCGATCAGCGAGGAGCTGACCAGGTACGGCTCGACGCCCAGGTCCAGCAAGCGCGTCACCGCGCCGGCCGCATCGTTCGTGTGCAGGGTGCTGAAGACCAGGTGGCCGGTCAGCGACGACTGAATCGCCATCCGGGCGGTCTCCACGTCGCGGACCTCGCCGACCATGATCACGTCGGGGTCCTGCCGCAGCACGTGCCGCAGCGAGGTCGCGAAGGTCATGCCCTTCTTGCTGGCAACCTGGATCTGGCTGATGCCGGCGAGCTGGTACTCGATCGGGTCTTCGATCGTGATGACGTTCTTCTCCGCCGAGTTGATCCGGTTCAGGTAGGCATAGAGGCTGGTGCTCTTACCGCTGCCGGTCGGTCCCGTGACGAAGATCACGCCGTGGGCGCGATTCAGCAGCGAATCGAGCTTCTTGAGATCGTCGGGCCAGAGCCCCAGCTCGTCGAGACCGTACACGCCCGAGCTCTTGTCGAGAATCCGCAGCACGCAGCGCTCGCCGAAGCTGGTCGGAACGGTGCTGACGCGGAGATCAACCTCGCGCTGGCCCAGCCGCACGGAAGAGCGGCCATCCTGCGGCATGCGGCGTTCCGCGATGTCCATGCCCGCCATGACCTTGATACGCGAGATGATCAGCGGCAGCACGTTCTTGTTCAGGCTCAGCATGTCGTACAGGATGCCGTCGACCCGGTAGCGGATCTGCAGCTTGGTTTCGTAGGGATGAACGTGGATATCGCTGGCCCGCATCTGCAGGGCGCGAAAGAGGATGTCGTTCACCAGCCGGATGACCGGCGGCCGATTCACCACGTCCAGCAGGTCGTCGGAGGCGGAGACTTCGCCGGCCAACTGGTCCAGGTTCTGGGCGTCCAGCTCTTCCGCCACTTCCTCGATCACCGAGGTGCGCTGCTCGTAGGCCGTGTCGATCACCGCGGTGATCGTGGCCCGGGTCGAGACGGCCGGCCGGACCGGCAGGCGGGTCATCTTCGAGACGTTGTCCAGGGCATTGGTGTCCAGGGGACGCGACAGGACCACCATCAGGCCGTCGCCGTCCCCCTCCTGGGGCTTGAGGCCGATCAGATGGTGGTGCTGGGCGTAGGTCGCCGGCACATTCTGGATGAACTCCGGCGGGACCTGCCGGTCGGAGATCTCCGCCAGGTATTCCCACCCCAGCGCCTCCGCGAACAACCGCAGGACTACGTCCTCCGTAAAGTACGGGCAGGTCAGCAGGACTTCATCCAGCCGGCCCTGACCCCGGTTCTCATCCAGGAACCGGGCCAGTTGTTCCGTATCGACCAGCCCGGTCCGTTTCGCGGTCTGTAGCAGCAAATCCTTCATGACAGCACTGACTTTCCAGGGAGCAGCGTGTTCTTTTGCATTCAGTGCCCTCAGCGGGTCCGTCAGGTTCGCCGGATTCCCCCGCGTGCGACCGCGCTATTGGGCATCCAATACTTTCGGCGGAGCGAGGGGCTTGGGTTTAATGCCCGGCCAAGCTTCCGACCGCTGGAACTCCAGTTCGTGCTTCTCGAAGGCCTCCCGGTTGCGCTGGGAGAGGACCTCAAGATCCTTCATACCGTTCGCCAGGATGTCCGGCGGCCGGATGATCTCCGCCTTGACGAAGATGTAGAGCTTGCTCTGGACATCCTTGTTGTCAACGCTGCGGAACAAGCCGCCGAGGAGCGGGATGTCGCCCAGCAGCGGCACCTTCGCGCCGTTCTTGAATTGATTCGCCTTCACCAATCCACCCAGGATGACCGTGCTGCCGTTGGGCAGGGTGACCACCGTGTCGACCTGGTTGGTCTTGGTGTCCGGCGGCTTCGTCGAGCTCTCGCCCAGGAAGTCCGAGCGCGTCAGGATAACGTCCAGCCGCAGCAGTTCGCCCTCGCTGATGTGCGGCGTGATGTCCAGGGTGATGCCGGCATCGTACGGCTGGAAGTTCTCGGACGTGGTCACGCCCGTCGTTTGCGTCCCCGCGGTCGGCGTCGTGAACGGCACCGAGGACGTGATCCGGACGTACCGCGTGTCCTTGGTCTCGATCTTACCCTGCTCGTTGTCGTTCACCAACAGCTTGGGCTTGGCGAGCACCCGCCCGAACTTCTTCGTCTGGACCGTATCCAGCAGGGCCTGGACCTGGCGGTCCCCGTAGAAGGCCCGCAATCCGAAGAGGGAATCCACGTTCGGGGACGACTGGAGCACCTTGGCGCTGGTCGTGGGAACGCCGGGCAGACTGGACGACGTGCCGGCCAGGGTGGGGTCGCCGCGGACCAGATCCAGGCTGTAGTGGAAGACGTCGTCCTTCGTGACCTCGACCAGGGTGCAGTCGATGAGCACCTGCGGCCGACGCTTGTCCAACTGATCGATCAGGTTGGCGATCCATTCCTGGTTCTTCTTGTTGGCATAGACGATCAGCGAGTAGGTATTGGGGTCGGGCACGATCTTGATCCGCTCGTCGCGGTTGACCACGACCTTCTGGGTCTTGCCGCCCTCGCCCTGCTGCTCGACCGTCTCCTGGATCAGGCTCTGCAGCACCTCCGACAGGTGCTTGGGCGAGGAGTTCTCCAACTGATAGATCTTGTACGGAATCTCGTCGGTCAGCGTTTCGCTGTCGATATACTCGATGATGTGCGCGATCTTCGCGTGCTGCTCGGCCGTCCCATTGACCAGCAGCGAGTTCGTCGCTTCTACCACGACGACCTGCGGTTCCTCCACCAGGCCTTTCTCCGTCACCTCGGTCGTCGGCGGAATCTGGACCTCCGGCGTCGTCGGGGTGGGCGGGCGCGGCTGGCCCGGCAACTGCGGCGTGATCCGCTGGGCCCCCTGGGCGTACGGCGAGTACCGCGACGAGGCGTAGGTCTCCGGCACCCGGCTGATGATGCCCAGCTCCTGGAGCTTGCGGGCCACTTCTTCCGCGTCCACGTGCTTCATGCGGTAGAGCTGCAGGACCCGCAGCTCCTTCTGCTCCACGTCCAGGGCTTCCACCAGCGGCCGGACGACCGCCAGCTGCTCCTCGATGCCGATCATGAGGATGCGGTTGGTCCGCTCGTCGGCGTCCAGGTACACGGTCGGCCGCGTATCCTGTCCCAACGCCTGCTTCTGCAACGCCTGCTGCTGCCGCAGCGCGGTCTGCTGCAGACGCAGTTGGGAGACGCGCGTCCGGTAGGCAACATCCGTCTCACCCGGCTGGCGGACCATCTGGGCCGCGAGCGGGTCCGGTTCCGCCACCGTCACGCTGACGCTGTCGAGCATCTGCTCGGCCATCGCCTTGACCTTTTCCGTGAGGTTCTTGGCCATCGTGTAGCGCAGTTGGCGGAACTCGAATTTCCGGGGCTCGCCGGGCTGATCGATCATCTGCAACAGCCGCTCGACGCGGTCCATGCGGCACGCGTAGGTCGTGACGAACAGCATGCGCTTCTCTGCAACGGGTATCACGTTCAGACAGACGCTTTCCACCAGGTTCTTGGCCGCGGTGGTATCGACGTGCTTGAGCTCGAAGGTCCGCGTGATCGCGGTGTCTCCCTGCTCCCCCTGCGGTGTCGGCCCGTCGACCAGGATCGGATCGATCTCCATGACGCGGGGCGCCGGGACGATCGTCACGATATTGCCCTTATGCCGGGTCGTGACGAGATTGTTGTATTTCAGGGTCTGCTCCAGCAGCGGATACAGGTCCTTGATCTTGATCTTTCCCTTCAAGTCGCCGTTGAGCTTCAGCGAAACCTCGCCCTTGAGGTCCTCCGGATTATACACGTAGCTCAAACCCAGGTGCTTGCCCACGAGGTCCAGCAACATGATGACCGGCAGTCTCTCGGGAAGGGTCAGCTCGCTCGTCTCGTCCACGGCCACGGGCTCCGCCAACTTGGCCGGCGGCGGCGGGACCGGCGTGGCGGTGGTCGCCGCCGGAGCCGGCGACGGCTGCGCTTCGGCGCGGGCCTGGGCCGCCAGCGGCGTGGCCGGCGACGTCGGAGGTTCGGCCGGAGGCGCCGCGGGCGGTGCCGCCTTAGTCGCAGTACCGGAGGGCTCGCCGGCGAGCTCATTGCGGACGGGGCGCGGATCGCTCGACGTGACCCGCAGCGGGCTGAAGTCAGGCTGGGACACGGACTGACGCTGCGTCTGCAGCGCCGCCGCCCGCTCGCGCATTTCCTGCATCCGCAGCGGCGTGAGCCGGCCCAACCGGTCGGCTGCGGCCGCTTCCAGATTGAACGATGACGTCTGAAGCTCCGCCAGGGACGTGCCGTCCACCGCGGCGGAGTTCGTACCGGTCAAGGCAGAATCCCCGGCCGGACCGGACACGAGCGGTGCGGAGAGAGCCGGCAGCGCCGGGTTGGATGCGGCCGTCTCCGGCGCCGCCGCGACCTTGCGCGGCCCGAATGACGAGGTACCACGTTCCACCACCTGTGCGATGTTCTCCAGCAGGAAGACCGGCGCGACGACGACCGTCGTCCCCTGGTGAACGTCGACGATGGCTCTGGTCTTGCCCTTGTCCTGGGGCGCATTCGTCAGGGTTCCGATCGAGACGCCGTTCACGGCCGTTTCGATCAGCACACTGGCAGGCAACGGTCGCGCGCCCGCGGGCCCGAGTTCCTTGATCTCGTACTCGAGGCGGGTGTCCACCACGCTCAACAGGGTGATGGCCTTCTGCAGCTCGCCCGGCTCGGCGGTCACCAGCAGGCTGTTGCTGCCGGGCAGGCGCGAGGCGGTGGCGAGCCTCAGCCGGCTCAGGAACATCTGGCCGCGCTCGGGGGAGATATTTGTCAAGGGGATGACTTCATGCCGCGTCGAACCCGCCGCAGGCTGAGTATCCCGGGCCAACAGCGATCCGCCCCACACCGCCAGGATCGCCAGGAGGGCTAGAGAGCGTGATTGATACGACTCCGTGCGGAGGACATGCCTTCCCGTCATCGTGCGTTACCTCGAATCCAAATCACCCTGCTCGATACATCAAGAACGTCTATGGTATGAGACAGACATCCGGCTGCGAAGTTCCCGGCGGCACCAGAAAAAACGCGGGTTTCAATACTGGCGTGTCGTGGTCCGAGCGTGACGGCGAGACCGGCGGGCGGGCGCCGGAGACCGGCGGCGGGACCGGGTCCCGTAATCCCGGGGTTTCCGCGGCCGACCCGCGTCCCGAAGGCGGGTCTTCGGCCCGGGAATGTCCGATTCAGCCACGAACAAGGAGTCGAAGGGAGCGGAACCGGGCGGGGGAAATATCGCCACGATTGGTTCACCGCTGGGTATCGGGATGACGCAGGAGAGAACGGCTGCGCCGCTGGGGACTGGCAGTGCCGCGCTACTTCTCCTGCATCTGGCGGGCCTTGTTGAACCGCATCATGAACTCGCGGCGGCGCTCGACTCGCGCGCTGTCGATCGAGCCGTCGGTGGTGCCATCGGCCTCCACGGCCGGTTCTTCCGATAACTGGCCGCGTGCGGCCTTGAAATTCGCGATCAGCTTCTCGGTGGCGTCCCGATCGCCCGCCGCGGCGCCGGCTTTCAGCCGGTTGCCGAGGTCGCCCAGCGCCTGCTGCTCTTCCTTGCTGATCTGGGCCGAAGGCATCGACGCCAGGGGCGTCGTCGGCCGGCTCAGCGTCACGGGCGGCTTGATCGGACTGCCCAGGGGTTTTCCCTCCAGCGCCGGACGAGGCGACGAGGTCGCCGGTGTCACAGACACCGTGGACGCTGCCTCCGTTTCCAGCAGACGGGAGGTTTCGGGCGGCGGCATCACCGGCATTTCGCTGTCCCGGTGGCCATCGAAGCAGATGATCGAGTCCCGGCGGATCTCTTTCACCGTCACATGGCCGATTTCACTGCCCGGCCCGACCCACTGGTACGCGCCGTCCGGCAGGCGGATGTAGGCCAGAGAGGCCTGCGGATTGGACGAGCAGGAGATCCCCAGCAGATCGAACTTGGTCGACGTTTGCGCCGGTTTGACCAGCGGCGTCGCCCGCATCGGCGTGCGGGCGGGCAGCACGGCGGCCGGCGTGTCCGGCAGGGCCGGCGGATTGATCGTGTTCGCCAGCAGTTCCGCCTGCTTGACCAACGGCGCGACCGTTTCCCCCCCGGGCGGCACCTGGCCGGCGTGCTGTTCCTTGAAACGCGCCACCGCACCTGCGGCGCCCAGGATCTTCGCCACCTGCTTGTCACCAGGCCCGTCCCCCCCATCGAGGCGCAGCAGCACACCCGGCCTCAGGACGCCCAGCACCGAAGCGACCACCACCACCGCCAACACGACCGCGACCACACCCGTGACATGCAATGTCTTGATCATAGGAGAGAGTTTCAAGTTGGAAGCGTCCGGTTTGAAGAAGGCGGAAGGTCTACACGGTACTTCCGGCTTCACACTTCAAACTTCACACTTCTACCTTAGTGTTTGACATTGCCGGCGGCGGCGGGTTCCTTTCCATGCACAATTTTCTTCATAAACTCCTCCTCGTGTCCGGCGAATTCCCCGCTCTGCTCGGGGGTATGGCACGTCGTGCAGGCCGGCTGCGGCTGCCCCGGGGGCGTCTGGCCCGCGGTCAGAACGTGCTCGGAGCCGGGGCCATGGCAGTTCTCGCAGCCGACGTTGGCCAGGTGCGGCGTTTTCGCCTCATTGACGAAGCCGCCCTCATAGGGCAGACCGATAACATGGCACAGGACGCACTCCGGATCGCGGTCCGAACCCACCTTCTTGAGCGTCTCGAGGGCATGGGAATGGCCGGTGGTGCTCCACTGGTCGTACTCGGCTTCGTGACACCTCTGGCAGCTCGCCGAGCCGGCGAAGACCAACCCCTTGGGCAGCGGCACACGCGGGTGGCTCTCCAGCAGATCGCTCTGTGCCACCACCTGCTGATACTGCCGATACAGCCGCACCAGCGGCTCGCTGTCCGGCAGTTTCTCCTCCAGGGGGATCGACGTGAAGTGAAGTTTGATGTTTGATGTTTGATGTTTGATGTCCGAGGGCTCGGACGCAGACTCTGCCCTTCCGGGGCCCTGAGGCTCGATCGTGATGCCCAACCGGCAGACGTAACGTCCGAAACGTCCCACGCTGAAGACGAGCGGACCGTTGCCGGGGTTGCTCAGGAGCCGCGGCTCATCGGTAGCGGAGGGGTAGATCACACATTCGACGCCCGGCGCCAGCCACGACCGAAGCAGCAGGTCCGTCGGACGTCCCTCCATCCAGGGCTTGGAATCCACATAGTCCAGGATCAGGATGTTCACCGTCAGAGGATCGTGAGGCTGCAAGACGAAGGCCGGAGGCTCCATCAGCGCGGCGGGAGAGCGGAAGGACACGATATTGACCGTGATGTCCCGTCCGTTGACCGTGAAACGCCGGGTGAAGACCGCCGACTGACCGTCTTCGGGCGCCTGCAGGATGTGCAACGGCGGCTGGGGGTCTGATAACAAACCCAGGCGCGTGGCCATCCCGAAGTCCCGGCCGGTCAGGTGGACCACGTCGTAATTCAGGAGCCGCAGCGCCTCGTGGAGAATGCGAAACTTGATCAGCTCCTGCTCGCCCTCCCCGGCGATGAGGGAGCCCGTTTCGACGAGCAGCCGCCGGGAGGCCGGCACGCGATCGAAGACTGCCGGCCGCTTCGCGAGTCCGCCCAGTTGGCCGCCCGAGCAGCCGCAGGGACGCAGGGAACCCAGCTCGTTGCCGGTGAAGAAAACGACCAACTCGTCCTGGGACTGGACCACCTGGGTGGCCGGCGCGGCCGGTCCGGTTGTCCCTGACGGACAGGACAGACTCGCCGCCAGTACACACATCCCGCCCGCGACACAGATTATGCGAACTACACTTGAGAGCCTCATAGCCTGGAAGGCGCGAAGTTGGACGGTTGCAGGTTGATTTGCAGATCAAACGTCATACATCAAAAATCTCAGCTACAAATAGAATCCCCGGAAGGGAATGGTCAGCGTCCGCCCGCCCTTGATCTTGATCTGGAGCGTGTCCGAAGTGACGGTCTCATCCCGCTGCCGGGCCGGCGGCGTGATCTCGATCTGCAATTGATAACGATTGTCCACCTTGGTCTTATCCAGGAGCTTCAGGGCCCCCTTCACCGAGGAGACGGACTCGATCTCGAAGTCGCTCTCATAGTTGTTGAGCACCCACAGCTCTCGTTGCAGCGTCTGCCCGGGCTTGAGCCCGAACACCATGATCGTCGACGTGCTGAGCTCGAATTCGGCCAGCGTGTCGTAGTACAGGAACACGGTGCGGCACTCCGGGTGCGTCACGTCGATGCTGATCTGGCCGCGCATGTTGTGCTCCAGCTTGGCCATATCGACCTTCAGCTTGAGCACAAAGCGGGTGGCCTTGACCGCCGGGTCGAATTCCGCCGTCAGCGTCAGGCCGGAGGAGCGGACATCCGTGATGGCAAAGGGCCGCCCATCGAGGCTGGTCAACGTGAGCTCGGGGTTGCCGGCGTTCTCGCCTTTGAGCAACAGCTTCAGCCGCTCCGGCTTGGCCTCCACCCGCCGGACCACGACCGCCTTGATCGTCAGCGACACGGTCTTGTGCTGCGCATCGTTCGTTTGCAGGTAGAGGATCTTGGCGAAGTTCGCGCTGGGCACCGTGAACGCCTGGCATTCGAACTGGAGCTCGCCGCTCTGGCCGGGATGGTAGACCTGCCCGGGTTTCACGCCCTTGGTAACCACGCCGCAGCAGCTTACGACCGCGACGATCTTCAGAGGCTCGTTGCCGGTATTGGTGAACTTGAACGAGCCGGTCTGCTTGCTATCCACCGCGATCTCGCCGAGATCGCAGACGTCCTTCTCCACCGCCAGCCGCGGCCCGCCGGTGTACGGCGGGACGGCCACAGGCTGGAGCTTGGCGTCCGCCCCCCCCTGCGCCGCCGGCGCCGGGCTCGTCGCGGCCACCGTCTGGGTCGGGGCCGCCGGTTCCTGCGTCTGCGCCGCCGGCCCCCGGCATCCCGCCGCCCATACCGCGATCAGACCAAGAGATACGAGTTTCAGACCGAACCACGAATCTCCCCGGCTCCATCGGGCCGTCCTGCCCTTCCGCGGGTCTCTTGTGAACATTGCGTGCACTCCAATACCAAGGCGCAACAAAGTTTGATTCCGTTTCGACCGCTCATTGTAGCCCGAGCGGATGGCCTATGCAAGGAGTTGCACGTCGTTGCGAGGAGCGCCGCGACGAAGCAATCTCAACGCCCGGGATTGAGATTGCCTGTGTTCTCAAACGCGAAGTAACGCGTTGGGGGGCCCTTCGCGGCGCTCGCCAGGACATGCGGGTGGCTTCCACGATGTTCTTCATTCTGTTGGAGGCTCTCAGTTCAGAGCTGACCGACTGTTCTATGACTTGGATAGCCGGTAGTTGCACGAGTACTGGACCTGCAGTTGAGCGGGCACGCGACCGCGCCACGCGTCACACGGTCTGGAGGTCCGCACCGGTCGACTCAAGAACGACGCGTCCCCAACTCCGCATCAGGATCTGAGGGGCCCGCCAACGAGAATTGCTGCAAGCCCCGGCAAGGTAGGCACTTGGGTGATGAAGGAATCGAACCTTCAACCGCCGCATTAAGAGTGCGATGCTCTACCAATTGAGCTAATCACCCAAAATTCCCGTCGGCCGCTGCCGAACGGTGCGAGCCCCAGGCCCGCAAACTTATAGTTTACTCTGCTACGCTCCCGATTGCAAGGGGGTTTTGCGGAAGAATTGCGGGACTTTCCGCGGATCGTCCTTATCGGACCACAACCCGCCGCGGGAGCTTCTCGCCCCGGGCATTCTCCCCGCTGTGGGCAGGCACAAGACGGTTCCAGACCGGAGGCCGGCCAGAGTATCCCTGCACGGGACGGCCGGAGGGCCCTCGCAGCCGCATCCGGCCGCCTTGGGTCCGCTCCGGGCGTTTCATATATTTTACGGAGCACAAGAGCGCCTCAATCCGCCGGTCGTGTCAGCCGATGGAACCGAAGAACTGGTGTTTCTCGATGATTTGAAGGGGCCGTTGGAACGTCGTCGTTCGCGTCCGCGAAGCCCCAAGCGATGTGAATCATGCTCCAAAAGTGCGCGATTCTCGGCCTGGTCCTGCTCCTGGCAGGCGGTGTTGCCGTCGGGTGGCTCCATGGCCAGGTGAAAAGCGACCGGGAAGAGGCCCGCAACCTGGTTTCGGCCGATTCCCTGGGCTCGCAGGATTACCTGGAGACGTACAGCCGTTGGTATCAGCTCAGTGCGGAGGAACAGAACCAGTTCGTTCTGGAGATCGACAGGGAGCGCAAGAGCAAAGCGCCGGCCCAGCTCGACCGCGAGCAGCAGGCACGGCTGCGAGCCGATCGCGACAAGCTGGCGGCCGGGCAAACGAATCCCGGCGATATCGCCGACTTTCTGTACGGCCGCGGCTGGCAGCAGCAGGTCGAGGAATACAAAGCACGCAAGGAACAGATGGAAATCGCCCGGACGATCGCGACGGTATGCCTGTCCCTCGGCGGCATCCTGTTCGGCGGGTGCGTCATCGGGAGCCTGTTGTGGCTGCTGGGCCGGGGAATACGGGCCCTGCGGCGCCGCGCACGCCAGCCCGAGCCCGAGCCCCAGTCGCGGGCGGTCGAGCTTTCGGACCTTGAAGTGCCGGTCGCGGCCGCCGAGCCGGACCTCGAGACCCCGGCGCCGCCGGAAACACCACGACAGGGAAGGAAACGGTTGACCCTGGTGGAAATGTCGGCCGACATGGGCGAGGGTGTGGGAGAGTTGACGGCGTGCAGGGATGACTGGCCCCGCATGACACCGGGCCCGGGCTCGACAGCCGCCCCGGCGGCCGATCTGGGCGGGGGCGTCGCCGTACTGCTGGCGGACGAACCGGCGCCGGCGGGCGGGTGGTCCCCCGAGGCACAATGGTCGGTGTCCGGTGCCCGCCAGTTTCCGTCCCTGGACCAGGCGCGGGAGTCGCGCCCCGCGGAAGCCGCGCGGGCCGGTGGGCCGGACCAGAAGAAGGGTACGATCGTGGAGAATACGTTGAGGGAACAGGCGGACGACCTGCAGAAGCAGCTCGCCGAGTTCCGGCAGATAACGCAAGACGTCCAGCAGGCGACGCGCGAGCAGTCGGAGCCCCTGGGCAGCACGCTCAAGGAGCTGACCCAGCAGGTGGCGGCGATCCGGGAATACGCGGCCAGCCAGCAGGACCGCGTGGAGAAGCTCCAGGACGGCTACGACTGGGGCATCATTCGCACGTTCTGTTTGCGCGTGATCCGGTGCCTCGACAACCTGGAAGGCCGCCTGGCGGAGTTGCCGAGCGGCGACAGCGCCGCCGCCCACCTGGAAGAGGTCCGGGACGAATTGTTGTTCGCGCTGGAATCGAGCGGGGTTGAGCAGTTCCGCCCGGAGCTTAACAGCGAATTCCACGGGCAAGAGAAGATGGCGGAAGCGATCAAGGAACGGCAGGCGACCCGGAAGGCCGAGCAGGCCGGCAAGATCGCGCGCGTCCTGAGGCCCGGTTATCGGTACATGATTGATGATGACAACTTCCGGGTGGTCAGAACGGCCCAGGTCAAGGTCTTTGGGTGATTCGGTACGCAGGAGAGAATCATGAGTAATATCGTCGGCATAGATCTCGGGACCACTTTCTCGTCCCTGGCGATGCTCAATGCCATTGGCAAGCCGGAAATTGTTCCGAACGCGGACGGCGATCGGCTGACGCCGTCGGCCATCTACTTCGATGAGGACAATCCCGGCGTGATCCGGGTCGGCGTCGAGGCCCTCAATTCCCGGCACCTCAACCCGGCACGCTCCGTGCGCTGGGTCAAGCGGCACATGGGCGAGGCCGACTACAAGGTGTCCATCGACGGCAAGGACTGGACGGCGACGGAGTTGTCGGCCCTGATCCTCAAGAAGATGCGGCAGGACGCCGCAGCCCAAGCCGGGGAGGTCCGCGACGCGGTGATCTCGGTGCCCGCCCACTTCGACGAGCTGCGCCGCAAGGCGACGATGGACGCCGGCACGGCGGTCGGCTTTAACGTGGTCGGCATCGTCAACGAGCCGGTGGCGGCCGCCTTGTGCTACACGACGAGCCGGCAGGTCTCCGGCCGGGTCCTCGTTTACGACCTCGGCGGCGGCACCTTTGACGTCACCCTCATGGACGTCCACGGCCTGGATATGGAGATCATCTGCTCCCAGGGCGACCACGCCCTCGGCGGCATCGACTTCGACCAGAAGGTGCTGGAGATCCTGCAGAAGCTCTACCAGGAGAAGTTCTCCGCGCCGCTGATCAGCTCCGACGAGGACCGGACCAAGTACGAAGACGAGGCCGAGGACATCAAGAAGACGCTCTCCCGGCGGCCCGTGGCCAAGACCATGCTCTACGGCCCCGCCGGCAGCATGCGGGTGGAGGTCACGCGTGCGATGTTCGAAGAGGCCATCACCACCCTGGTGGCCCGAGCCGACATGCTGGTGGAAGTGGCCCTGGACGAGGCGGGCCTCAAGCCCGCGGACATCGGCACCGTCCTGCTGGTCGGCGGCAGCACGCGGGTGCCGCTGGTGCGGACCCACCTGGAGCAGATCTTCGGCTTCCCGCCCGAGTGCTCGGTCAACGTGGACGAATGCGTGGCCCTGGGCGCGGCGCTGCACGCGGGTCTCGCCGTGCTGCGTCAGAATCCCGACGCGGTGCCGACGGGCATCCGCAACGGCCTCAAGGACATCACCCTGACCGACGTGTGCAACCACAGCTACGGCACGATCTGCGCCCCGATCGACAAGGAGACCGGCCGGCGGATCGTGCAGAACCGCATCCTGCTGAAGAAGAACACCCCCCTGCCCTGCGAGGTCTCCCAGATGTTCTACACGGTGACCGAAGGGCAGAAGCGCGTCGAGGTGATGATCACGCAGGGCGAGGACTCCGATCCCGCGTACGTGAACCAGATCGCCGGGTACAGCTTCGAGCTGCCCCCGGACCGGCCGGCGGAGCGTCCCATCCAGGTGACCTACAGCTACGACCTGAACCAGCGGATGCACTGCAAGTTCGAGGACGTCGAGTCCGGCCGCATGCTGGAGGTCGATCTGTCGCTGAACGAGGACGGCACGGTCGTCGACGACGGGACCGAGCAGGCGAAAGCCCTGGAGCCGTTCAAAGTCGAATAGAGAAGCGTCTTGATGTATGATTTATGACTTACAATTCATGATTTGGGATGCGGTCGCCAAACGCACGGACGGTCGCACGACGCGGGTCTTGGCCCCTTTCCCAATCGCAACGCCGTAAATCAGCGATGAGAAATCGTACATCATAAATCGTAAATCCCAAATCACGTATGTTCCGCAAGCTTGCCAATGTGAGATCGACGCTGCAGCGGTGCTGCTCGGGGATACTCCGCCGCCTTCAGCCTCCCGCGGCGGCCGTCCCGGGCGAGTTCAGCCCGCCTTTGGATTTGAGCGTGTTCAACTGCCGCGTCCGGATCGGCCGGGAGGCCCTCGGCGAATCCTGGCGTTCGATCCTCGTCGTGGACATCTGCGGCACCATCCAGGCCCCGGACGACGGGCATGGCATCGACGTTCGGATCGAGCTGAACGATGTGACGGACGCCGCCCAGGAGCCCTTGTCCGTCCTGAATCGGCCCAAGCACGGCCCTCTGAACGGGTCCTCGCGGTTCGTCCTCCAGAGCGACATGGGGCGTTTGTGCCACCAGACCACGGTCCTGCAGGACTGGACGACCGTGGCCCAGCTTCTGCCGGAGTGGTTCGTCCTGCCGCGCCGCGGCCCGCGGCACCTGCAGTACACGGTCACCATTGCGTCACGTCAGACCGGCGCAACGCTCGCGCAGGCCACCTGCGCCGGGACGTACGAGAACGCGGAAGCCGGGTACCTGGATATCGAGGATGACATCCAGAGAGCCCGGACCCTCGCGGTGGGCCTGGCCTTCAGCGTCGGCGCCGCCAACGGCGTGCTGCTCGACCCGGAGGTCAACGTGATCTGCGCCTGGGTGAAGACCAACTTCGGGTCGGCCGACGCCTCGCTCGGCGCCCATCTGGAGCTGGACCGGGCCCTGCAGAAGACCGCGGCCTTCTTCCGCCGGGGCGGCACCCTCAACGTGCCGCAGATCTGCCGGGAGATCGTGCAGATCGCGCCGCTGGTCGGCCGGCTCGACATTCTGGACCTGTGTCTGCGGGTCGCTGCGGCCAAGGGACAGGTGACCGTCGCCGAGCTGACGCTGCTCAAGAACCTGGCGGAAGCGCTCCAGATCGACCGCCACCGGCTCCGCACCATGGCGGAGAAGATCCTGCCGATCGAGATGCACCAGACCCGGGATGCCGAGATGATCCTGGGCGTCACCGCGGCGATGAGCCAGGACGAGGCCCGCCACCAGTTGAATCGCGAATACGCCAAGTGGAGCTCGCGCGTCATCAGCTCCGACCCGGCGATCCGCCGGCAGGCCGACCAGATGATCAAGCTCATCGCCGACGCCCGGACACAGTACGTCCCCGTCAAGTCCGCCCCGTGACGCCAGTCTGTCCCCCGGGCGACAGCCCTGAACGCGGCCTCGACCTACTCCAGGGCATCTCTCGCCCGCTCATCCTCCCTTGCCTTCCGGGCCTAGGCCGATACCAGCCTGCGCCGGGCAATGCGTAGCCACACGCGTCTTGCCAAGGCGGCAGTCCGGTTCAATTCACCGGGCATATCGTGCTCACAAGACTGATCCATGACCACCAAACGACATGCCCTCGTCAGCCGGAGTGCTCCGCACCCCGCGCAAACGACTTGTCCAAGGCTGTGACTACCTCGTCAGGGGAATCCACCAACACGAAATAGTCGGCTGGATACAGGTAATCCTCGCCACTCGCGTCGATGACGCGCAAGTCGCCATCTTGCTCGGCATCCTCGTCCGGGAGCACCCGATATACCTGGGGCAACTCCAGAGAAGCCGCATCGTGCGAAGCATCGACGCCAATAGCAGACCTGGGCATGCTCCTTTCCATTTCCTTGCCACCTAATCCCAGTAGTGTTTGCGTCTACCCCACGAGCCAGCGGCAGGCTGCGCTTGCCGCTGCCACCCGGGCCATTCGGAGCTTCTCGCACACCCTCTGAGGAAGATGGGCTCATTTCCCGGCGTCGATCGGGAACATCGCTCTGAGTTCCTCGGCGGAGGGCCGGCGGCCGTATTCGCAGACTTCGAACGCTTCGGCGTATTGGACGGCCTTGCCCTTCTCGGGTCCGTAGAGCTCGATCAGCTTGTCACGGTACTTCTGGGCGACGCCGCGATCGCGCCCGGCGGTGCGCTCGTCCTGCTGCTTGCGCCGCGCGGCCCGGCCCTGGGGATCGGTGGGAATCGGAAGAACCTTCTCGAAGTTGCCGGTGGCCCAGAGCGATTCGATCTGGGATTCGAGCTTCCAGATGGCGTCCTGCTTCTTCTCGACCACGCGGTCCGTGGCCACGATCACGTCCGGCTGGAAGGGATTGGGCTTCTGGAAGTTGTCGGACAGGTACAGAAACACCGGGTTCTTCGACAATTGGGGCACGTCGGGGCAGAAGAACTTGACGGTGACCATGTACGCCGCATCCTGCATCAGGACGCCCACGTACCGGTGGTCCGGGTGGTAGTCGTTCGGCCGGTGTCCCATGACGATATCCGCCTTCCACTGGCGGATGAGCCGCACGTACTTCTGGCGGTTCTCCAGCGTGGGCAGCAGCTCCCCGTCGTGGATGTCGAGGACGTCCGCCTCGATCCCGAGCACCTTCGCGGCCTCCTTGACCTCGGCGGTGCGGCGTTTGGCCAACTGTCCGCCGGACATTTCCGCATGCCCGATGTCCCCATTGGTCACGGAGACGAACTTGACGTGATGGCCCTGGGCCGCCCAGAGGGCCGCCGTACCCCCGGCTTTGAGCTCGCAGTCGTCCGGGTGGGCCCCGAACACGATGATCCGCAGCTTGCCGTCGTCGGGCGGGCTTGCCGGCGTCGGCTGGCTCCAGGCCAACCGGCTCGTCAGCAGCAATGCCAATCCCGTCACCACCATCAGCACCAGGGAGGTCTTGAGAGCTCTTCTTGCAGATTTCACGGTCCATCTCCTTTCGTGAGTGCCATAACCTGCTCGTTGCACGATGCGGAGTCATTATCCCGAAGAACCCCGTCTTCGGCAAGTGCGGCGGTGGCCGGGTACCGCCCCGCGGCACGCGTCCCAGCCGCTCTTTTTTCCGGACGCAAAAACGCGGGGCCGCCGGCAAAATGCTTGACGCCAATTAGCCGATATGGTATGGGGAATACTGTGACATTTTAAAGCATGTTCTGCGCCTGTGCCACCCCGGACGCGCAGCGGCGCGGCGGTCTCAGCAACAGGGCAAGGCGTCTTTCGCATTCGAGCGTAGCGTAATAACCGCAAGTTACGATATGTTTTGCAGGAGGACGACCATGCGCGCGAGATTGATTTCCTGTCTGATGGTGTTGTTCCTTGTCACCCAGGCCTCGGCCGACCTGGTGGGGTGCTGGAAACTGAATGACGGGGCCGGCACGAAAGCCGCCGACAGTTCGGGCAATGGACATCACGGCACGCTCATCAGCGGGCCCCAGTGGGCGGCGGGGTACTACGGCGGCGCGCTGCAATTCAACGGGCAGAACAGCTACGTCGAGATTCCGACCGCCCCCCAGCTGGAGATTCGCGGCCAGGTGACGGTCGCGGCCTGGGTCAACTGGGCCAATGCCGGCGACACCTGGCTGGCCATTCTGGCCAATGGCCAGCAGAACGGTCCCTGGGAGAATTACGGGCTTTTTGTGAATCGCAGCTCGCGTTTTGCCTACTTCACCCTCTCGCTGAATGACGCCCACGTCAATCAGCAGACGGCCAACAATACCATCGAGGCCGGCCGCTGGCAGCATCTCTGCGGGACCTGGGACGGCACGGCGGCCAGAATCTATGTCGACGGCAAACTGCTGCTGACACAGGCTCGGACCGGCGCCCTCACCTCGCCCCGGATGCCTCTGCGCCTGGGGCATCGCAACGGCAGCGTCCACTATTACAGCGGCCTGCTGGACGAGGTCGCCGTCTTCGACCATGCCCTGACGGCGGAAGAAATCCAGAAGGCGATGCTGGGCATTGCGCCACCGGAGCTGGCCGCCGATCCGCAGCCCGGCGATGGCGCCGTGGATGTCCCCCGCGACGCCACGCTCGGTTGGACACCGGGCCGACTCGCCGCCACGCACGATGTCTACTTCGGTACCACCCGCGCGGATGTCAATGCCGCCGGCCGAACCGACCCGAAAGGCGTTCTGGCCGGCCAGGGTCAGACCGAAGCCACGTTCGATCCGCCCGGGCTGCTCGCCTATGGGCAGACCTACTCCTGGCGGGTCGATGAGGTCAACCGAGCCCCCGACAACACGATCTTCAAAGGCGAGGTCTGGTCGTTCACCGCCGAGCCCTACAGCTACCCGGTCAAGCCCGTGAAAGCCACGGCCTCCAGTTACCAGATGAACATGGGGCCCGAGAAGACCATCGACGGCTCCGGCCTGACGGGGGA
>JALORE010000081.1 GCA_025459125.1 Planctomycetota bacterium | reverse complement strand
GAGGTCGCCATCGGCATCGATGTCCACCACGGCGGTATTGATCCCAAAGCCGACGCGCCCGCCTTCATGAATCGTATGGCGTGTCCAACTCTTCGTCGGAACATCAAACTTGTAGTAGTAAACACAGACCGGGTCGTTCTCCCCCGGATCGTTGCCGTTGTGGGCATAGTAGCGTTTGCCCGTGACCAGCTCGGCTTGGCCGTCGTTGTCGAGATCGGCCATCACCATGAAGTGTGGCTGCGACCAGGACTTGTCCATCAAGTGCCTCTCCCAGGTGCGCTCGCCCTCCTTCGTGACCTGCTCCAGCCAGAACAGGCCGTAGTCATGACCCAGGCCCCACACAACATCCGAGTCACCGTCGCGGTCGACATCATGCACCAGAATAGGAACGCTCGCATGGCCGAGCTCGAATTCGGGATGCCACTGCCACCCGGTTGCGGTCTGTTCAAGCCAGCCTTTGGTCGATATGATGTCGCAGCGTCCATCCCGGTTGATGTCGCCGGCGCCGTTGCCGTGCCCCGAGCCTTCCTTGGGCAGATCATGCTTCTCCCATTTGGCGCCGCCCGGGGCCGAGGCGTCCCGGCGATACTCGTACCAGGCCGCGGCGCTCATGATGTTGGGCAGAACATCCAGTTGCCCGTCGCCGTTGATATCGAAGGCGAGGGCCGTCTCCATGTTCCCCGGCGTGTCGATCTGGAAGACCTCCCAGGGGGCGTCGCTCTTACCCGGGTTGCGCTCCCAGAAAACCATCTTGTTGTGCCAGGCGGCGTTGGCGATGTCCACCCAGCCGTCGCCGTCCACGTCCATCGGCAGGTTGGCGAAGTCGTAGAAGTAGTTGCCCTCTTCTTTGATCTCCCGGACGAAATGCTTCTTCCAGTCGGGCGCCTCATACCAGAATCCGCCACAGAAGATGTCGAGCTTGCCGTCGCGGTTGACATCGAGGACGCCCGCCGCTTCAAAACGCGAATCCGCGTTGATGATGTGCAGCCGGAAGCCCGCGCCCACCTTGGGCTCCGCGACCTTCGCCTCGCGCACGCGGACAATCGCCCCCCAGGGCAGGTTGTTCTGGGTGACCTTCAGCAGCAGCCGGTTGACGCCCTTTTGCAGCGTGACGGTCACGCGATCCGGCTGCGGCATGATCGGCCGGGCGACGTTGTTCGAGTGGATCACTTTGTTGTTGAGCCACACCTTGACCCCATCGTCGCTGAAGATCTCCAGCGTCACCGCCTGGAGATCCTCCGCCTCGATCTGCGTGCGCAGGTAGGCCACCCGCTGCTCGCCGCCCTTGAGTTCCTTCAGCAAGTCGCAGTAGGCCGGGTGTGGCCCATTCGCGGACACCGGCACCTTGCGCCACTCGACCTTAGCCTTCGGCTTTTCCGGCTCGAACGGCGTATCGAACAACTGCGAGTAGTTTTTGCCCTTCTCCACGTACGGCCCGGCCACCTCCCAATTCATCAGGTAACTCTGGGCCGCCCCGATGTCATCCAGCATCTTCCGGGCCTGCTCCTTGGTGGTGTTCCTGACGTTGGCGGCGACGACGCTGCCCAAAGCCGCCTTTACGGGCCCCGCGTTGCCGGCAGAAACGTCTTTGGCAATCGTAACCACCGCCAGCGCCGCTTCCTCCTTGGCTTGCTCATCCTGCACGCCGGAGGCGGCCAATTGTAGCGACTCCGCTGTCTTGACATTCGTCAGGACCGCAAACACTCTCCTTTTTTCCGCCGCGGTCGGCGCCAGATCCAGAGCCGTCTTACAGCATTGCACCTTCTCCTCGGCTCTCATCGAGTCCGCGCGGCCCACAAGATCGATATACCCCCGCAGGGCCAGCACTCGATGGGCGAGGTTCTTATCGTCCCGGACTACCTGCAACAGATCGGGCAACGGCGTCACGTCCGGCCAGTGACCGAGCCCCGCAATGGCCGCAGACCGGATCTCCAGATCGGCGTCGCTCAGGGTCCGGCGCAGGGTTGCCAGCGCCGAGGCATCGCCAAGCTGGCCCAGAATCCGGATCATCGTGCCCTTGCAGGGCGTATCCGCAACCGAGTCCAGCCGCGCCAGGATCGCCTGCGCGGTCCGGGCCGCCGCATCCGTCCGCCGCGCTACGCCCAGAATCACATTCTCCAACTGCTTGCGTTCCTCACGCGGCGCACCCGCCAACAGCGCCACCAGCGTCTCGACCTCACCGGCTCCGGCCAGTTCCCGTAGCGCCCGGTACGACGCCACCCGCACCGACGCCTCGTCGCCGGCCGCCATCTGCAACAGTACCGGTATCGCCTCCGTCGCCCCGCGGTCCGCCAGCGCCTGCACCAACTCGCCCTGGACCGCCGGATCCGGCTCCCTCATACGTCCAATCATCGTGGGGTGGACATCCTTACCGCGCAGCACTCTCAGACTCGCGCGTGCCGCCGCCTGCTCGTCGCCCGAGGTCCGCGCCGCCCGCTCGGCCAACAGCGCCACGTTGGCGGCACCACCCCGGACGCCGAGCGCCTTCAATCCGGCAATGCGAACCGCCGGCTCGGAGGACCGGCACGCCTCCCTGATCTGCGGCAATAACGTCCGATCCCCCCACTCGCACTCGGCCAGAGTATCGATCAAAGCCGCCTGCACGTCCGCGCCAAACGATTTCCACCGTCCCAGACAGGTCTTCAGTATCTGCTCATCCTTTGTTTCCCGCACCAACCTGACGGCCGTAAGGCGCAGTGGTTCATCGGCACCGGTAAGCGCCTCAAGAACCAGCCGCGTCCGTTGAGCATCCTCCGACAAGACCTCTCCTCTCCAGGCGGCGACGCGAGTCGCCATCGGCGGGCTCGCCTCCAGCACCCCCCGGTAGATCCTCGACGCCTCCGCTTTGTCCCCTCGACGCAGACACTCGTCGCCGCAGCGCAGCAGCGCCTGGCACACCGCTTGACGAACTTCGGGATTCCGGCTGTCACGTGCGGCGACCAGAGCCGCCGCAGCCGCCTGATCGCCGATCCCGCCCAATGCCGAAGCCGCGGCCACTGCCGTATCCTCATCCTTCAGTAGTGGGACCAGCAACGGCGTCGCGGCACTGTCGCGGCGGCGGCCGAGCGAATCGATCAGACCGGCCTCGATCGGCCCGGACGTTCTACCCAGAGCCTCGCGCAGGGCCGCACCCGCTTCGGGATACGGCAGACCGTCCAGCGCATAGAGCGCGGCGTGGCCCAGCCGCTCGTCTCCCAGGAGTGCGGCCAGTGGCGCGACGGATTGGGCCGTGCCGTAAATCCGCAACTGCTGGCAGGCAGCGCACTTCTCGACCGGCCCGGCGTTCGATTGCAGAATGGCAATCAGATCTCGTTCCGTGGCGGCCCCGGCCGTGCAGGCCCCCGACAGGATGAGTCCGGCAAGAAGTATCTGGTTGAGTCCGTTGTTCTTCATGAGCTACCTTCCGCAACTGAGTTCTTCGCACCGCATCCGGGTGGCAGCGGCAAGCGCCAGCTTGCCGATGGTTTCCCTATAGGCATCAGAACCATCGGCAAGCTCCGACGACTCCGCTTGCCGCTGCCACCCGGATTACGGAATCCGCAAGCAGAGTCCATATCGTTGGGCGATGCGTCACAAGATCCACGGCGGCCGGGGCGTGTACGACAGCAACCGGTTCGCCATGTCGTCGCCTGCGAATTGCAGCTTCACCGGGTCCCAGCGCAGATCGCGCTTCAGGGCCAGAGCGATGCCGCCGATCAGAATCGCGTTCATGGTGTACGCGGCGACCTCGGGGTTGCAGATGGTCGCCTGGCGGGTGCGGACGCATTCCAGGAAGTTCCCCGAATGGCTGTCGGCCCGATACACCCGCTGGTCGTCGGGCCGCAGCGGCTCCCGGAGCACGCGCGGCGGATAGGAGACGATGTTGCCGCGGTCCACTGCGATCCGGCCCATCGTGCCCACGAAGCAGGCCCCGCCGTCAGGGCCGACCGGCTCGCCCGGATAAGGGTCGGAATGAACCACCACACCATTGCTACAATGGTAATCGACCCGGCCGTCCCGGTATTTCACCTCGATCGGCGCCCGGACATCCGGGTTCACCGTCCACTGAATGATGTCGTAGTGGTGCGGGCTCCAGTTCACGTCACCGACAAACAGGCCCGACAACGTGTGACCCGCCTCTCCGCCGAACGGCCGCCAGGGCAGCGGCCCCAGCCACAAGTCCCAATCGAACCCCTCCGGTACCGGCACCGAGCGATCCGAGGTCCACGCGCTGGGCACAAACGCGCCCGGCTCGCGGTAGGCATAGACTTCTTTGAGCTCGCCGATCCGGTGATTGCGGACCAGCTCGCAAGCCTGTCGGAACTTGCCGTCATATTCGGAGCGTTGCTGCGTCCCCGCCTGGTAGATCCGCCCGAAGCGACGAGCCGTCTCGACGAGGACCCGGGTCTGCTCCACGGTGATCGCGACCGGCTTCTCGCAGTAGACATCCTTGCCGGCTCGCATCGCTCGGATCGCCATGGGCGCTGCCCAATGATAAGGCACCGCAATTAGCACGGCGTCGATGTCGGGACGTGCGAGGACCTCGCGGAAGTCATGGTACGCCTGCACGCCGTCGTAGCCGGGCCGGCTCAACCGCTCGGCGTAGACCTGGTTGCAGCGCTGCCGGGCCTGATTGCGTCGTTCGCGGCGCACGTCGCAGACGGCCAGCACCTGCACATCGTCGCGTGCGACGTACCCTCCCGGCACGTAGGTCCAGGCCCCGCCCAGGAGATGGCCGCTCCCCTGCCCGCCGAGACCAATGAAGCCCATGTTCACGCGTGCGCTGGGCGGCGTCGTGCCCCCGGCCCCCAGCGCCGAACCTGCCACCGCATACGGCACGGCCACGGCCGAGGCCGCCAGCTTCAAGAACTGTCTTCGGGATGATGGCGTCGCGGGCATCCGGCCCACGATGCGAGGGCGGGACGCCCTCGACACCAGTCCCCGTATCGCACCCATCTGGTTGGCCATACTCAACTCCATCGTGTCTGGGTTCCCACGCGCGGTACGTCGCGTCGGGGGTCCCCCTTAACTTGATGATCCCACGCCGAAGTCAACGGCGACATTGTAGCCTCCGACCTGCTCCGGATAAAGGCACTACCGCCCGAGCGTCTATCGGCCCCCTGCCGCGCGGACCGGCGTTACCTTCTTCTCCTGTTGATCGATCCGATAGAACGCGCCGGCACGCGGGACATCGACCGTGATCCCGCCGTAGCCGGGCACCGTAATTCGCACGTCGCGCCGGTCCTCCAGCGGCGTATGAGCGTACACCAGCCAGCGCCGTCGGCCCTCGTCGCCCCGGACGAACGCGAGGCTGAAGACTGGGATATTCGTATGCTGGTCCCAGGGACGCGGGGCATCCAGGCTCGTATTGAGCAGGAACCAGCGCGGGATACTGCGATACGTGTCGGGGATGTCCACCTGGTACGGGTGCGGATGCGCCGGGTTGGGCACCAGCTTGCCGAAGCGCCAGAACTCCGCGAGCGTCTGGTCAGCGTAGACACGGTCAACGGCCGCCAGGAGCCGCTCGAAGAACGGCCGCCACGGCGCCAGGGGTGTCGTGCTGCCGCGGAACTCCCGTACAACCCGCGGCCGCAGGAGCCACAGGCCGAACTGGGCCCAGCCTTCGTATCGATCCGGCGTATACGTCTGGCCCTCTTTCACGTACTGGCAGGCCTTGGACTCCTTCAACGCCTCGGGCGTGCACTCCGTCTGCGGTGTCCAGTCCCGGGCGTTGCCGTCCCAGAGGGAGACCTCCCACCAGAAATCGGGGTTCACACGCCACGCCTCCTCGAGCATGAAGATCCAGTTCATGGACTCGACCTGGGGAGACCAGACCCAGTGATCGCGGCTGTCGTCCCAGTTGTGCGTGTAGTACGAGGGACTGCCCCCCTGCCAGATGTGCCAGTCGGGGCTCGTCCGCGCGTCCGTGAGGAGCGAATACTGCTTCCAGCCCTCCCAGCGTCCGAAGTGCGACGGTCCGAACGCCCCATAGCCGACAAACCGCACGTTCTTCTTCCAACTCCCGCTGACCAGGGCCTCGCGCATCGCCTGGAACATGACCGGATACCGCTCCATCCAGCCCCGGCTCACAACCTCGCGTTTGAACTCATCCGAGCGGCCCGGCCCGTACTGGTCAAGATAACGCTTGGACCGCTCCACTTGGTGCCAGCGCAGATCGGGCGCCTCGTTGTTCGAGACGAACAGCACCAAGGGCGGATCGGGGTACAACCGCTGCAGTTCTCTCATGCCCAGGGTGTCCACGTACTCGCGCGCCGGCTTCCGCCAAGGCTCGACCGCAAGGGCGTCGTAGTAGTCGTGAAACCGCCGGGCGCTCTGGTCGGTCTTGAGGGGATCGCTCTGAGGCCAACTGAACCACGGCAGGATGTGACAGCCGCGGTCAAGCAGCTCGATCTGATACTGCGGCGTCCACCCTCTTCCCTGGCTCCCCATATTCCAGTGGCTCACTAACGGCAACGGCCGTCCCGCCGGACCGTTGGGCGGCAGCAACGCCTCCCGCCGGATCTCCTCCGCGACACGTTTCGCCGCATTCGGCTGGGCCCCCAGAGCGCAGGTCGCCAGAGACCCGACGACGAGCACGCAACGCGCGAACGCCCGCACGGGATGGGGGGCGACACGTCGCAGGGATGGGATCGAATCCCAAGTCATGAGTCGCATGGGCATGAGCGTCCACAAATTCATCGTCACGGGCAGAGCCTGTCCCGAGCGAAGCCGAGGGGACGCCCGTGCCACATTCCGGTTTCGGGCCCTTGACATCGGCCGTCATCCTACCCGATAACATGGGGGTCTGCAATGCTTGCGGTTTGCCGTGTGCCCATGTCGGGCGAGCGTCCCCGCTCGCCTCTCAGACGTCGTGCGGGGACGCACGACCTACGAAGAGACGCCTGCCGACGTCCTTGCGAACGGGAGGAACGAAACATGAGCGAAAATCACAGGATCTCCAGCGTAGTCCTGCCGGTGTTCCTTGTATGGCTTGGCCTCCTGAGCCCGGGATTGTCCCTGGGAGCCTTTCGGGCGGCCGTCGCGGTGCGGGACGTGACACCGCAGAAGCGACTCCCCGTCTCCGGCGGCGTCGGGCCCTCGGCGCCGGTGACCCGAACGATCGGGCAACTGACGGTCCGGGCCCTGGTCCTGGAAAATGACGGCACGCGCGTCGCCCTCTGCAGCACGGACTTTCTGGGGTTTCCCGGGGTCTTGTGCAGTAAGGTGCGCAGCCGGGTCGCAGCCATCCCGCCGCAGAATATCCTCATCGGGGCGACGCACTGCCACAGCGCTCCGGACTGCTACGGCTTTCCCGACGGCAGCGGCAAGACCGGTGCCGATCTCGAATACCTCGACAGCGTCTGCCTCAAGCTCGCCGAGGCGATCAACGAAGCCCTGGACCGTCTGGAGCCCGCGCGGGTGAAGATCGCCACCGGCAAAGCACAAGGCAGGATCGCCTACAACTACTACGCCGAGAAACTCTACGACCCGCGGTGCCACGTGATCCAGGTCCTGAACACCGCTGGCGCGCCGCTCGCCACGCTCGTCAACTACGCCTGCCATCCGGAAGTCATTGGGCCGGACCAGGGCATCATGTGCCCCGATTTCGTCGGGCCGCTGTGCGACCGGATCAAGGAGCGTCAGGCAGGCATGGCCCTCTTCCTGAACAGCGCCCAGGGCGGGATGGTGACCGCCGACTGCCGCGGCCCGGACGGCAAGGATACTCAGACGTGGGAGGAGTGCGTCCGCATCGGACGCCTGCTGGCGGACGAGGCCATTCGCATCCTCGCGGGGGCGCCCGTTCAGGAGAACCCGGCGCTCTTCTGCGGCAGCACGACGATCGAGTTTCCCGTCGAGAACGAGATGCTGCGAACCGTAGTGAAGCTTTCTCCCCTGGGCTTCCAGCTGAGCGACCGGGGCACCGTTGCGACGCAGGTCAATGTCGTGAATCTCGGTGATGCCCAGATCCTGACGATCCCCGGCGAGGCCCTGCCGAATATCGGCTTCTATCTCAAGCGGAAGATGCACGGCCAGCACAACCTGCTCTTCGGCCTGACCAACGACGCCTTCGGCTACATCCTCACGAAGGAAGACTGGAACAGCTTCGAGCGCTACGACTACATCACCCGCACCTGCTTGGGCGAGAGGACCGGCGAGATCCTGATCGAAAAGGCCCTCGCTTTCGTCAACACCTGCCCCCGCCCGGCCGGCCTCCAGAACAAATAGCGGTTCACATCACGAGCACACTGGAGGCGCTCAGGACAGCAACGGCAGACGGCGAATCCTCATGCGTCCTGGACGGAATCCCAGAGAAGAATTTCTGCGGACAGCCAATTATCTTCGCCTCTTCACCAGCAAACAGAGAGAAGGGCCGATAAGCAATGGCATAATGGGATTGCATACGCCGTGGGTGCGGCAATTCCAATGGGGTCAGCGTGGTCGATGAACCAGCCGGAAGCAAGGAAGACACAGGAAGCGATCCAGGGCACAGACTGCGCTGATCCCGGGGGCCCTCACTCAGAGAGGTTGTTGTGCATGCCAAAGCCCGGACCATCTCTAAAGGACCGACCGCAGCGGAATCGACCAGGGAGACCCCGAGGCGGGTTGCCGCCAAAGGGCCTTCCCGTCTGACCCCATACATCCGAGGCCAAGAGACCCTCATCCTGGGCCCAGGCAGCGCCGGGAAAACGAAGTTCGCCCAATACCTGCAGTTGGGGGGCACTGGACCGGGAACGCAAACCCGAGATGACCTACGGTATTACCCGGTCGGGGGCTTTCGCCGTCGGCATCGGGCGCGAGGAGGGACCCATGCTGCGGGTGCGCCGGACGGTGGATACGCCGGGCCAGGTGGGTCCCCTGCAACATGCCCTCCTCGTGGCGCGCCACCGACCCCACGCGGTGATCGTCCTGTTGGACTGTAGCACCGAATCCTCGGCCACCCTGCGCTGGTTTTGTCTTTTCTGTGATGCGTTGGACTCTGTGCTTCGTAAAGCATCCTCGGGCGCCCGCGGGCTCCGGGAGATCGTCGTGATCCTCAACAAACGCGACCAGATCGAGAATCCGCAGTTCACCAACCTGCACCAGGCCGTGCGGGAAACCCTGGAGCGGCTTCTGTCGGTGGTCTGGGGCGCAGCGTGGGTCCGGTCGATTCCGATTCTGCAATGCACCTCGATTCGGACGGGGCGCGGGACTGCTCTGATGGACGCCTGCGTCGCCCGGTTGGCAGCGCGTCTGGCCGGCCGACAGGATGGGCAGGACGTCGCGGCCGGCCCCGAGCTGGTGGGCGGGCACGCCGGCTTGGGGGCCAATATGAATCCCAACGCCAACGGCGCCCGGGTGAAAGGAAAAATGGACCAGTTCGTGACCGCCGCGGGACGTGCGATCACCATGGTGGTTTTTGCGGGCGAGCTGGGATACTATAACCTCGTGCCGTTGGTGCCGGCGGGAGTGGCACAGCAGGACGTGCACAAGATCCAGACGAACGGCCAGTCGAATATCTGGTTCTTCTCGTCGCGGCGGTGGCTCAAGATCGAACGGACGGCACGCCGGCAGCATCGACCTGTTGCGGCCCCGAATCGATTTGTCGTTCCGGACGACACGGGGTGCGCTGTCTATGCCTGGTAGCCGCGCCCGATTCTGCGGTCAGGCGGAAATCGGCTCGCGCACGAACTCGAATCCAATCGCAGCCTGCGGAGCCGCATCCGGCAAATCCAGGAGGAACTCCAATGCCACCGCAACGACCGCCAAAGCGTGAACGAAGGGCCGACCCCGATGTCCCCCGGCCTGGAAAAGCCACCTGGGTCTGTTTTCGCTTTGCCGTGACACGAGCGCTGATGGTAGAATGACGGCTCCGGGGGAGACAGACGCGCCGGGCACCGGGCAGACGGCGCGACCGCGGACGCGCCGGGTCCTGGGGTTGAGCGTATTGATGGCCAGAGAGAATGACATGACGCCGATGGGCGGCGGGCAACGGGCCTTCCCGGTGACCGCCTGGACCGTGGTCCTGAACGCGGGCGAGCAGCCGGAAGCCAAGGGCGCGTTCTTTGAGATGTATGCGACCCCGCTGTACTGGGTCCTCCGTCGCCGGGGTTTTTCCGAATCGGACGCCGAGGAGTACACGCAGGACTTCCTCGCCCATATCCTGCGGGACAAAGCCTTCTTCGACAAGGTGGATCGCAACAAGGCGCGGCGCTTCCGCTCGTTCCTGGCCAAGGCCTTCTTCCACCACGTGTACGGCAAGCTGAGGAAGAAGCGGGAACGCACACTGGACGAGACCCAATCCCTTCTGCATGAGCCGGTCGACTTGCAGGACGCGGGCCGGGCGCTGGACTATGAATGGGCCCTCGGCGTGCTGGAGCGGGTCAAAGAGCACGTGAAGACGCAGTGCCAGCGCGAGGGCCTGGAGACACATTGGCAGGTCTTTGTAGACCGCGTGCTCAAACCGATCCTGGAGGGGACGGAACGTCCCGGGCTGTCCGAGATCTGTACACGGCACGGCATCCCCTCCCCCGGCCAGGCCTCGAACATGATCGTCACCGTGGAGCGGCGCTTCCGCAAAACGCTGGAACAACACCTGGTGAACGCCACGGCGTCGCCCCGGGGATTTCACGACGAGTTGCAGGAGTTTCTTGAGTGCTTCTCCTATGAATGAGATCGAGCCATCTTTCCTGGGCAAGGAACGGGACAGTGTCCTGCGGTTCATCCGGGAGTGCGTCAGCAGTCGCCCCGAGCAAGGGGAGCGGGCCTCGGACACCCAGATGACGGAGTTGCTGGACCAGTACCTCGGAGCGGCCGTGGTGACGGGATCTGCGGCCGTGGCAGGACCGGCGCACCTCGTCAAACACGTCTACCCCGGCATCGACGCACCGGCGGTCCGTTCGGTCCGGGACTGCCTGCTCGCGGCGAACACCCCCCTGCCGGTCCTGCAGGAGATCAAGGAATATCATCAGCGGATTGCCGGTACCAGCGGGTCGCACGCGGAGCGTCGCGTCGCCACCGCGGTGTACTTCGCCGCCATCGCCAGCGCGCTGGTCTTTCAGCAGCAGCGGATGACGTCGTATTCGGACGGTGCCCTGCGGGAGGCCCTGGGCAAACTGCTGGCCAAATCCTGGCTCGCTCCCGAGCTCAAGGCCCTCCTGGAAAAAGCGACCGCCGTGCTGCCGGCCTGATCAGGCCAGGCGCCGGTAGGTATTCGTCTCGTCGGCCGGGACGAACAGGTAGTCGCACTCGTGCGCGTTGTCCGCGGTCCAGACCTTGGTCGGCAAAGCGGCGACGTCCTCCAGACCGAGAAACTCGGATTCCGCTTCCTTCTTGACGATGCGCAAGATCGCGTAGTCCAGCTCGTGCACCAGGGCTGTCAGCCGGCCCACGCGCAGCCGGTAGGCGTCGGCCGCCGCATCGCCGTTGCGGTGGAGCACCTCGCAGATGATCGGCGGACGCTGCTGCATCACGGTCGCCCGCATGCCGGACAGAACCTCCAGCTCCGCCCCTTCGACATCGATCTTGGCCAGGGCGAGTGCCTCCCGTCCGACCGTGGGCCAGATGCTATCGAGGCGATAGCAGCCGATGAAGCGCTGCGACAATTGGCGCCGGCCCCAGGCTTCCGGATGCAGGGTGGCCGAAGCGTCGCCGAACGCTCCCCGCAGAAAATGCAGGGCCACCATGCTGTCCATATCCGACAACCCGGCACACACGGTCTGGCAATTGGAGAGCCCATTACGGACAAGGATCTCATCCAGGAAGGCCACGCACGCCGGGCTCGGCTCGAACGCCAGGTACCGCCGGAGCGGATGAACGGCGAGGAAATCGGCGAGGGTCTGGCCGTAGTTGGCGCCGACATCGAGGAAGACACCCTCCCGCTGCCGCAGGATATGGTCGATCAGTTGCGTGCGCCAGCACGGCCGCCACTGGGCCCAGATCCACGTGCCGACACCGTCCATCGGCACGCTGAGACGGCGGCCGTGGAAATCGAGCGAGATCGGCACGCGCCTCCGTTTCAGGAGCCGATAAGGCATCATCGTGCCCAGCCGCCGGCACCGGCCGCGATAGGCCTGCCAACGGTTCACCAGCATTCCAGCCACCATGGGTGCACCTCCGGAGCGACCCCCGCAACGCCTGCCGCGCGAAGAACGACGGACTCGCCACGCGTCTCACCACACCTCGGATCCAACGACAGATCACTCATCATGTCCCATGATTCTCGCCTGCATGGCGCTACGTTCCTGGCCACCTGCACCGTCTCAGGACTTTCCGCAATCGCGGGGCGCCGATACCTGAGGCTGCAGGGATTCCATGCAGGGCACGTCCTTCCCGGGATCCTTCTCCAGCAGGACTGGCTCCAACCCTGCCGAGTGTCGTCATTGTAGCGGAGAACCGAGCAGAAGTCAATCGCTCCGGCCGAAGAGGGGGCTGAGAATTCCTGCCCGAAATCACAGAAAAAGAACACGGTGGTAACAAAACGGTAATACGCGGGGTCGAGGATAGCAGCGTATCGTGGAGTTCCCGGTGGTCGGCGCTCCGTTCGTGGAGAACGCGAGAGGGGACACCGGCAGCCGGCAACCGGGAACTCCCAACTGACGACGAATCATTGACCCCTGTTGAGAAGGAGTGGAGCCATGAGACGAGCCACGATCCTCTTCCTGGCGGCGGTAGTGCTGCCGGTCCTGTCGGCCACGACCGTATCGGCCAAGTCCGCGTCGGAGCTCTTGCGCGAGGGATTGTATGCCGAGGAAGTGGAAGGGAATCTCGACACCGCGATCGGGATCTACCAGCAGATCATCCCGGACACGACCGCGCCAAAGAACCTGGTCGCCCAGGCCCTCTACCGGCAAGGCATGTGCTGCCTCAAGAAGAAGGATGAGGCCAAGGCCCGGGAGGTCTTCCTGAAGCTGGTGAATGACTATGCGGACCAGACGGAAGTGGTGGAGAAGGTCCGTCCCCTCATAGAGGAGCTGGGCAACGCGGATCCCGCCTCGCTCATGCCGCCGGAGACGATCGCATACATCGAGATCGGCAACCCCGGCCGGCAGGTGGCCACGATTCTCAAGATGCTCAAAGGCACGCCTCTGGAGAACCCCTTGAGCCTCCTCGGCCAACAGGCCGGTCCCCAGGGCGCCGCCGCCGGCGGGAAGAACCCGATGCAGGTGATCAATGCCCTGTTCAACCCGAGCATGCTCGCCGAGCTGGAGAAGATTCGCGGCGTCGGCGTGGGCATCCTCGACACGGCCGGCAAGAACCCGCCGGCTCTCGTGGTCCTGTATCCCGGCAAGAGCGAAGCGCTCAAGGGCCTGATGCAGATGGGCCTGACGGCGCTGGGCACCCCGGCCGAGCCCCTGGAGGGAATGAACCTGGTCCTGTTCCGGGACGGCGGCGGCGCGGCCTTTGACGGGACGGTCGTCATTCTGGCCAGTCCCTCCGCCAAGGCCAAGGACGTGCTCCAATGGTCGGTCCGCCAGTACAAGGGCCGCGGCCACGAGCCGACGCTGGCCTCGGCCAACCCGTCCTTCTCCAAGATCAGCCGGCAGACCCGCCAGCAGAACGCTCTGACCCTGTGGCTCAATATCGATGAGACCTACGCACGGGTCCTGAAGACCCTGCCGGCGGACAAGATCCCGCCCCAGATGCAGATGCTCGACAGCATGGTCGCTCTCAAGGACATCGACGACGTGATTGCCTCGCTGTCCCTGCGCGAGACCGGGATGGCCCTGGACGCCAACCTCGGGCTCAAGACCGGCTACCAGTCTCTCGCCTACGGCGTGATTCACACGCCGAACCTGAACAAGGCCTCGCTCCAGGCCGTGCCCGCCGGGGCGGTGGCGCTGCTGAGCCTCACCCTGGGCTCCGCCGGGACACCGCAAGCCATGGTGATCGGCGGCAAGATCAAGGAGGCGACCGGCCTCGACCTCGGGCCGCAGATCTTCGGCAATATCGAGCAGATCACCGTCTTCGCGGTGCCGCCGAAGGAGGCCTTGTCGCCCGAGGGCGAGGGCATCCCGCCCATCGCTCGGGCGCTCGGGATCGCCGTCACCAGCCGCAACCTGCAGCAGACTCAGCAGCTTCTGACCTCGGTGCTGCAGATGACCAACACGATCGCGCCGGAGACGCAGATCGCCCTGCCGGCCACCGGTCGTTATGAGGTCCCGCTGGCCCTGGGGCTGAAGCTCTTCGGCTACACGAACGAGGCGAGCCGGCGCATGGTGCTGTCGCTGAATTCGCAACTGGTCGAAGAATCCGTCGTGGCCGCCCAGGCCGACAAGTCCGTCCTCAGCGGCGGCGTCCTGCAGGATGCGCTGGCCACGCTGCCACCGACGACCAGCAAGCTGCTCGCGGTCAACGTCGCCGGAACACTGCAACTGGCCCAGCAGAACGTACACTTCCCCTCCCCGGAAGTGGCCGGGCAGGTGCGCGAGGCCCTCGCGGCGGTGATCCAGGCGACCGAGAAGACCACGCTCCGCCTGCAAACCAACGAGGCACCCGACGGCTTCGGGATTCGCCTGAGTGTCAGTGACCTGCCGCCGCTCAAGGACGTTATCGTCCCGATCGGGAAATTGGGCGAGATGTTCAAAGAGCAGGCCCATGCCATCAGCACCAAGGCCCAGGGCCCCGCCCCCATCAGCATTCCACCGACCACGGTGGCGCCGGCGATCGATGGGAACATGGATGAGGCCTGGAAGGCGGCGCCGGCGCAGGAGATCGGCCACGCCGTGTATGCCGCGCCGGCCTCCGCCGCGGACCTGTCGGCCACGTTCCGAACCCTGCACGACCGCCAGGCGCTCTATCTCCTCGTGGAGGTTGCCGACGACCGGCTGGTCAGCGACTCCACCGAGAACTGGCTGGACGACGGCGTCGAGGTCTTCGTCGATGCCGACAACAGCAAGGCCGGCGTCTACGACGACAATGACTATCAGTACCACTTCGACTGGGACGACACCGCCCCGGCGCTGGGGGAAACGCGGCACAACAACACCAATGGCGTGCAGTACGCCTTCGCCCGCACCGACCGGGGCTATCGCCTGGAAATCAAGCTACCCTGGTCGGCCCTCGGGACCGCGCCGGCGGTGGGAAACCGGATCGGGTTGGACGTGCACGTGAACGACGATGACGACGGCGGCGACCGTGACACGAAGATCATATGGTTCGGGACCCACGATGTCGCCTGGCAGCAGCCCCGCACGTTCGGCACCGCCGAACTGGCGGGCCTCGTCGGCTGGTGGAAGCTGGACGAGTCCGAGGGGACGAAGGCCGCGGACAGCTCCGGCAACCGCCACCACGCCACGGTTCGCGGCGGAGCCCAATGGCAACCGTCCGGCGGCAAGCTCGGCGGTGCGATCGCCCTGAGCGGCAACGCCGATCACCTCGAAGTCGCCGACGAAGTGGCCTTTGACTGCACCGCGGGCGTGACGGTCGCGGCCTGGATCAAACCGAACGCCCTCGACAAACCCTGGCAGGCGATCGTCACCAAGGGCGAGGGCGCCTGGCGGCTCCAACGGAACAACGAGGCGAGCACGCTGGAATTCGCCTGCACCGGCCTGCAGATCCCGGGCGGCAACGAGTACGGCAGCCTCTTCGGCACCAGGGAAATCGCCCCGGGCGAGTGGCACCACGTGGCCGGCGTCTACGACGGCAGACAGATGTATCTCTACGTCGACGGCGCCTTGGACCGTTCGCAGGAAGCCTCCGGCCCGATCAATACCGACGACAACCCCGTCCTGATCGGTGAAAACGGCCAGATTGCCGGCCGGTTCTGGAACGGCCTGATCGACGATGTCCGCGTCTATAACTTCGGGCTGGGTCAGGCCCAAATCCAGGAGATCCAAACAGCGACAAAATAGCTTCTACTCATGGGCCCACGTGCGGGAGGTCGAGGGCGGATCGGCCTCCCGCACGGCCTTTTTCCCCGCGAACCCGGACCGTGCCGCGAGCGAATCAGCGCCGGAACCTTCCGCCAGTACATGTTTGCCCATGATTACCGTACTTTTCCCCCAGGGCGAGTCGTCGCGACACTCGCCGCGTGATATAATCGGGGCGTGACGGTCGATATGGAACAAGAACGACCTGGGTGTCCGGGCGAATGACGTAACGGCTCATGAGAATCCTGCACCATCTCAATCCGGGTTTCGGCCAGTTCCGCTGGGTGGTCCTGCTGCTGGCGGTCGCGGTGATCCTGCCGACGGTCTGCCTGTTGTGGTTCATGAACGAGGTGGTCAAGAACGAGCGGATCGTCGTCCGCCAACGGCTCACGACGTTTTACCGGAATCGCCTGGCCGAGGCGTATGCCAAGGTCAACCGTCAGTGGGCCGACTCGTGCCGGCAGTTGGAGCGGCGTCCCTCGCTGCATCCTTACCGCCAGTTCGTCTCCCTGACCGGGCAAGGCGGCTACCAGGGCTTTCTGGCGTACGACGACGCCGGCCGGTGCCTGTACCCGGTCGTCTCGACCGACCCCGGCACGCTGGCCCGGCCCTCCGAGGACTTCCGTACCGTCTGGGAGATGGAGTTCATCAACCACCAGTACGAGCGGGCGGCCGAGTTGTACGAAGAACAGGCGCGGATCAGCGACGACCACGGCCGCCTGGCCGCCTACATCGGCAAGAGCCGGTGTCTCGCCAAGCTCGGCCGGCTCGACCAGGCCATTGCGGAGTGCCGCCTCCGGGCCGCCTTCAGCCCCATCGCGGAGACCGGCGATTCCCGCAGTCTGGCCCTGATCGCCAGAGCCCGGCTGCTCCTGCTGGGCTGGATGCAGAACAAGGCCACGCCGAACGCCAAGGACCGCACCGGGGGATTCCGTCCCGACCCGAGCTACGCGTCGCTCTACGAGGAGACCTTTCGCAAGCTGCTGGCCATGCTCTACAGCGCCAACGGCGCGGGCTTCGCGCTGCCGGCGGATGAGAATCTCTTCCTCGCCCGCAAGGTCCTGGAGATCGGGCAAGCGACCGGCCTGCTCGACAAGAACGCCGATCTCCTCCGCGGCACCAGCCTGCCGACGCTCATGGAGGTCGAGGAGCGGTCGATCCGCTGCGCCGAGCAGTTCCAGTCCGTCGATCTCTTCCGCGAGTGGCAGGACGATACGCTCCAGCCGCTGGCGCTGGGCGAGAGCGTTCTCTATGGCGTCATCCACCGCACGACGCGGGGGAGCTGCATCGCCCTGCTTGGGCGGGACAACATCATGGCCGCCGTGGCCGAGTACGTCGGGACGTTCGAGGACGCCAACGTCGACTTCCGCATCCTCGAGGAGGGCGGCCGTTTCGTCGCCGGGATCGAGACGACCAGCCGCGAGCCCTGCGCTGCCGGTCCCCTCGGCAGGTACTTCCCCGGCTGGACGGTGCAGCTGTTCTTCAAAGGCGGCGACGTCTTCGAGCGGG
Organism: Planctomycetota bacterium; assembly: GCA_025459125.1. GTDB lineage: Bacteria > Planctomycetota > Phycisphaerae > Sedimentisphaerales > Anaerobacaceae > PLanc-01. The sequence continues at coordinate 11,087 of JALORE010000081.1, read as the reverse complement.
CCGCCAGCGAACACGTCGCCGTCTACACCTGGACCGGGGTGCTGTTCATCCTGCTGATCCTCGTCTCGGGCGCCGTCGCCGCCCAGAGCATCGGTCGGCAGGTCCAGCTCAACAAGCTCAAGAACGACTTCATCGCCACGGTCACGCACGAGCTCAAGACTCCGCTGGCTTCGATGCGGGTCCTGGTCGATACGCTCCTCGAAGGCAACTACCGCAACCCCAACCAGGTCACGGAGTACCTCCAGCTCATCTCGCGTGAGAACGAGCGGCTCAGCCGGCTGATCGACAACTTTCTGACCTTTTCGCGGATGGAGCGGAACAAGCAGGCCTTCCAGATGTGTCCGGTCAGCCCGGTCAGCATCGCGCGCACGGCGGCGGAGGCCGTCAAGACCAAGCTGGGCCGGGGCCACTGCTGCTTCGAGACGGAGATCCCGGACGAGCTGCCCACGATCCGGGCCGACCACGATGCGATGGTCACGGTCCTCGTCAACCTGCTGGACAACGCGTACAAGTACTCGTCCGAGGACAAGTGCATCCGGCTCAGCGCCGGGGCCGCCGACGGGGCGGTATGCTTCACCGTCCGGGACAACGGCCTGGGGATCCCGCGTCGCGCCCTCAAGAGGATCTTCCGGCGGTTCTACCAGGTGGACCGCAGTCTGTCCCGCCGGACGGAGGGTTGCGGCCTGGGCCTGAGCATCGCCAAGTTCATCGTCGACGCCCACCAGGGCACGATTGCCGTCGAAAGCAAGCCCGGCCAGGGCAGCACCTTCACCGTCCGCATCCCGGTGGCCCCATGAACACCGCGACCGGCGCGAACCCTGTAAGGTCACGCCAAGCCGTCCGCGGGCGTGCCCAATCACACGATGCCGTGGCGACCCATGCGATGTCGTAGCGAGGAGGCCGCAGGCCAACGAAGCAATCTCAACGCCTGCGAGGAGAAGTGGCGCCGCTGCGCTGCCGGGCCGCAAGGCCTTTCTTGTTGGCAGGAACGACCGAGACAAGTTAAAATGGCGGAGATGAAAAGCGCGAAACGAACACGGGAAGGTGCAAGCAGATGGCAACCGTGCCCTGTTCCCCTCTTCCGCTGTCCTGCGCGTCTTTCGGCCGATTGTGAGGGATGAAACATGACACGCAACGTACACCACTGGCCGCGCTTGCGACAAATCGTCCTGGTAACGCTGCTGGGCTGCAGCGCCGCGACGGCGGCTCCGACGCTGGAATTTCAACTGCACGACGCGTGGGGCCGCACGATCCGGGCGCAGGACTACCGCGGCCGGCCGATCTTCCTGGAGTTCGGCGCCTGCTGGTGAGGCGGCTGCCAACAGGAGGCTCGCCGTGTCGGCGAGTTGGCGACGCAGTACGCGCAGACCGGCGTCCAGTTCCTGCGCGTGATCTCGGGCGACCACGAGCGCACCGCCCTGGACTTCCAGAAACACTACCGGCACCACGCGGTCTATCTCATGGACACGGACCTGGCCTTCCAGGCCCCGCACAGCCGCGACGGCTGGCCCTTTCTGATGCTGGTGGATCCCAACGGGACCATCGTGCGCAAAGTCAACAATCTGGTCGACGGCGACCCCGCGCTGCTCAAGGCCCTGGCAGCGATGAAGCCGGCCGCCGATGCCCCGGCGATCCGGACCATCGACGGTGTGTCGTACTCCAGCGAGACCCTCCGTCGCAGTGGCGAACTGGAGGAATCGCGCGTCGGCGAGCATTCCTCGCACTTAGCGGCCACACCGGACGGCCGCCTTCTGCTCGTCTTCACCTCCCAGCGGGACGGGGATAGCAACGTCTGGCTGCGGGTGTGGGAGGGGAAGACGTGGTCCGAGGACCGGCCGGTCGCCGCCTCGAAGGCGGACGAATACGACGGCACCGTCGTCACCACGCGGGACAACCAGGTGTGGTTCTGCTGGACGAGTAATGCCAGCGGCGACAAGTACAACATCTTCGCCACCAGCCTGGAACGGCTGACCGCCGGCCGGCCGCCGCTCCAGATCACCGAATCGAACGACGACGCCATGGCCGGCCGCATGGCCATCGACGCGACGGGCGCCGTGTGGATCACCTACTACAAATGGCAGAAGAACTCCCAGGGCTTTTCCCGCGACAAGGAGGTCTACGTCCGTCGGCTCCAGGGCGACACCCTCTCCCGGGAGATCTGGATCAGCCCGGCCAACGTCCCCTCCTACGAGGACCACACCGACCCGACCATCGCCTGCCTCGGGGATCAGGTGCTGGTCGCCTGGAGCTGGGATTACCATCGTCCCCAGGGCTACCCCCAGGAGCCCGAGTCGCCGACCATCTTCCTCCGCGCCTTGGCGGCGGACTTCACGTCCCTCCGGCTCTTTCCCGCCAGCCGTGCCTCCGTGGACATGGTTCCGGTGCTGGCGGCTCAGGGCGAGTCCGCCTGGTGTGCCTGGGACAGCCTGGCCGCCAGAGGTGATACGGCCAGCAAGAGTCTCCAGCTCCGCCGGGTCAGCGCCGCCGGCTGCGCGGCCGAGCCGGTCTCTCTTGCCACGGGTCTGGCGCACCTGTGCAGTCCCAGCTTCGCCACCAGCCCCCAGGGCCGCCTGACGCTCGTCTGGTGTCAGAAGGAGCCCCGCGGCAACTGGGAATTGTGGCGCTCGGACTGTGACCCGCAGGGCCCATGGTCCAAGCCCCAGGCTCTCGTGACCGCCGGCGCCCCCCGCTACGGCTCCGCGGCTTTTGACGCACAAGGCCGTCTCTGGGTCTCCTACGCAGCGGATGCAGACCGCGACCGAAGGGTCAACGTCCAACGATTCTGAACTGCTTTCGCGGCCAGCAGCAAGGGCGAAAGAGGGAGAAGTCGCGAGCCAACCACCCGCCCGCGCTCTCCGTTGGCCCACCCCAAGAACCATCTCACCAAGCAAGAGGCTCACGCCTACACCTTTCATAACGGGACGGAGATGAGAACCTTGGGCCTTTCGGGACGTACAAAGGACAGAAGACGAATGTACGCCGGCACCGGTGACCTGTGGGACAATGATCCCGCCCGTGTCACGTACGTCCCATAAAAGTTAAAAAGAAGGAGCCACAAGATGGTAAGGACCAAAATCAAAGGATCGTGGACAAGAGATGACCTCCGGCGGCTCCGGCAGTTGTTTCCCAGCCATCCAACTGCCGAGGTGGCCGCGGAACTGGGCCGTCCCACGGAAGCCGTCAAGAAGAAGGCGTCGCGCATGGGCCTGCGGAAGTCCGGCCGCTACCTGAGGTCACTCGGCCGCAAGTAGCACCGCCGTCCTTTCATGCCCCGGCGCGTCCCCCGAATTCGGCGTGACCAGCCGGTCATGCCCTGGCTCGAGATCCGGGATGCGCACGTCGCCCGCGTCGGCACGAAGTCGACGCGATTGCCCGGATCAGCGGCCGGACCGCAACGAGGTGCCCTTTTCCCCTGCGGCCGGGCCGGAGCTACGTCATGGCCCCCCCGTGACAGCCACTGCCGGTTCAAGCAGCGAGCACTTCCCGTCGATAGACACGAAAGGCCATGAGTACGTACGGACAAAGACGCACAGATCGACGCGGCACCTCCCTGGTGGAGGTGACCATCGGCCTGCTGGTGTTCACGATCACCGCGCTGGGCTCGCTGTATTATCGGTACGCAACGGCCCTGAGCCAGCAGATCGCCCAGCAACAACTCACCGCGGCGGACCTGGCGGTCACCTTCATCGAGGCGTGGCAAGGCGTGAACGGGTCGATAACGTTCGATCCGGATAGTGAGTTCTCCTCGTACCTGGCGATTACCCCGGCGGCGGGCGGCTCCGCGCCGAGCGGCTACACGCTCCGCGGCACGTATGAGGTGGTCATCCGCGACCGGACCTATGAGCCCCGGCTCTACTGGAAGGACGTCGCCAGCGGCCTGCGGGAATTGGGGGTCGCGGTGTCCTGGCCGGTCGGCAGCGGGGGACAAGAGAAGACCTATCGGCTCACGGCGTATGCAAGGCTCTAGGTGATGCGCAGACGACGTTACGGCAGTTGTTCCGGATTCACCCTGGCCGACATGGCGGTGTCGCTGGCCATCGGGACCGTGCTGATCCTGATCCTGACGGTCCTCCTGGCTGACAACCAGAAGGCGTTCAACGAGGCCTACGGCGGCGCGTTCTGCACCGTGGCCGAGGAGGGCTTCACGACCCGGACGATTTTCCGCAAGACGATCCGCCAGGCGTGCGCCGCGGCGGGCACGGTGTCGCTGGCGCCCGACGGCAGTTGGGTCGCGGTCCAGTATTACAGCCGTTCCGGCGTCTCGGCGCCCGACCGGACCGCCCGGTTCGAGCGGTCCGGAAACGAGCTGCTCCTGCGCCGGGGCGTTCGCGATACCGGGCAGACGCTATCCGTGGAGACCGTGTGTGGGAACGTCGCCTCGGTGGAGTTCAGCCTGGCCGGCGAGGCGGTCCAGATGTTCCTGGTCCTGGACGACGGCGCGTCCTCCCAGACGGTGAACACGAGCGCCGCCCGGAGAAACCCATGACTGGAGCGAACCCCCGCGGCGCGCGGCGAAACCGAAAGGGTTCCGTCCTGGTCGTGCTGATGCTGGTCAGCGTGACGGTGGCCATCCTGGGCACAGGCATGCTGTCCGTCGGATACCAGACGCGGGCCCGCGCGATCCGGACCGCCGACGACCTGGCCGCCCGGGTGGCGGCCGACGCCGGGCTGACGCAGGCGCTGCACACGCTCTTCGCGCAAGCCCAAGCCGGCACGCTCGATCCGGACGCCCTCCCCGGCGCGAGCGACGTCAGCCTGCCCAATTTCGAAGGCACCTTCACCTACACCGTCACCGCCGGTCCCGGCGGCGGGTACACTCTCACCTCGGTGGGAAACTTCCATGGCACGCAGCGGACGGTCGAAGCGGTGGTGAACGCCGCCAGCCTGACTCACCGGTACGCCGCCTTTGTGCTGCAGAACCTGACGTTGGACAATTCCGCCCGGGTGGACTGGTATAACAATGAGCCCGGAGACGATCCCCTGCAGGTCGGCACCAACGCGACCAGCAGCGGCGCCATCAAACTGCACAACGCCTCCTACATCAACGGCGACGTGATCGTCGGCGTGGGCGGGGACCCCGGCACCGTGATCCAGAAGAACGGCGGCGACTACGCGGGTTCCGCCTATGCCCAGTCCCAGAACCCTGAGGTGCCGGCCGTCACCGTCCCCGCCGACCTAACCGCCGGCCCTGACAACGGCCAGATCAACAGCACCCGGACGATCAGCACGTCCGGGAGATACACGACGATCGATTTGGGCAACGCCGAGAAACTCACCATCAACGGCGCGGTCGAGCTGTACATCACCGGGAACGTCTCCCTCGGGAACTCGGCCGAGATCCGGATCAACCCGGGCTGCTCGCTGGTTCTCTACGTCGCGGGGAACATCGTCGGCAACAACACCAGCAAGTTCAACAACCTGACCGACGATGCCAGCAAGCTCAAACTCCTGGGCACGAATACCTGCGCGACGGTCACGCTGAAGAACGCCGGCGACCTGTACGGCATCCTCTACGCCCCGGCGGCGGCCTTGACCCTGGACAACGGGGCCACCGTGCGCGGCGCGATCACGGCGCGGACCTGCGAGCTGAAGAACGGCGCCAAGCTGTACTATGACGCCTCCCTCCGGGACCAGCCGGACTCGTCATTTGGCGGTACCCTGGAGCTGGCGAGCTGGCGCGAGTACTGAGGCGGCGGGGCCGCAGCCCGGTACCGTCCCCCTCCTCCCCAAGGCATAGCATGAGTCAGAGTGCAACGGGCGCCCCCTCTCGTCGCCCCCGCGGCGGCGCGTGCGCGACCATTTTTTTGTGGGGCTCGTCCCCGCGTTAGGCGCGCGAGGACGCTCGCCCTGCGAAGAGAGGCGTGATCCACGCTCTTCGTAGGTTGGGCGTCCCCGCCCGACTCCACGCCCGCGGGAGAACCAGCCGACGGACGGAGGCTGGCAGATTCCGGAGCCGGTCCTCCCTCACGAAGCGAAGTCGCGCACCGCGTCGCACGGCGAGCCCGGGACAATCGCATGTTCGCTGTCCGGGCACCAATACCCGATGAAGACCATGTTCACGTGCAATCGCCCTGGCGGCAAGCCGGTTCCATTTGACAGGCACCGCCTGCTGCCGCTATGGTAGAGCGTGGCGCGGCCGAGGGCCGGCCGGTCAAGAAGCCAGGGGTGTCCGTGTGAGGAGCCATGAGAACGGTTCTGATCGTCGAGGATGAACCCGCCATGCTGCGGGGATTGGAAGACAACTTCCGGGCCAAGGGCTATTACGTCCTGACCGCCGTGGACGGCGCGCAGGCACTGGCGACGGCCCTGAAGGAAAAACCCGACCTGATTCTCCTGGACATCATGCTGCCGGAGATGAACGGCTACGAGGTCTGCTCGCACCTCCGGGAACAGGGCCGGGACGTGCCCATCATCATGCTGACGGCCAAGGACCGGGAATCCGACATTGTACTGGGCCTGAACCTCGGGGCGGACGATTACGTGACCAAGCCGTTCAGTATCAAGGAGCTGCTGGCCCGGGTCGAGGCCTTCCTGCGGCGGCGGGAATCCGAGCCGCTCGTCTATGAGTTTGGCGACTGCCGGGTGGACCTCGCGGCCCGGACGCTCACGCGGGCCGGCCAGGACGTCACCTTGACGCCCGGGGAATTCAAGATGCTGCACCTGTTCCTGCGCAAGCGCGGCTGCCCCCTGACCCAGGACGAGATCCGCAGCACGGTGTGGGGCTACTCGCTCTTCATCTCCGTGCGGGACATCGACAAGGCCATCGACACCCTGCGGAGCAAGGTGGAGCCCGATCCCGCCCATCCGCAGTTCCTGCACACGATCGAAAACATCGGCTACCGCTTCGAGATGCCCGTGCCCCATGGAAACCGTGCTGATCGTTGAAGACGACCCGACGATGCTGCGGGCCTTGAAGGACAACTTCGAGTTCCACGGCTACAAGGCCGTGACCGCCGAGGACGGCGAGGAGGGCCTCAACACGGCGTTGAACGCCCGGCCCGGCCTGATCATCCTGGACATCATGCTCCCCAAGATCAACGGCTACGAGGTCTGCCGGCTGATCCGGCGGGAGAAGCTCGATATGCCCATCATCATGCTGACCGCCAAGGGCGAGGAGTCGGACATTATCCTCGGCCTGAACCTCGGGGCGGACGACTACGTGACCAAGCCGTTCAGCATCAAGGAACTCCTGGCGCGGGCCGAGGCCCTGCTCCGCCGCACGCGGAAAGCCGAGCCGGAAGCCTACGAGTTCGGCGACTGCCATCTGGACATCCCCGCCCGGCGCTTCACCCGCCACGGCGAAGAGATCGCCCTGTCGCCAAAGGAGTTCAAGCTGTTGGAGCTGTTCGTAAAGCGTCCCGGCCGGGCTCTGACGCGTGATGAGATCCTCAATGCCGTCTGGGGCTACGACTCCTTCGTCGGCGAGCGCAGCATCGACCGCTTCGTCACGACCCTCCGCAATAAGGTCGAGCCCGACCCGCACAATCCCATCTACATCCACACCGTCCGCGAGATCGGCTACCGCTTTGAGCCGCCCCACTGACCCGTGCACCCTTCGTCACGTTCCGGGGGAGCCGCCGGGCTGGGGGCTGGGCTGCCAGGCGTCGCAGGCGCCCCAGCGCTCGACGTCCGTGTGGGCCGGGTCCCGGATCATCAGGGAATGGCCCCCGCCATCGGTGGTCCTGAACCAGCGGTCATCGTACGCGAATTCGAGGATGATCCGGCCGGTCCGGTCCTCGAGCCGGATCGTCGCGCCGGCGTTGTCCAGGCTGCCCGTGTAAACGCCCGGCGCCAGGCGAAGACCCGGGGCACTGTAGCGCGACGCGCAGGCCGTCCGATTCCGGGCCACCACGAGGCAGGCCCCCGGGGGCAGCCACAGATTGCCGCCCGGCGCAAAGACATAAGACACATCCTCAGTCAACCGGGCGCCGTCGAGCGCGAGTGGGGCAGGGCCAATGTTCTGGAGCTCAATGAACTCGTATTGCTCGTTGTCGAGCGTGCCGCCCGGAGCCGGATGGTACATGATTTCGCTGATGCGCAGGGAGCGCTGCTGATCGCTCGGACTGCCGACGTAGGTCAGGGTGTCCACCATGCGGCCGGAGGAATCCCGCAGGCTGATGGTCTCACCCCAATCCGACAGGTGGCCGCGGTAGTTGCCCTGCACGAATCGTCCCTGGCCGCCGGTCGGACTGACGGCCCGGCGGCGAAAGGCCCGCACATCGGGCGAGACGTAGAGCGAGCCGCCGGCCACCAGCACCGTGCCGGGCAGGAACGTATGCTCCACCCCGCCGGCCAGTTCCCAGCCCGAGAGGTCCACCGCGTACGAATTGGGATTGATCAGCTCCAGGAACTCCTCGTCCTGGTTGCCGGAGACCGGATCGTAATCGCAGGCGCCGAAGGCGAGGGTCGCGTCCGCGGGCTGGGCGTCCGGAATGCCGGCGTTGCCACCCAGCGGCGGGTTCCGCTTGTTGTTGACGTTGTGATCTACGTACAACTGGGTCCGGCGGGTGGGGAAATACGCTTTCAGTGCATTCACGGCCCCTTCACTGCTGCCCAGGTGCGGCCGGGCCGGCGTGAAGAGCTCGGCGATCCGGTTCTCGAAGAGCCGCCGGCCGGCGGGTGTATCCGGCGGCTGGAGCAACTCGTCCATCACGGTGCGCGTACGACGGAGGAACATCTCCCGCGTCTGGGGCAGATTGTACATGACGTCGAGATAGATGCTCCACTGCAGACCGTTGTTTTTCGGATGGGCCCGGTCGCCGAGGAAAGGATGCGACGTGTAGATCCAGCCGTCGCCCACCACCCCGAAGGTCCAGTCCTTGTCCCAGGGGAAGATCGACCACTCCCCGCGGCCCTCGGTGTCGCGGTAGAAATAGAAGTTCTTGCGGATGTCGTCCGTGTCCTGCAGCAGGCAGCGAGCGGCGAGGTAGTCGAGCATGCCGGGCAGGTTGAAGGCGTCGAACACGAAGACACGCCGCTGCTCCGCGGTCGCGGCGTTCAGGCCCTGCACCACGGCCCGGATATCGGAGAAATCCTCGTGCCGGCGCGTCTTCTTCTCGATCCCGGAATTGATATCACTGAAGACTGGTGTGATCGAGGACCGCTGCACGAACTTGTAGAGGGCGCCGTGCGGATCCAAGCCGTGGCGTTCCAGGAACACGTCATCGACCTGCTCGACGAAGATTTCCACCCGCTCGATCTGTCCGTTGAGCACCGAGAGCATCAGGAAGGACTGGGACGCGGGACAGCCCGCCCGGCGCATCGTCTCAAAGGCCAGCGGCGGACGCAGATAGGTGGGGTCGGAGCCGTTCTGATTGAGGTTGAACTCCTGGACCCGGGAGTCGGCGCCGGCGAAGCGGAACGGGTAGCCGTTGTTGAACTCGAACTTCTTGGACCCGGCGCCGACGGTCGCGCCGCCCCGCTGCCGGATGAAGATGTTGTCGTAGAACTCGCTGTCGAAGAACACGGAGCCGCGGGTCCCGCTGCGCGTGCTCGCCGCCGCCGGGTTCTCGGTGAACCAGCAGAGGATCGGCAGAGCGCTGACGATCCCCGAATTCTGGATAACCGTGCCGTAATATTCCGGTGCGTTGTCGGGATACGCAAACAGCGGATTGCGGGACGTCTGGCCGGCGGTATCCTGGGCTTGCACGTACCAGCGGACCATGTCGCCCCGGGCGTAAAACTGCGACGGAATCACGGCGGTGTAAAGGCCGTCGCGGGCGGTCGCATCCGCCCCCTGGCCGTCGTCCCGCATCGCGACGCCACCGGACGGTAGTCCGCGCATCTCGCGCAGGTAGTTGATACGACAGAAGAGCGTCACCGACCGGATGGGGGCCAGGGTGGGGGTGACCTCGGCCGTGATCGCCAGATCCTGGCCCGGAGCGGGAGGCGGCGGGTTTTCCGTGACGTTGAGAATCGCCGGGCCGATCTGGACCGGAAGGAGCCGGTTCGGCGTGCCCGGCGTCGGCGGCCGCAGGTATCCCACGAGGTTGGCGCTCAGGCCGTAGGAGATGTCGACCAGTTGCGGCGGGTAGTCGCGGTAGGCGGAGGCGATCGTCCGTCCATCCGGCCCGACCAGGGCCACGGATTCGCCGCTCGCCTGTAACGAGAAATTCGTGTGCAGCGGGCCGGTGGCCTGGCGCCGGTCTTTGCCCGAGGCGAACACGACGAGATAGCCGCCCGCCGCCAGTTGCACCTCGGGGAATTGCCACTTTTCGGGCTTCTTCAGATCATCCGTGAGATACCAGCCGTCGAGATCGATCGTCGCGGCGGTGGGGTTGTGGATCTCGATCCAGTCGGATGAATCGCCCTGGGCGTCCCGCAGGCTCGCCTTGTTGCAGGCCAGGAACTCGCTGATCACAGGGCCCCCAGGAGCTGCGTGCGCCGCGGAAAACGCGCACGCGAGGGCAAGCCCATGCCATGCTGTCAGCCCGCTCATGTCCGATCTGCTCCTCGTGTCGTTCCTGCCCGCATGGGCGAATCGCTCCTGGGGCCAGGTACTTCGCCTACCTCTGTGTCATTCTAACAAATCGGACGTGCCGAGACAACGCCCAGCGGTCTTCGCGCGGGCAAGCAGTTACAGTCTGGGGAGGGAAGATCATGTCATCGATTCTTCCTTCCCCAAGCAGGTGCAACATCCATTATGATGAACTCCGTGCTCGTCGGCAGTCTTTTCTGTGCGATCGTGTGTGCCAAGTGGGCACTGGAACTCGGTTACAGCCAGACGCGTCAGATCCTGTTTCTGGCCGCCGGATTGCTCTTCGGTCCGCTGCTTCTGCTGATCCTCTACGTCTACCTGATTGAGAAGGCGAGGAAAGAGGGCCGGTCCGGCGCCCAGTTGATCTAGCCGGCCCCCAACGCCATACTCCCTGGCGTGGCCTGCGGCCGCGACCGAGACTGCCCCAGCGCGGAACAAGACTGGTAGCCCAGCCATCCTCGGCTGGGAAACCGAAAGACACAGCCGGGGGCGGCTGTGCTACCAGGCCCGTTCGGCCCTTCTTGCCAAGAGAACAAGATAGGGCGCCTTTGCCGTGCCTTGGGCCCCCTCGTTGGTCTCACCGCTGGAAGACCAGCTTGCCGTCGACGTA
>JALORE010000341.1 GCA_025459125.1 Planctomycetota bacterium | reverse complement strand
GCAACCGAGAATAAAGGACTGCGGGCTCACCGTCTCCCGAACCATGTGCAGACCCGCACGATAGACCTCAACGTTTGTCTGGGTCTGGTCGTGGAACACGCCCTCACCGAAGTTGTCCTCTTGCCAACCGGAGTTGACGTACCGGGGTTGGACGCCCATCCCACCGTACAGACCATCAAGCTTGAAGTACCGGTAGCCCCAGTCCTGCATCGCCTGTTTCATCTCTCCGCGCACGAACTCGCGGGCGCCCGGATCGCTCATGTCCAGACAGGTGCCGCCCCAGGGATTATCAAAGGGCGTGCCGTCCGCCTTCTTCACGAACCAGTCCGGATGCGGGGCGAAGAAAGGATCCTTGCAGTTACCCCCGAAGGGCAGCAACCATAGACCCGCCGTCAACCCCTGCGCCTGGATCGCTGCCGCGGTGGGTTTCATGCCGTCCGGGTACGGTCCCTTGGGGTCGTGACCGGTGAAGTTCTTCCGGGGTCCGTTACTCTTCTCCCCCAACTGCCAACCATCGTCGATCTGCACGCACGTGAAACCGTAGGGTTTCAACTCCCGGGCGGCAAAGGCGGCCAGTTCGGCGGTCGAGGCCGCACTACCGGCGCGCCGGTGGACATTGTCATACCAGGTGCAGTACACCACCGGCGGCGGCGGCAACCGGATCGCCATATGCCGGGCCACCGCCTCCGCCCACGCCTCCATCCCAAGACGGGCATCGGCGAACCAGCCCAGGAGGAAGGTTTCGCTCGCGGCCGACGCGCCCGGCTCCAGGCGCAGACCGCCGTACTCCATGCGCGCTTCCAGCGTCAGTTTCCCGTCCTCGGCCTTCGTGAAGATCACGCCACTGCCCCGTCCGTAGGTGAGCCAACCGCCCACGATGCCGGCGCGGGACGTCGGGTCCGCCACCGCCATCCACGCATAACTGCCGGTATTCTTCGCCAAGGGGTAAAGTCCGCCGGTGCCCAGAGCCATCAGTCGGTCGAGAGGCTGGCCCAATTCCAAGGTGGCATCCGTGAGTGGCACTCTGTTCAGTACGGTGGCTGCCGTGCTGGCATTGACGAGCGTGCGTTGATGCAGGACGAAGGGCAGGCCGGGAAAGACCTGGAACGTCTCGTGTGCCCCGCCCGGATCGGCAACGGTGAGTGCTTGTCCTTGGCCGAAGACTGCGTCGGAGACCGACGTGACCTGCGGGGCGCCTTGGCAACGCAGGGCGCCGGTGGCAAAGGGAGTCTTCTGTCTGCGGGCCTGGATGGCATACCGACCCTGATCGACGGTCACGGACAGCAGTTCCGTGCTGATCGTCTCTGCCGCCGACAAGGGCCGTCCCAACAGACCCAACAGAACACTGAACAGAATGAAAGAGAGAATTGTTCGACCGAACATAGGGCGGTTCTCCGACACAGGTGATGAATCAACGGACTGGGGCCAGGTTCTCCGACACAATCATGAAGCTCTTGCCTTCGTGCTTCTCCGCCAGAAGGGTGGCCGGTCCGTCCGGCACAGCCACTCTCTGACCAAAGACTTCATCAGGCAGTCGATTGACATAGAGCTTCGCACTCTCCCGCTCAGCCGAGAGGGAGGGCGTCTTTTCGGGGTCGAGTTCTGCCTGAAGCCGGATATCGTTGACGCGGAACTTACTGTTTTCCAGGTCCACTACTGGCGGCAACGCCTCTCCAGGATCGGCGATTTGCAGAATGGACAGGAACCTCATACTTCGGGACTTGGCCTTCGAGCTATAGCGAATATGGTATTGGTTGGGAGTTGCCTGATACTTCTTCAAGAGATCAACCGCCGGGGAGTAGAATTGATCCGTCAGATCGAAGGCGAGGGATTGCGAGCCCGCGACGTAGGCCAGCGCCCGGGTCAGCGCCGTCTCCAGGAGCAGTGTTCCATCCGGGTTGAGGCCGGGCTTCTTCATTGTGTGGAGCAATAGCGTCCAGTCCGAGGGCACTTCCGAGTCCAGGATATCGTAGATAACAATGGTCTTGGGGCGGAGGAACACCACGTGCCTCTCGAACAATTTCAGCTTGCCGTCCGCCAAGCCGTTCTCGGGCATCAGTGGGATCTTGTTGGAGGACAGCAGGCCCAGGAACAGTTCGTAGGTGTACTCCAGCATCTCCCGGCTTGCCGCGAGGTCATGGACCGTCGCCAGGGCTGCCGCAAAGTTGCTCGCCAGCTCCACCTGCCAGAAGTGGTTTTCAACCTGCCGCCCCTCGATGTTGCCGGGCCAGGCCCACAGGCCCTTGCGCAACTGCTTCTCGACGACGGCCAGTATGCGGGCCCGGTCCTCGGGCGAGAGCTCGTGATACAGAGCGTCATATGCCTTCGCCAGTGCGGTGAGCACCTGCGACCCGAACAGGTTATCGGTGGGCCATCTCAGCAGCACGTCGATGCGCCGGTGCAGCGCCTCCAGCATCTCCGGATCGCCCGACAGCACATAGGCGTCAACCAGCGCGTGGAACAAGCGTACTTCGTGGCTGGCCCTTCGCTCCAGCGTTCGGGCGCGGGCCGGATCCGTGTCGGAGAGCGGCCCGTCATAGATGCCGGCGGCGGCGGCCTTCTTGCCCCGCTGGATGACATCGCCCGACAACGGATGCGTTGCGGCCAATTTACGAATCGCGGCGAGATCGCGGCCCTGCGTGATGACACGCGGATGAATCTTCGGAATACTGGCCAGGAAACTCTCGAAGGCTGGGGTTTCAAATACCGGAGTCGTGGCCGGGATTACGAAGGAATACGGGCCCTTGATGGTGCGTTTCGATCCGTCTTGTATCTCGTAGCGCCAAGACCATGCTCCGGGCTTTAACTGGGCATGAGGATTGTAGAAGCACCACCGTTGCGCTGGGCCGCGTCGCGTCCCGTCGGACGGGAAATTCGCATCGTTGGACATCTCCACCTGGTAGAACACGTCGCGTCTTTCCCAATGTCGCACCGAGGCCCATTGCAGGCTTGGAGGGTTGACCAAAGCCACGGAGCCGTCGGCGGGTGCCGGCGACTTCCGCCACTCCTCATACAGGGCCGAAGGAAGCGTCCCCCCGCGCGCGGGCCAAGAGCAGCTTAACAACAGAGGCCACAGGCACGCTCTAAGCAAGACAGCGGAGGGGATTGCCGCCGCCCACGCGGAGACCATCTTTCCAGGGTACATCATTTGATTTCCTTCCGGCCCGCCGTGTGTTCGTGGCAACCTGCTCAATTGAGAATTCCCTTGGGCGCTTCCGGAATCGCCCCGGCCCGGAACCGGCGCTCAGACTGTTCGGGGTCTTCTCCCAGTTCCTTGACCAAGGCGGTATGCATGGCCTGGAGGCGCTCGCGCTGCTGAGCATCCCCTGCCAAGTTGCACAGCTCTTTCGAATCGGCGCGGAGGTTGTACAACTCCCGCTCGGGTCCGTGCTTCTCATCCGCCTGAGTGTGGTAGACGTACTTCCAGCTTCCTTGACGAATCATCACGATGCCGGAGGCAATATACCCCGCGTAGTACTCGCTGACGGCCAGGTCTTTCCACGCCGACGAGGGATTATCGAGCCAAGGAACGAGCGATGTGCCGTTCCAGTCCTTCGGCGTCTTGGCCCCGGCGAGTTCCGCGATAGTCTGGACGAGGTCCACGGTACCACATGCCCCCGTACGTACCTGGCCGCCTTTCCAACGGGCGGGCCAACTGATGATCAAAGGCACGCGGGCCGCCGAGTCATACAGGCAGTTTTTCCACCACAGGCCATGTTCGCCCATGTTCTCGCCATGATCCGCGGTGTAGATCACGATGGTGTTGTCGGCAAAAGGCGACGCTTTCAGCGCGTCGAGCACCAGGCCAATCTGATGATCGGTCCATTCCACGCGCGCGTAGTAGGATTCGCGGGCGAGCTCGACCATCTCCGGCGGCACGCGCTCCAGTTTTCGATCGTTGCGGAGAAGCTTATAATTCATCGGCAGCGTGTCGAGATAGCCCGCGGGAATCTCGGGCGCTGGAACCTTGTCCTTGAAGTGCGCAATATACGCCGGCGGGGCTACCAGGGGGTAATGCGGCGCAATGAAGCCAACCACAAGGAAGAAGGGTTTATCGTCCGGCCGTCGCTCGCGCAGGAATTTGATGGCGTTGTTCCTTCGGGCTACGTCTATGAAGGAATCCATATTCGGGTCGCTGCCGATCGGCGTGAATTCCGCCCCGAGCTCGGTTCCATTGTCGCGAAACTCCCCGGCCGGCAGGCGCCGGCGTGGTTTCAACTTTTTGGTTCCCTGCGATTCCCCTCCCCTATCTTCCGGATCGCTATCCGACGCTGTTTGTGCCTTCTTCGCGAGCCTGATCAGTCCGGTCTTCTCATCAATCACCTTGAATCCGTGCGTCATGCCACCTTTGTAGTGCATCTTGCCGTCCAGAAACGACTCGTAGCCGGCGGCGTTGAGCAGCCGCGGCAGGGACGGCGTGCCTTCCGGGACCCCGACGGTATTTCCCCATACGTTGTGCCGCCAGACATACTGGCCCGTGGTGAACGTTTGCCGGGACGGGATACATATGGGCGAGGCACAGTAATGGGCGAGGAAGAGCGCCCCCCGGGCCGCTAAGGCATCGAGATGCGGCGTCCGCGCCAGCGGATCGCCGTCGCAGCCCATCACGTGGGCGTTGTGTTCGTCGCTCATGATAACGAGGATATTGGGCCTACGCGCGGTCTGAGTTTGGGCCGGGTCACCGGCGTACACAGTACCGATCGTGGCCAGAAGCCCCAGCAACAGAACAACGAGCTTGCTGTTCATGACCGCTCCATTCTTTCCTTTTCTCATAGGTTCTCTGTGACTTGGCTTCTCGATACTCCGCTTGGGGGCCGTGGGCGCTGCGGCACATGGCTTCGGCATCACGGTTGTTCTCGTGGTGAGGAGGGAAGCGCTTTGACGGCGATGCCGTACATGACGCGGCTGCCGGTCGCATTTGCTGGGCACGGCGTCCCCAGCACGACGGGTCATATTCCTCGAACCGTCGCGCCACCGTGAGTGCCACTTGCTGAACTACGTCTTCGGCATCGTGGAAATTCCTTACGCCGGAAAACACGAACGCCTGGACCGAAGCCTCGGCTTCACCCCAGAGCCGGGACAGCCGTTCCCGGGTTTCGATTTCGGATCCTTTGCTCATGTCGTTCACGATCTTATGCCGCACGCAAGAACCAAATGTTAACAGAAATATCTGCAGACGTCTGCTACAGTCGCACCTAAAGTTCGATCGGACGCTTCCCTTTTCAGGGACGCTCTGAAGGAGCCGGGCCCACTGCATTGATTCAGGAAGGGACTTCAGACTGATCTCGACTCGTCCCGGCAAACAACGGGGCGCATTAACATCCGAAGTGCAACAGGGCGTGACGTTCACGAGCCGTCCGGTCCTGTTTCGATTCGATACCTCTGGGGACGCTGTCCCCAGACCCCTGGGATTTAGCGCTTTGCGCCAGAGACAGGATAAGAGGACAAGGCGACGTTGTATAGGAACAACATCGCCACTGCCCCTGGGTCGCGGCGGCGCTCGGGCTGCTTCCCAGCAGGGCCCTATCCTCCGCCACGGCACGGCGAGTGTATCGCAGACGCGGGTCGGGGACAAGGACTATTCCGGTGGCGGGGCATGAAAGACCTCAAAAGCCGTTTGGAAGCCGAGGCACTTGCGCGGCCGGTGGTTGAGCTGGCGGACATGGCCGGCGAGTTCCGCGGAGGTAACCTCCGTCAGGTCGGAGCCTTTGGGCAGATACTGGCGCAGCAGGCCATTGGTGTTCTCGTTGGTGCCGCGTTCCCAGGAGTGGTACGGGTGAGCGAAGTAGATCGGCAGTTGCAGCTTCTTTTCCAGTTCGAGCGGGCGGGCGAATTCGCGGCCGTGGTCCAGGGTCAGACTCTGACGCGGCTCATCCGGCAGCCGGCGGATCGTCTGCTGCAGTTGCTCGGTCCCCGGCTCCGTGGCACAGGCCTCGACCTTGCGGGCGATGGTATAGCGGCGGGCCCGATCCACACAGGTCAGCACCACGCCCCGGTGGCCTGTGCCGATGAGGGTATCGCCTTCCCAATCGCCGAGTCGCCGGCGTTCGTTGGCCTCGGCTGGCCGCGTCTCGATGGAGCGTTTGCCCGGGATTTGGCCCCGGCGGGAGGGCTTGCCATAGGGCTTGCGCCGGGGCTTGGAGGCAATCCGCAGGAAGGGGCGGAACTCTCGGGTCCGTTCGGGAGCGCTCCAGATCGAGCGATAGATGGTCGTGTGGCGGATCGAAAGCCCTTCCAAGTCCGCCGGGGGGTGAGCGGCCAGGCGGCCGGTAATCTGCTCGGGCGACCAGCGTTGGCGCAGGCGGTCGTCCACATACGCCATGAGGCGGGCGTCGCCGGTCTTGGGTCGCCGCAGGTGCGCCCGCCGGCGGACGTTGGCCCACGTCTGGGCGGACTCGGCAAAGTACCGTCCATCCGGACTGGCATTGCGTTTGCACTCCCGTCCGAGGGTGCTGCGATGGCAGCCCAGGCAACGGGCGATTTCCGCGTCCGAATGGCCCAGAAAACGCATGCGGTAGATGACATTCCGTTCGTCCATGCTAAGATGACTATACGACATCGCGGGCACTCCTTAGCCTTGAAGTCCTTGACCAACTTCAAGCTACCGGATGCGGCTCACGATGTCGCCTCTATATTCTTGTTGCACTTACCATGTTAATTCGCCGCGCCAGGTACAAGCCACACGCCGAATATTGAGCGGGTGGCAGAAGGCCCGCCGCCGCACCGCAGGAGAAGGGCTTTCAAGAGAGGAGATCGGCGCGGA
>JALORE010000080.1 GCA_025459125.1 Planctomycetota bacterium | reverse complement strand
CCCTCCCGGATGACCAGCCGGTCCACCACGGCGGCGATGTCGTGCTTTTGATTCTTGTTCAGGTTCGGGATGTTGCGAATATCACAGATGCTGCCATCCACGCGGGCGCGAACGAAGCCCTCCCGCTGAATATCGGCGAGGATATCCTTGTGCTCGCCCTTTTTGCCCCGGACCAGCGGGGCACAGATCTGCACCTTGGTCTCCGCAGGTCGGGTGAGGATAGACTCGACGATCTGCGAGGAGTGCTGACTGGTGATCTCCCTTCCGCAGACCCAGCAGTGGGGTTGGCCCACCCGGGCGAAGAGGAGCCGGAAATAGTCGTAAATCTCTGTGGTCGTGGCCACCGTCGAGCGCGGGTTGCTGCTGGCGCTGCGCTGCTCGATGGCGATGGTCGGCGGCAGGCCGGAGATGTCGGACACCGCGGGCTTCTGCATCTGCTCGAGGAATTGCCGCGCGTACGCGCTGAGCGATTCGACGTACTTGCGCCGGCCCTCCGCGTAGATCGTATCGAACGCCAGGGAGCTTTTGCCCGAGCCGCTGATGCCCGTGATGACGACGAGCTTGTCGCGCGGAATGTCCAGGTCGATATTCTTCAGGTTATGCTCGGCAGCGCCGGTGATCCTGATGACTTTCTCTGTGTGGTCAACCATAGTCCTGTAGGGTGTGCACCGCACACCATTCCATGGCGAGGGCGCGAGCGCCCTTGTCTTTCTTGCTTACCGCTGTGCGATGCACACGCCAGCACTCGTTTCCCAAACGATATACGATTTCCTATTCACTCTTGTGCATCTGCTCTTCTTCCAGACAACACAAACCACTCATTGTAACCGATCCGGCGCGCAGGTAAAATCCCGTATGGTACAATTGTGGTGAAGAACGTGTGCACGGCGGATTGGGATCTTGCGGTGGGTGGCCATCCGCCCCATCCCCGACGAAGAACGCCTCGACTTGAGCCACTATCCCGAGGAACTCACGGAATTCCCAGTTGCGTCGCTCGAGGCACCGCCAGGGGCACGTCGGACGGCGAAACTGGAGATCGATTCTTCAGCTTTCGAGCAGGTGGATTTGCAGGAAGTCCGGGTCCATGCGTTCCTCCTGCAGAGACAGAAGTACGAGGTCAACCTCGTTCTCGATATCGACTACCTCGAGGAATGGAGTCTCCTTCCCGACAACCGCTTTGATTTCCTCGTGGTGCCGGCGACTCTGACGTTCCTGGATGTGGTTGACCTGCAAATCCACCTGGATTGGGGCACATCGATGCGCAGGGAAGAGCCGTACGGAGTGATCTCCAGTTTCTCGGATGAGGTGATGATCTATGACTTCCGCCGGTTTGCCTATACGGACCCCATCTATACCGAACGATCCCATCTGTACTACGAATTGAACTTCTCGGACCCGCTTGACGGGCGGATCAGCCTTGGGGCGAAGGACTTCACGATCGTAGGCCGGCAGGAGGGCGTGCGCTCCAGCCGGTCGACCTTTGATCCGGCCCAACGGGTGCCTCTGGTGATAGTGGGCGGACAGATGAAGGAAAGCGAACCAAATGGACATCGACTACGACAAGATTGACGATTGTACGCTGGCTCTTCTTCATCTGGTGTCCTCGCGCGGCCCTTTCGGGGCCCGGGCGTGGAAATCGTTCGACTTGGAGACCCTGAACCGGCTCCAGGCAAAGGGCTACATCGCGGACCTCCAGAGTAAGAGCCCATCGGTGCTTCTCAGCGAACCGGGGCAAGCGCGGGCCAAGGAGTTGTTTGAGGAGTTCTTCGCCAAGTAGGAGCGGGATCGTCGGGGCGGCCGATGCGGAACCTGCATGAATGGAATCTCTCGTATGCCGAGGCCCGGCGGGTGCAGGCGGAGCTGGCCGGAAGGGTGGCGTTCCTGCCGCTGAAGAAAGAGCCAAGGGTCATTGCCGGACTGGATTGTGCGTTCAGCAGAGATGGGCAGAGGATTTTCGCGGCGGCCGTGGTGCTGCGGGTCACGGGTTTCCGGCCCGGTCCGGGCGAGGGGCCCGACGGCTTCGAGTTCGAGCAGGTCGAGACCGTCACGGCGGCGCAGGAGACGCGGTTCCCCTATATCCCCGGCCTGTTGTCCTTTCGGGAGGCCCCGGTGTGTCTCGAAGCCGTGGCGAAGCTCAGCCGGATGCCGGACCTGTTCCTGATTGATGGGCAGGGGGTTGCGCAGCCGCGACGGCTGGGACTGGCGTCGCATCTGGGGTTGTTCCTCGAAAGGTCGACCATCGGCTGTGCCAAGAGCCGGCTGATCGGCGAGTTCGCAGAGCCAGGGAGCAGGAAGGGGGCCTGGAGCCTGCTGCGGGATGGGGACGAAGTGATCGGGGCGGTGGTCCGGACGCGGAGCCGGGTCAAGCCGGTCTTTGTCTCCGTCGGGCACCGCTGTACGCTGGACAACGCGATTGGCGTAACTCTCGCCTGCGCCACGAGATACCGCATTCCCGAGCCGACGCGCCTGGCCCACCAGGCGGTCAGCCGGGTCAGGTAAGGGCGGGTCCTGCGCGTCCTCGCGCGCGGGTGCGGCCGGAATACGGCGACGGGCCTTTCCGGGCCCGCGGGTACCCTCCCAACGTCAGGAACGCGCGTGGTACTCCTGCCAGAGGAGCCGCAGGGGCTGAAGCCCATCCTACATGTTCAGACCGCCAGACTGCCACATCCTTCGCTCATCCGGTTTTTCCGTACTTCGAAGCCGTAAACCGGATGAGCCGGCATTGTGTCACAAGCCGAGACGCCGGGAGGCAGGGTCCAAACGCCCGGTATGGTCCCAACGCCATCCTGACGCCCCCGACCGCCCGGTCGCAAGGCGGGCAAGCGGTGCGGTTTGAAGATCGTCAACATGCACCGTTGACGATCTTCAAACCCGAAAAGTGGCGAAATTACGCGAAAAACGCGAAGATCGTCAAGATCGTCAACGTTTTACTATGACGATCTTCAGGGAACTGGACGATCTGGCGGTCTGGCGGTGCCGCCGCAATCAGGACCCAAGGTGCTCAATGTATGAACTTGAGCACCTTGAGCATCTGGAGTGATAAGAGCGGTGCGTGATACGCACCCTGCGGGTTGAGCCTGAGCCGGTCAGATGGTCAAGGTCAGATCCTCAGATCTTCATATTTATAACGTTGAGTACCTGAGTATCTGACGATCTGACGCGGGGCTTGCGGCGGCAGGATTTTTGGCGTAGATAGGAACAACTTGCGGCCCGGTGACGTAGTTGGGGCTGGGCTTTTGGTGTGCTCAAGGCCCAGGTTCGTAGTGACGCCGTAAGGCGTTATCTTCTATGCCCTTACGGGCACACTACGCACCCTGAGGGGCTCTCAGAGTTGTAGTCTTGCTTGGGGAAGGTCTCTATGGCGACAGACGTAAAGCAGATCGGCAGCTTGGTCCAGCAAAAGAGCGATTTCATCCGTGCGCTATTCTCCGAGCTGGACAAAGTCATCGTCGGACAACGCTATATGCTGGAACGAATGCTCATCGGCCTGCTGGCCAATGGGCATATTCTGTTGGAAGGCGTCCCCGGCCTGGCCAAGACCCTGGCGGTGACGGTCCTGTCCCGGGCGATCGAAGCCGAGTTCCGGCGGATTCAGTTCACGCCGGACCTGCTGCCCGCCGACCTGATCGGCACCCAGATCTACCGCCAGTCCGACGGCCAGTTTTACACCCGCAAGGGGCCGATCTTCGCCAATATCATTCTCGCCGACGAGATCAACCGGGCGCCCGCCAAGGTGCAGAGCGCCCTGCTGGAAGCGATGCAGGAACGGCAGGTCTCGATCGGCGAAGCGACGTTTCCGCTGCCGAATCCCTTCCTCGTGCTGGCCACGCAGAACCCCATCGAGCAGGAGGGGACCTACCCGCTGCCCGAGGCCCAGCTCGACCGCTTCATGCTCAAGGTCAAGATCAGCTACCCGGAGAAGGGCCAGGAGCGGCAGATCCTCGATCGCATGGCCACGACCGATAAGAAGCTCGATATCAGGCCGGTGATCAAGCCGGCCGACATCGCCGAGGTCCGGGCCGTGGTCGATGAGATCTACATCGACGAGAAGGTCAAGGACTACATCGTCAACATCGTGTGCGCCACGCGGGAGCCGAAGAAGTACGGCCTGGACCTGGCGAGCTTCATCAGCTATGGAGCCTCGCCCCGCGCGACGATCTACCTGGCCCTGGCGGCCAAGGCCCATGCCTTCATGCAGCAGCGGGGTTATGTCACGCCGCAGGATGTCAAGAGCATCGGGCCGGATGTCCTCCGCCACCGCGTCATCGTCAGCTACGAAGCCGAGGCCGAAGATAAGACCAGCGAAGACATCATCAAGACGATCTTCGACAATATTGAAGTGCCGTAGGAAGAAGAATGTAGGATGGGCTTCAGCCCATGCGGCAAGCCGTTGGCACGCGCCGAACCGCAGGGGCTGAAGCCCATCCTACGAAGCTCAAGACCCTTTTATGATCCCAGCCGACCTGATCAAACGCATACGGGAGATTCAGATCTACACGTCGCGGGCGGTCAACGCCAGCTTCGCCGGCCAGTACGAGAGCGTCTTCAAGGGCCGGGGGATGCAATTCGACGAGGTCCGCGAGTACATGCCCGGGGACGATATCCGCGCCATCGACTGGAACGTCACCGCGCGCACCGGCAAGCCCTTTATCAAGCGGTTCGTCGAGGAACGCGAGCTGACGGTGCTCTTCGCGGTGGACCTGAGTGCCTCCGGCGAGTTCGGGACGGTCAGCAAGCTTAAGAATGAGCTGGCGGCGGAGTTCTGCGCCGTCCTGGCCTTCGCGGCGGCCAAGAACAACGACAAGGTGGGCCTCCTGATCTTCACGGATCGGATCGAGCTGTACATCCCGCCGAAGAAGGGCAGCCGGCACGTCCTGCGGCTGATCCGCGAGTTGCTCTGCTTCAAGATGCCCAAGCGCAAGACCAATATCCCCCTGGCCCTGGACTACGTTGCGAAGGTGATGCGCAAGCGCGCAACGGTGTTCGTGGTCTCCGACTTCATCGAGACGGGCTTCAAGAAGCCGCTGAGCCTGCTGAACAAGCGGCACGATGTCATCGCGGTGCCGGTGCGGGACCGCGTGGAGGTCGCCATGCCGTCGGTCGGCCTGATCGAGATCCAGGACGCGGAAACCGGCCAGATGATGCTCGTCGACACGTCGAGCCGGCGGTTCCGCACCCAGTACGGCGATCACAGCTCGCGCCGGTTCAACGAGCTCAAGAGCACGCTGCGTTCAAGCAAGGTGGACTTCATCCCCATCGCGACCGACAAGTCTTACATGAACGACTTGATTCAGTTCTTTCACATGCGGCATCAACGGCGTTAGCGAATGGTTTGAGACAGGTGAGGGCCAAGACAACAATGACCGAGAAGCTGGATTTCTCACTACCGCAGAAGAAGCCGCAAGGCTCGGCAACCGGCAAGCTGACGGTGCTGTTGCTGATCATCCTGGTGGTTCTGGCGGCGGCGAACCTGGTCGCGGGGCGACGCGGGAGATCGCCCGAATCTGTGAGCGGAGGGGGGCTGTCGGCAGAACAGGTCAGGACTCTGGCCGCCCGGCTGGCCCAGCGGAACCTGTACCAGCAGGCGGCGGCGGCCTGGCAGGACTACCTGGCGACGGCCGGGTGCGCCGGCGCCGAGCAGGCCCGGATCCACTTCCAGATCGGGGACCTCCTGGAGAAGGCAGGTCTGTATGCCGACGCCATCGAGCACTATTACCGCAGCGAGACGGTGGCCGAAGTCAAGGAGTTGGGGCCCCAGATCAACGCCCGCATCAAGGAGTGTTTCGAGAGGTTGGGCAAGTTCACCGCCCTGCGCTATGAGTTGATGGATCGCACCAGTCTGGACGCCTCCCAGCCGGCGGGCGGCAAGGTGGTGGCGGAGATCGGGGCCGAGAAGATCACCGAGGCCCAGTTGGACGCACGGCTCGAAGAGAATCTCGAGAACCAGTTGGCGCCGATGCAGGGGCTCCTGACGCCGGAGCAGTTCAACGAGCAGAAGAAACGCGCCCTGGAACAGGCGCGCGATCCGAAGACCAAACAGGAGTTCCTGCAAGGATGGCTGGCCCAGGAGATCCTCTACCGTCAGGCGCTGCAGGAGAAGCTGGGCGACAAGCCGGAGGTTCAGCGGGTCGTGCACGATCTGACCCGGCAGGCCCTGAGCCAGCAACTGATGAACGACCAGCTTGCCGCCAAGATCCATATTACGGACAGTGACTTGCAGATGTACTACGCGGCCAACAAAGACAAATACACCGAGCCTGAGCAGGCCCAGATCAGCCACGTTCTTGTCCGGGAGGAGGGACAGGCAAACGAGCTGCTCAAGCGGGCCAGGGACGGCGCCGATTTCGCTGCCCTGGCGAAGGAGTTGTCTCTGGATGAGGCTACCAAGAGCAGCGGCGGACGGATTGCCCAGGAGGTTACGAAAGGCGCGTACGTCCCGGGGATCGGTGACGCC
Source organism: Planctomycetota bacterium (assembly GCA_025459125.1). Classification (GTDB taxonomy): domain Bacteria; phylum Planctomycetota; class Phycisphaerae; order Sedimentisphaerales; family Anaerobacaceae; genus PLanc-01. The sequence goes on along the minus strand of JALORE010000080.1, from coordinate 15,765 downwards.
AATGAGATCAACGCCGCCATCTTCGCGGCTGGTGCGCCCGCCGTGCTGGAGAAGCCCTTCAAGACGGAGAAGGGGTGGGAAGTGATCAAGGTCGAGCAGAAGCGTGCGGCACGGCAGAAGAGCTTCGAGGAAGTCAGCCAGCAGGTGGCGATGCAACTGCTCCGCCAGAAGCGCGAAGAGGTGCAGCGCCAGTACATCCAGGAGATGATGGACAAGCACCAGGTGGTCATCCACACGTCGGCCTTTGCCCCGGCCCCGCAGGCCGCACCCAAGGAGACCCCGTCCCAGCCATGAACAGACCGGCATCCAGAACGTGGTTCTCCTCGGGTGACATTGCCAAGGCCGCAGGCTTTGGCGATGGTTTCCCTGCGCATGGACCAGGCCATCACCAAGCCGCGCCTGACGATGCCACCCGTTTCATGCCTTGTGCCGCTGCTGTCATTTGCCTGGGCCTTCTGGTGTTCGGGGCGGGTTGTGGCAAGGGCTCCCAGGATGCCGCGGGTAAGACCCAGTTCGAGGTGGATAAGGTCTATGAAAAGGGCCCGGCGACGGTCCATGTCCGGCTGGACAAGACCAAGATGACCATCGCCGACACCGTGCTTCTGCAGTTGGAGGCGACCCTGCAGCCGGGTTACGAGATCCAGATGCCCAAGGTGGACAAGCTGCTGGAGAACTTCGGCATCGTTGACTGGGACAACCTGGGCAGCAAGCTCGACGACAAGAACGACGTTGTCACGACGTACCAGTATCGCCTGGAGCCGTTCCTGTCGGGCAAGTACGATCTCCCGGCCTTCACCTTCCGATTCCAGGATGCCAACGATCCCAACGCCACGCACGAATTGGCCAGCGAGCCCATCACGGTGGAAGTCACTTCGCTCCTGGGCGACCAGCGGGCCAATCTGGTGATTGAGGACATCGAGGACGTCGTGGAAATGCCGAAGGAGCCCTCGCATGCCTGGCTTTGGGTCCTGGGGGTGCTCGGCGTCGCCCTGGTCCCGACGGCGTGGCTGCTCCTGCGCCGCCGGCGTGCCAAGGGCGACTCGGGCATGTACGTGCCGGCGCATGAGATCGCCTACGGCAACCTGCGGGCCCTCATCGAGAAGAAACTCGTCGAGCAGGGCCGGATCCAGGAGTTCTACGAGCGGATCAGCGGGATTCTCCGGCACTATATTGAGCATCGCTTTCATCTGCACGCGCCGGACCGCACGACGGAGGAGTTTCTGGCCGAGTTGCAGACGACCGACGTGCTGACCGCCGGAGACAAGGACACCATCCAGGATTTCCTTACGCACTGCGACCTGGTCAAATTCGCCCGGCACGATCCGACGACCGAGCAGATCCAGCGGACGTTCGACCTGGTGAAGGGCTTTATCGAGAAGACGAAGTCCGACGAGGCCAAGGTCTTTGTGGCCGTCGGTCTGACCGGTCCCGAGCCGACCCACGCGGAGATGACGTAAATGGAGTGGTATTCGCCCTGGGCATTGCTGCTGCTGCTGGCGCTTCCCCTGCTGGGGTATGTCATGCTGCGCCGGAGCCGCGGTGCGGCGGTGAAGTTCCCCAGCCTGGTGGACTTGCGGGGCTGTCCGGTTTCCTGGCGGCTGCGTCTGCGGCCGTTACTCGTAGCGGCACGGCTGCTGTGCCTGGCCCTGCTGATCCTGGCCCTGGCCCGGCCGCGCCGAGGGACGGTGTTGGCCGAGGTCTCCACCGAGGGCATCGCCATCGAAGCGGTCGTGGACCGTTCGGGCAGCATGAGCGCGGAGATGGACTACTACGGCGAGAAGCTGAACCGGCTGGAGGTGGTCAAGCGGGTCCTGCGTGACTTCGTCGAAGGCGACAAGAAGAATCTCGGCGGCCGGACGGGGGACTTGATCGGGCTCGTGACGTTCGCCCGGTATGCCGACACGGTCTGCCCACTGGTCCTGAGCCATGGGGTCCTGACCGAGTTCCTCAAGCAGACCCAGATCGTCAATATCCGCAGCGAGGATGGCACGGCCATTGGCGACGCCATCGCCCTGGGCGCCGCGCGGCTGAGGAAGGCCGAGGAGGAGATGCAACGCCGCAATGCGCGACTGGGATTGGGGGGCGCGCCAACGGCGCCGGCGCCGGAGGAGCCCGGCTTCGCCATCAAGAGCAAGATCATGGTGCTCCTGACCGACGGCCGCAGCAACGCGGGCCGCCATAACCCTCTCGATGCCGCGGAACTGGCGAAACAGTGGGGCATCAAGATCTACACGATCGGGATCGGTTCGGGCCAGGCGTACACGACCATCCAGACCCCGCTGGGGAACTACCGCATGCCGGTGGAGCAGGAGTTGGACGAAGACCTGCTCAAGGACATCGCGGCTACGACCGGCGGCTTCTACAGCCGGGCCGACGACGCCCAGGCGCTGCGCACGGTCGTCAAACGCATCAACGAGTTGGAAAGGACCGACGTCAAATCCGTCCAATACACGCAGTACGCGGAGCGTTTCGGCATCTGGACGCTGCCGGCCCTGCTGCTGCTGGGTCTGGAGATCCTGGCCGGCTGCACGGTCTTTCGGAAGCTACCGTAGGAAGGAGTCTGAAGTGTGGAGAATGTAGGATGGGCTTCAGCCCATGCCGCAAGCTATGAACCTGGGCAATGACAAGGCGTTGTGGCTGCTGTTCCTGGTGCCGATGGTGCTGGGGCCGGTCTATCTCTGGTGCTTCTGGCGCAAGGCCCGGGCGCTGCGCCTGCTGGCCAGCAGCGCGATGCTTGCGAAGATCAACAACACGGTGAGCCTGCGCCGGCAGGTGCTCAAAGCGGTCCTGCTGCTGCTGGGCTTCACGAGCATCGTCGTGGCGCTGACGGAGCCCCAGTGGAACCCCCAGCCGCAGCAGATCCGACGCCGGGGCCGGGATGTCGTGATCCTCCTCGACACCTCGCGCTCCATGCTCGCGGAGGACATCACCCCCAGCCGGCTCGAGCGGTCGAAAATCGCCATTCAGGACCTGCTGGAGGTGCTGGCGGGCGACCGCATCGCCATCATCACCTTCGCCGGCAACGCGACGGTGAAATGCCCCTTGACGCAGGACTACGCTTTTGTTCGGATGGCGCTGGCGGAAATCTCGACCGAGAGCACCAGCCGCGGCGGCACCCAGGTCGGGGATGCGATTCGCAAGGCCACCGACGAAGTCTTTGACAAGCAGACGCGCGAGTACAAGGATCTGATCCTCATCACCGACGGCGAGGACCATGACAGCTTCCCCGTTCAGGCGGCCCAGAAGGCGGCCCAGGAAGGTGTTCGGATCATCGCCATCGGCCTGGGTGACGACGCGGCCGGCGCCCGGATCCCGATCACCGGTCCCGATGGTCAGAAGACCTTCCTGAAATACCAAGGCCAGGAGGTCTGGTCGAAGCTCGACAGCGACACGCTGCGCGAGGTGGCCTATGCCACGGACGGGGGCAAGTACCTGTCGGTGGCCCCGGGCACGACGATGGACCTGGGCCGGATCTACCAGGACCTGATCGCCTCGGCCGAGAGCCGCGAGCTCGAATCGATGACCATGATGAAGTATGATGAGAAGTTCCAGATCTTCGTCGGCCTGGCGGTTGTCCTGCTGATGATGGAGGTGTTGATCGGTGAACGCAGAAGGGCAGCGTAGTTCTATGCGTGGGATACCGGCTGTAGAATCCGGGATTCGTATTTCGGGGTTGTGTCCGTTCGTCGCGCTCTGGGTCCTGGTGATCTCTCCCTCGCTCTTATTCGCGAGAGCTCCCGCGGCGCGTCAGATGCTCCAGCAGGGCAACCGGCTGTACGCGGACAGTCAGTTCGCGGATGCCGTCAACAAGTACAATGACGTGCTGGTCGAGCAGCCGCAGGCGGTCGAGCCGAGATTCAACAAGGCCAACAGTTATTACCGCCTGGACGATCTCGGCGAGGCGATGAATCTGTACCAGGATGTCGCCGCTGCGAGTAAGGACATGTCGCTGGTCGCCAAGGCCAAGTACAACCTCGGCAACTGCTATTTCCAGCGCGGTACGAAACAGCGGGATTCTGATTTGCAGAAGGCCCTGGAAGACATGCAGACGAGCATTGCCAATTGGCGACAGGTGCTGGACCTCGAGCCGCAGAATCAGAAGGCGGCGCGGAACATCGAAGTTGCCCGGCTGACCATCAAGGACATCCTCGACCAGATGAAGCAGCAGCAGCAACAACAGGGCCAGCAGAACCAACAGGACCAGCAGAAGCAGGAACAACAGCAACAGAAGCAGGGGCAGCAGAACCAGGACACGCAGAAATCCGGGTCAGACCCGAATCAGCCGCAGGACCCCAATCAGGCCCCCAAGACCGAGCCCAAACCCGATCCCAACGAGGCCCGGCAGGAGAAGGCGGCGCCCGAGCAGCAGAAGCCGCAGGAGGCACGAGTTGCTCCCGATGCCACCGCGCAGGAGATCCTCGACACGGAGCAGCGGCAGAAGAAGGAACGCGAGATGCTGCAGCGGAATGCCCAATATCGTGACGTCGAGAAAGACTGGTAGCATGAGGAAACTCGAGATCCGCGATCCGATTCCCGCCCGCGCGGGAATGACACCCGGGCGTAAGTGGGGGCAAACCAGCTCGTTTGGGTCATTCGTCCTTGGGATTCTGGACCTGTTTCGGATGGCCCGAACGGCACGGGGCAACAGGAGGTTGTCGAAATTCGAATCTCGAGCTTCCCGCCTGATACTCCCCGGGGCCTTGTTGCTGGTGCTGGCAACGCCGGCCCTCCGTGCGGCGGCGCCGCGGGTCTATGCCCGCGTGGACGCCGATACCGCGATCTACCCGGGCGACGACATCGTCTACTCGGTCGTGGTGGAAGGCGGGGCGCGGCCGGGCAAGATCGATGTATCCTCCCTGGCGGCCTACAATCCCCGTCCGGGCGGCACGCAAACCCTGATGCAGACGATCAACGACCGCACGATGCTCAGCCATGAGACGAAGTACGTGATTACGGCCGGCTCTCCCGGCACGATGCAATTGCCCGGAGTGACCGTCGTCGTCGACGGCCAGACCCAGACGACCAATGCCGTCGAGGTGACGGTTTCCCGCCCGGGCTCCACGGACCAGATCGTGCTGGAACTGTCGGTCACCCCGGCGCGGTGCTACGTGGGCCAGCCGCTCGTGATGACCGCCAAGTGGACCGCTACCGCCCGCGTGCGGGAAGCCTCGTTCGAGGTGCCGGTCTTTCAGTCGGACGACTTTTACATCGAGGACCTCACCGAGCGTCCGGTCGGCCAGTCGTTGCGGCAGATCCTGATTCACAGCATTCCCGTCACGATGACGGAGGATCGGCAACTCGTCCGCGGCATGGAAGCTCTGGTCGGGACGTTTCGCAAGGTTGTGATCCCGAAGCGGTCCGGCCGTCTCCGCCTGGACCCGTTCCAGGTCTCCGCGAACGTCGCGGTCCGGCGCGAGCCGACCGGCGATTTCTTCAACCCTTATCGGCTGGTGCTGCAGCGGGTTCAGGTCCAGTCCAACGCCGTGGAGCTGGAGGTGCAGCCGCTCCCGGAGACGGGCAAACCCCCTGAGTTCTACGGGCTGGTCGGCCGCTACACGATCACGGCCGCGGCGGCACCGACCCAGGTCAGTGTGGGCGATCCCATCACCCTGACGATCCGCATCGGCGGCAATCCGTATCTCAAGCCCGTCCAGTGGCCGGCGCTGGAGCAGGTGCCGGAGCTGGCCGCGCAGTTCCGGATTCCCGCCGAGAAGGCGTCGCCCTCCTTTGAAGCCGGCACGAAGGTCTTCACTCAGACCCTCCGGGCCAACAGCGATCAGGTGACCCAGATTCCCGCGCTGCCTCTGGCGTACTTCGATCCCGAGCAGGGCAAATACGTGGTCGCCCGGACGCAGCCGATCCCGCTGGAGGTGGCGCCGACGAAGGTGTTGACGAACCAGGACATGCAGGGGACCGTCTCCAGCGCCGGCGGAGCGCGGGATTCCTCGCGCGTTCAGGCGATTCGCCAGGGGCTGTCGGCGAACTACTACGGTCCCGAAGTCCTGGAGAACCAGGCTTTCTCGGTCCTGTCCCTCGTCAGGCGTCCGGTGCACGCGGTCTTGTGGGCGCTTCCGCTGACCGGTTTGCTCGCCAGCGTGGCCGTAAAATGGGCGGGTCGGACGAGTCCGGAATCTCGTGCCCGCCAGCGCCGCCGGCGGGCGGCCGGCACCGCCCTGACGCACCTTCAGCGGGTCTCCGCGGCCGCGCCCGGACAGCGGCACGAGCTGCTGCTGTCGGCCCTGAAGACCTACATCGGCGACCGTTTCGGCCGTGTGGCGGCCTCCCTGACGGCGCAGGATTGCGGCCAAGCCATCGTGGACGCCACCGGCGACGCCGCCACGGCCCGGAAGTACCAGGGACTGATCGATGCCTGCGAAGCCGCCCACTATGCGTCCGCCGGTGAGGACATCGGCCCGGATCAGGTGCAAACCGCGCTCGATCTGATTCAGGCGGTGGAGAAAGCCGTCCCGCGCCGGCCCGCGGATGCGGCGCGTGCGTCTTCCGCCACTCGCGTTGGGCAGGCCGGGCCAACGTCCTATCTGCTGCTGCTCGCCCTGTGCCTGGCGCTCGGCCCGGTGACGAAGGCCGTGGCGTCGTCTCTTCCGCGCGACCAGCTCTACGGCGTGCTCCAGGAAGCCGGCAGTGTGTTCCAGCAGGCCAATGCGGCCGCCGATCCCGACGCGGCCGGGCCTCTGTACGACAAGGCGATCCTCCTCTATGAGAAGCTCATCGACCAGGGCGGCCTGCGGAACGCCAAGCTCTACTACAATCTTGCCAACGCCTATCTCCTGCGCGGCCTGGGAGACGCGGGACGGGGAGGGCCCCAAGAGGCCTCCGATCTGGGGCGGGCGATTCTGAACTACCGCCGGGCGGCCCGGCTCGACCGGTCCGACGTCAACATCCAGAAGAATCTCGCCTTTGCCCGCAGCCAGCGGGTGGACCAGGTCCAGGTCAGCGCCGAGCGACGCGTGCTCCAGACCCTGCTCTTCTGGCACTATGACTTCGCGCTCCCGACGAAGTCTCTCCTGGCCGCCCTGCTGCTGGGAGCTCTCTGCGTCGCTCTGACGCTGATCGTCTGGCGGGGGCGCGGCGTCGCCCCGTCGGTGACAGCCGCCGTAGCGGGCGTATTGTTCGTGAGTTTCTCCCTCTCGATCCTCGTGGAGACCCGACAGCAGGCGCGGACGCGCTGGGGCGTCATCACGGTCGCCCAGGTTGTGGCCCGCCAGGGCGACGGTCCGAACTATCCGCCCAGCTTCCAGGACCCTCTGCACGCCGGCACGGAATTCGAGCTGCTCGAACGCCGCGGGCGCTGGCTCCATCTGCGGCTCTCGGACGGCTCCGACGCCTGGATCTGCGACGACGCCGCCGGATTGGTCTGACGTGGGCATGGCTCTGACGCTCTTCCTGCGGATCCCACCGTTTGCGGTTTCCGGCCTGGCGGGGTACAACAGAGCAAGCAACCAGGGGGTCCACATGGATACGCCCATTGTCAATAATGAATGGTAGATATCCCCTGGACACGAACATCTCAGTCTAGGGTACCTCAGATGAGAACTGGGAGAGTACTCGAGTGTTAAAGGGGAGAACAGGAGCCAAGAGAAGAGGCGGTTCAGGGGAGGGGCGAATCTTCTCTTCCGCGTCCGGGGCCTGGTCTGCAACGAACCCGGCGATTTCGGCATAGAGTAAGATCTCAGGGAGGCCGGGCGTGCCCGGAAGACTTTCTGAGGAGCCGGGCACAAGCGGACAGCCTGCGGCTGGCTTCGCATTGCTTCCGCCTGCCCTCGGCTATACCCGAGGGGAGTCTGATGGCCAGGGCCGGGGCACCTTCGTCGCCGACGCGGTCAAAGCAAGGGGGATACGCATCCTGTGAACGACCCGTTTGATGCGGACCCAGTGATCGAGGGAGTCATACGTGCTCGTCGCAGACTCATGCCAGTCGAGAGCAACGCTTGCCCTGCCTGTGGGGGCGCCAGCCGTCGGTAGTCCGATGATGGCGTAAAGCAACTCCGCGTGCTCGTTCTTGACCTTGTTGATCTCGGCCTTGAGCAGCTCCCCGGCTAACCATATCACTGGTTCACCTTTGCGAAGGCGAAGCCGTGCCCGTTGGCGTCGACACGGACGGTGTCCCCGTCGAGGAACTTGCCGGCGAGCAGCTCCATGGCCAGCGGGTTCTCGATTTGCTGCTGGATCGTCCGCTTGAGCGGCCGGGCCCCGTAGGCCGGGTCGTAGCCCTCTTCCATGACGCGGTCCCGGGCGCCGTTCGTGAATTCCAGCTTGATCTTGCGGTCCTTGAGGCGGTCCGCCAGGTAGCCGAGCTGGATATCGACGATCTTCTTGAGGTGCTCGCGCGTGAGCATGTGGAAGACGATGACCTCGTCGATCCGGTTGAGGAACTCCGGCTTGAAGACCTGCTTGAGCACGTCCTTGACGTGGGCCTCGATTTCCCAGTCGGCGCCCTCTTCCTCTGTCAGCTTCTGGATCTGCTGGCTGGCGATGTTGCTGGTCATGATCAGAACGGCGTTCTTGAAGTCCACGGTCCGGCCCTTGCCGTCCGTGAGCCGGCCGTCGTCGAAGACCTGCAGCAGGACGTTGAACACATCGGGATGGGCCTTCTCGATCTCGTCGAGCAGGATCACGGAGTAGGGCTTGCGCCGGACCGCCTCGGTCAGCCGGCCGCCTTCCTCGTAACCGACGTAGCCGGGCGGAGCGCCGATGAGCCGCGCCACCGAGTGCGGCTCCATGAACTCGCTCATGTCGATCCGGATCAGCGCGTTCGGGTCGTTGAACAGGAAGTCCGCGAGGGCCTTGGCCATCTCGGTCTTGCCCACCCCGGTCGGCCCCAGGAACAGGAAGGTGCCGATGGGCCGGTTCGGGTCGGACAGACCGGAGCGGCTCCGGCGGACCGCGTTGGACAGCGCCGTGACCGCCTCATCCTGTCCCACCACGCGCCGACGCATCCGCTCTTCCATCTGCATCAGCCGCTCCCGCTCGCCGGTGAGCAGCCGGGCGACCGGGACGCCGCTCCACTTCGAGACGACCTGGGCGATGTGCTCTTCCGTCACCTCGTTCTGGAGCATCTGGGCCCGCTCGGTCCGGGCGAGCTGCTCCTCGCTCTGCTGGAGCTGCTTCTGCAGATTGGCGATCGTCTCGTACTTCAGGCGGGCCGCCCGCTCGAGCTCGCCGCGGCGCTGCGCCTCCTCGAATTGCCGCTGGGCCTCTTCGATCTTCTGCTTGAGGGCCTTGATCTGCTCGATCCCGCCTTTCTCGCTCTCCCACTGGGCGGTCAGCGTCCGGTTCTTCTCCTCCAGGTCCGCCAGTTGTTTCTCGATGTTTTTGAGCCGCTCCTTGCTGGCCGGGTCGGTCTCCTTCTTGAGGGCCTCCCGCTCGATCTGAAGCTGCATGATCCGGCGGCGGATGCCGTCCAGTTCCGCCGGCAGCGAATCGTTCTCGATCCGCAGCTTGGAAGCGGCCTCATCGATCAGGTCGATCGCCTTGTCCGGCAGCCAGCGGTCGGTGATGTACCGGTTCGACAGGACCGCCGCCGCGACGATGGCCGAGTCGCTGATCCGCACGCCGTGATGGGTCTCGTACCGGTCCTTCAGACCGCGCAGGATGGCGATCGTATCCTCGACGCTCGGCGGATCGACCATGATCGGCTGGAAGCGCCGTTCCAGGGCGGCATCTTTCTCGATGTACTGGCGGTACTCGTCGATGGTCGTGGCGCCGATGCAGCGGAGCTCGCCGCGCGCCAGGGCCGGCTTGAGCAGGTTGCCGGCGTCCACGGCGCCTTCGGCCTTGCCGGCCCCGACGACCGTGTGCAACTCATCGATGAAGAGAATGATCTGGCCGTCGGAGCCGATGACCTCCTTGAGGACGGCCTTGAACCGGTCCTCAAACTCGCCGCGGAACTTCGTGCCGGCGATCAGGGCGCCCATGTCCAGCGCGACGACGCGCTTGTTCTTCAGCCCGGCAGGCACGTCGCCCGCGACGATCCGCTGCGCCAGGCCCTCGACGATCGCGGTCTTGCCGACACCCGGCTCCCCGATCAGGACGGGGTTGTTCTTGGTTCGCCGGTTGAGGACCTGCATGCACCGCCGGATCTCCTCATCCCGGCCGATTACGGGGTCGAGCTTGCCCTTGCGGGCCATCTCCAGCAGGTCGATGCCGTAGCGCTCCAGTGCTTTGTACTTGTCTTCTGGGTTCTGGTCGGTGATCTTGGCCCCGCCGCGGATTTCCTTCAGGGCATTCTGGATCTTCTCCGGCGTCACGGAGTTGAGGCTCAGAATCTCCTGGGCGTCGCTCTTGGCGGCCGCCAGCGCCAGGAACAGGTGCTCGGCGCTGAGATACTCGTCGCCCATCTTGTCGGCCCGGTTCTGGGCGTCGAGGACGATCTGGTTGAAGGCGGGATCGGGCATGATCTGGCCGGTGGTGCCCTGGGGCAACCGGGTCAGCTCGCCCTCCGTCATCTCCCGGATGCGATCGACGTTGGCGCCGATCTTCTTGAGGATCATCTCGGCCACGCCGCCTGCATCGCCCAGCAGCGCGCTGAGCAGGTGCAGCGGCGCAAGGACTGTGTGCGACTTGGCCATCGCCGTCTGCTGGGCTGTCGCCAGGGCTTCCTGCGCTTTGAGCGTAAACTTATCGAATTTCATCGTTGGCCCTCGTCTTTGCATGGATCATCCGGCCGGATCGTCCGGCACCGGTGATCTGTGCAAACCACGTGCCGGAGCGGGAGAATCTCCAAGTTATCTCTTGGCAAGTACTTACGACGTCTCGGGAGGCGGGGAGACAATGCCAATCTGGCAGGTCCGTGTCTTGGCCTGCCGTCCCGGTCGAGCCGCAGGGGGGCACAGAATCTCCTCGCCTGTGGACCCCAAGGTCCGGAGCAATAGGCTGTCCGCGCAGAGAAATCCCGTCCCGTAATGGTGCGAGTAAGCCGGCCGGTTCGCGGACGGCAGGCTCAGCGCGGTGGGGCGGCGATCTGCGGCAGCGCATTGGGCTGCGTCGCCAGGAGTGGGGGGATGCCCTGCAACTGGACGTAATAGTCCTCGATTACCCCTTGGGAAGGCTTGCCCAATTGCAGCCGCCAGATCTCGGCGCCCGCCGTCGGGGGACGGCGCAGCAGGAACTGGTGGCCGTCGATGTTGTCCTGCTCGGCGACTTTCTCACCGGCGGCGTCGTAGACTGCGGCCTTGACGCTTTCGCCTTCGCCGCCGCCGCTGACCCGGATGGCGAACTCCGTTACGCCGGCCGGCACGCAGAAGTACACGTCGCCCGCGGCGCCCAGCAGATGCAGCGGCGCACGCTCGGCGTACAGGCCGACGGGCCGATTACACGAGACGACCTGCACCGTGCTGTTCCCGGGCTCGCACACGATGCGGTACGGCCCGGGCTGCTCGGTCTGGAACGTGTAGGACTTCTCTCCCTCGCCGCTCATCTTCGGCAGGCTGTGTCGCTCGCCCGCGGGCGTGACGACGGCAACCGGACTTTCCGGTGTGACGCTCTTGCCGACGCGTTTGAGTCCCAGCGTGAACGCGATCGCATCGTGGTCCTGCTCACCGCCGTTGCGCGGGCGGGACGCCCCCGACACGAGGAACTCGCTAGGGCCGCGCTGTCGCACGGGGCAACTCCAGCCGGCCGGTGGTACAGACGGAGGCCGCATCGACTCCCACCGCAGGGTGCTCATGTCGAACGGCGGGAACTGTTTGAACGCCTGGAAGGGAAACCAGGCGTCCAGCGTCTTCTGATCGAGCGGGTAGCTGGTGCGCTGCCCCTGACGCTCGACGGTGAGCGTGCCGCTCAGTCCTGTCAGCTTCAATCCGCCCGCCCGGTCGCCGTATCCCACCGGCCGGCGGTCCTGAGAATCTGTAATAGTCACCTCCGCGAACTCCACGCCGCCGAGGTTCAGGGTGCTCTCGGTGCTCGTCGAGAACTGGATCGGCGCGACCTTGGGCTGGTTCTGAGCGGCATTGACGATGCGGCATCTCTCGAACCGCACGCGGCAACCCTCGACGGGCTTGTTGCTGATCGCGAGGCCCGCCTGTTCACTGCCCTCGAACCGGCAGTCGATCACGTCGATCGAACCCGGCATGCAGGTGCGCGGCCCGCCGTTGCCGGTGTTGAGGCGAAAGCCGTTGCGGTCGCCCACGGACCGGCAGTTCTCGATGCGGACGGAGATCGGTATCGAATCGTAGGCCAAGTTGTGCAGGGCAAAGAGAAAGCCGTCGCCGGCGTTGCCTTCCACCAGGCAATCGCGCATCACGCAGTTGACGAGCACTTCGTCGGAGTGGTTCGGCTCGAAGTCGATGCCGGCCATGGGCGCCGTGCCGGAGGTGGCGCGCAGGATCGTATTCACGATCAGCAGGTTCTTCGCACTGATGACGCTGATGCCCTGGCGATAGTTGCGGTCGCAGACCACATCCCGAATCTCGACATCGGTGTTCGTCACGCCTTTCTGGGAAACGCCGAGGTAGATGCCGTCGCCGCCGCTCTCGGCGATGGTCAGGCCGGTAATCCGGACACCGGTACAACTGCGAATGTTGATACCATGACGCCATTCCGCCTTCTGATACGGCGGGCGGTCGTAGTCCTCCCGCCACATGCGCAGCGTGGCGCCGGGACCGGTGATACGGACATTCTTCCTGCCCGAGGCGCTCAGGAGAGAGTCATCCGAGTCGCGGAATTCGTCGCGCTTCGCCAGCAAAACAACCCCGGGCTCCAGCACCAGCTCCTGGTCGTCGGCGAGCCGGATCGGGCGGACGACCCAGGGGGTTTTCATATCTGCGACAATGACCTTTGTCGCGCCCGAGTCGAGGGCCGCCTGCAGGGCAGCGGTAGCATCGTTCGGATCGAATCCCCACCAGGAGGCATAGGCGGTCTTCTGCTCCCCGGCGTGCACCCGGGCGATGGCCTCCGGATTGGACGCGGGATAAGCGGCCGCACAAACCAGGATCGTCGCGAGCACGATGTTCATAGGCACCCTCTTTCTCACAGCGACAGGATGTTGCTTTCGACCCACTGCCAGGTCTTGAGATAATCGCCGCCGGCAATCCGTGCCTCGAGCTCACGCGTGTCCCGTTGGCCCAGCAGGGCCCACAGCTTGTTCGTCAACCGCGCGTTCATGGCGAAGGTCCGCTGGATGTCCCAGCGCGTCGGCGAGGTGTCGGAGGTCAGGAAGTCCCGGTAGCCGTACTTCTGCAGGTAGTACAGGAACTCGACATAATCGAGCAGATGATGGGTGCCCACCATGTAGTCCCAGTCCCAGCGCCCGTTGTTGTCGTTGATGTGGATGTAGTAGCGGAACCGGCTCTCGGCCAGCAGGGCCACCGCCTCGGCGGGATTTTCATTGCCGTACATGGAATGGCCGAAGTCGAGGGTCACGCCCATCTCGTCGATCCCCACCTCGTTCAGCAGCAGCAAGGTCTTGGCCGCGGTGTCCACGAAACAGCGTCCGCGCGTCTCGCTCGGTTTGTACTCGATGAAGAGCGGGATCTCCCGCCGGTAGCCGCCCGCCTCGCGCAGAGTCTGGATGAGGTGCTTCCAGGCCTGGCCATAGTCGTATTGAAAGTTGAACTCGTAGCCGTCCGCAAGGGGGCAGCAGGTGACTTTGTCCGCCCCGACGGCCTGGGCGTAGTCCTTTGCCCGGCGGATGAAGTCCACCGCCTGGGCGCGGATGCGCGGATCGGTGGCCGTGAGACTGCCGTTGCGAAACTGCGGCTCCGCCTTCACGTTGACGTTCACCGCCGCGATGTTCAATCCCGCGGTGGCGAGCATCTGCTTCATTTCCTGCGGATCGGTGGAAACCTCGTAGGGAAAGACCATCTCCACGCCACAGATGCCCTCGATTCGGGCGGCCATTTGCAGACGCTCCGGCAAGGTCTTGGGGGCATTGTACTCGTGGAACCGGTCTTTCGTTGCACTGAGGAAGCTCGTGATGACCGCATGCCTGGGCGTGTCCATTTGCGTTTTCTTTCCTGTCAATCAATGATTCGGGTGGTTCTCTGCACGTTCGGATCAGTGAATTGGTCGAGGATATCGCGCGCGACCGTCGAGAAGCTGTACATGACGACGCCTCCGGCGCCCGCCTGGAACCAGTGCTTCGTCCCGGGCCGCAGGGTGGTCTGCCCGCCCGGCCCCAGGAGCAACTCCTGCCGGACGGTGTAGGCATCCTGCTGGCCCTGCGGCACAAAACCCTCGCGCAGCGTGTCTGGGCCCGGGACGTAGCAGCGCAGCGTGCCCCGGACCACCCGGATGGTCTCTTCCTTGCCCGGGTCGTCGCCCACGCGCGGATGCCAGTGCTCGGGCAGCGTCTGGCCTTCGAACAGGACGATGATCTTGGCCGCGATCCGGTCGGTGGCCACCAGGGTCAGGATCTGGGCGCCTTCCCGGTCGAGCCGGCTCAAGCCAAAATCTGCCACCTCCACGCGTCCGGCCTCCTCCGCCGTGACGACAATGTTGGCATCGCGAATCATGACGGCCGCACGCTTCTGCGCCGCTTCATATTCCTTGCGGGTCAGCACCTTCACCTCCCTTGCATGCGAAGGAACAGTTGCCGTCATAATCGGGTGGCAGCGGCAAGCGCAGCGTGCCGATGGTTTGTTGGTAGTGTGCTCGTAAGAGCATACGATAACGCCTTACGGCGTCACTACGAACTGGCGCTTGCCGCTGGCACCCACGGTTTCAGATACTATCTTGACTCAAGTCATGAACAACAACTTGTAGGTCAAGAGTCCGCCGACCAACAGGACGGCGGTCACCAGGAACAGCACGAGCCGCAGCCGGGCCTGCCGGGGCGAGACCGACTCCGAGATCCTTCGTTGGGGATTCATGAACAGCCACGCCACCGCGGCCGCCGCGTTCATCGCCGCCGCGAAGAGAAAGAACGAATTGGCCGTCCCCGGCTCCGGCGCAATCCCGGGCAACGTCACCTGGGCGACAAAGTACGGAAAGATGATGGCGCTGAAGGCCGAGCCGAGATTGCCCAGCATGTTCATCGCGCCGGAGACGGCGCCCGACTTGCCGCCGCCGATGTCCATGCAGAAGGCCCAACTGGGGGCGATCGTCATCTCCACGCCGAAGACGGCCACGCTGAAGCACAGGACAAAGGCCAGGGGACTGGCCGCGCCGGCCTGTATGGTCAGGAGCAGACCCAGGGCCCCGATCACGAAGCCTACGAGCGCCGGAATCCGCCGGGAGGCGACCGGGTGGCCCCGGGCGTGGAGCCAGGTGACCGTCGCACCGGCCGTCCAGTGGGCGAACATGCCGACGAGCAGCGGAATCGGCGCATAGAGCGCCGCCGCGTCGCCCCACTGGTCCATGAGATACGGCTGGAGCCAACTGAAGCTGATGAAGAACGTGACGTTGCTGGCGATGTACTGAAACATCGCCAGGAGCATGTTGCCCGAGGTCACGATCAGAGCGAAGGGGATTTTGACCGAGGGTGCGGCGTCCTCCTTCAGCCCGTTGCGGATGTAATCCAATTCGGCGGCATTCACCCAGGAGTGGTTCTTGGGATTGTCCCGGAACCAGAGGAGCCAGGCGATCATCCACACGATCCCGATCAACCCGTTGATGACAAACGTCATCCGCCAGCCGAGGCGGATGACCAGCAGCGGCATCAGAAACAGCGAGATCGCCGCCCCGAGCCGGCCACCGGAGTGGAAGAACCCCTGGGCGATCCCGCGTTCCTGGGCCGGCACCCAGTCCTGCAGGGCCCGCGTGGCCCCCGGATAAGCGCCCGCCTCGCCGACCCCGAAGAAGAAACGG
>JALORE010000340.1 GCA_025459125.1 Planctomycetota bacterium | reverse complement strand
CAGCAGGAATTGGTGGGCGAAGCAGAACTGATTAGACACGAATTGCCCCGGAGACAAGGTAAGGTGTTGATGGTTGCGTCAAGTGTTCAGCAGCATGGGGAGGAAGCGGCATTTCAGTGGCTGCTTCGAGATGAGGCTGTCCATGCCCCGCATTATGATCTGAAGGACTTGGCGGAATTGGATGATCGGGTCGAGGCGCACATTGATGGTCTGCGCATTGCGGGAGAGGAGGGGTGGCGGATCGTTCAGGAGGAGTTAGCTTGGGAGGAGGCGGGGGAGGTGTTTGCGGGGGCGGTTCTGGCGTTTGAGGCAGGCGACCAAGAGCGGATTGAGCAGGTTTTGAAAGTGGGGACACAGTCGCAAGAGCTGGCGCGGGGGGTGATTTCGGCGTTGGGGTGGGTGCCGCTGGAGAAGGTACGGCCGCATATCGAGAAGCTGCTGGAGGCGGCGGAGCCGATGCGGCGGCGGATTGGGATCGGTGCGGCGGATGTGCACCGGTACGATCCCGGGCACAGGCTGAATGCGGCACTGGACGAGAGCGATCCTGTCGTGGTTTCGCGGGCTGTGAAGGCCGCCGGGGAATTGGGGCGGCTCGATACCAAGGGCGCCGTCGGGCGATATCTGACCGGCAACGATGGTCCGATGCGCTTCTGGGCGGCGTGGAGCGCGGTACTGCTCGGCGAGCCCGCCGGCGTGAGTGTTTTGCGCGAGATTGCGGAAGCGGGAGGGCCATGCGCCGAGCGGGCGGCAGACCTGGCGGCACGGCGGATGAATCCTGCCGAGGCCCTCATCTGGCAAAAGAAGTTGGCCGGTCAGGAGAAATGGCTCCGTCTGGCCATCAAGGTCGCGGGGGCGATCGGCGATCCCGTACTGGTGCCGCGGCTGATTGAGCGGATGGCCGACCCGGAACTGGCCCGGCCGGCGGGCGAGGCGTTCGCGTCGATCACCGGGGTGGACATCGCTTACGAGGACCTGGAGGGAGAATGGCCCGAGGGATTTGAGGCCGGGCCGACCGAAGCGCCCGAGGACGAGAACGTGGCACTGGACCCCGACGAGGACTTGCCCTGGCCCGCCGGGCCGCTGATCCAAGGGTGGTGGTCGAAGAACCAGGGGCGGTTCCCCGCGGGCAAGCGGCACCTGCTGGGCCGGCCGATGACGACGGAGACCCTGCAGGAGGCCCTGCGCACGGGGATGCAGCGTCAGCGCGCGGCAGCGGCCCTGGAACTGGCGCTGTGCCAGCCCGGCCAGCCGCTCTTCGAAGTGCGCGCCCGGGGCGACCGGCAGCGACAGGTGCTGGGGCTGACTCGGTAGATGCGCCCATCTTGATTGGACCGGCTTGAGGTGTGACTCGCGTTCCGGACAACGGATGGAGCGCACGACACGGAAGAAGGTCGGGCATACAGCAGCGTGAGGCGATCATGAGCGGAAGTACTCAACTGGCGAACCAGGTCGTGAAGGTCATTGATTCCGTGCAGAAGATGGACTTTCACCTCGGTGGACTCCCGATCAATGTGGATGGGTTGGGCCGGGTGGCGCATGCCATTCAGAAGGGCGATATTGAGGTCGCACAGGATACCCATCTGGCGCCGGACGCCCAGTATGACGCCGGGAAGAATGCCCTCTTTCTGAAGTCCTTGAAGTTCGGGGAGGTGGAATTCAGGTCTCTGATTGTACACGAGGCGGTGCATGCCCTGATCGATCTGCTCAAGGCGAAGGAGACGCGCAAACTGGCCGGTGAGGCGGCGGCCTACCTGGCCCAGGCGCTTTATTCGTACCAGGAAGTGGGCGACCTACGGTTCCGGCACAGCGTGACAGCGCTGTTGAGCTCGGCCAAGGAGCAGGACAAGCAACTCGGCCGCATCTACCAGACGTGCCTGCATCTGATCGACAAGTGCAAGATGGCGATCCCGGGCCATAATCCGTGGCTCCCACCCATCCTCTACCAGCCTCTTCTGGAAGCGATCAAGGGACACGACACCTACAAAGACATTCGATGGGATCAGAAGGTGGTGGCCGACGGGATCAGGACCCGGGGTACACAGGCGGCCGTACGTACCCAGGCAGGTGGCCTGCGGCTCGCGAACGCCCGGACGCAAGGGCCCGCGGGGGTCCGCGACCCGGAGAGTCCCTTCGGGCCCTGCAGCGCAGGGAACGAAGGTGCAATCGGCCTTGCTTGACAGGCTGAGCGTCACTGCGTCAGACCACGTTCCTGTGACGGGAGGCAAAGACCGCAACTTGCCGCCGGCCCGGCCCGCGCTGCTCCCCTACCGCCGGGCGCGCAACGTTCCGCCACACCGGGGCATCCGGCACAGGTCGCCCGCCTGATACGGCGGACTGCCGAAGATGTTGCCGCAGCCAGAACACTGCAGAAAACTGGGCCGGACGTACTGGTGCAGCGTCCCCGGGCAACGGAGGACATTGCACCTTTCCCCCGCCGCTCGGGGCGGATCGCTATAGACATTGCCGCATTCGTCGCATTTGACCATCATAAGTCCGTACCTCCAAACAGCTTACGTGAGAGACAGCCGCTTGCTCGGACGCCGACCCCGCCGGTGGACACCGGCTCGCACAGTGACAGAGCCCCCCTGGGCCCCGAAGGTCGGCGGTACACGTCACTTTGTCAAAGGACTGAACGCCATGGAAATGAACCAACCCGTCGCGGCGCCAAACCTGCACTCGCGCGGTGCATACTACACCCCGCGTCCTGACGGTGTCAATTGCCTTGTTGGTCCTGATTCGCCACTTTTCCGTGCCGGACCGAACCCGTGGCCCTTTCGACACACCTGGAGCCGACCGTGGCGGAGGACAGACCGCCAGCGGTAACCTCCTGGGGCCCGCCCCGCCGCTACCCGGAAATTCGTCTTGACAGTCTCCGGGATGATCTTACGATGGGATATTCGTCGGAGTTGCGACAGTTGTCCCGGTACGAAATGTCCCCAGCACAGGATTGCGTCGTCGGAGAGGCTGGGACGCCACGGTGTGGAGGCTGTACCATCGTCGAGACCGAGAAGAGCCGATTGCGGGTTCCTGAGGGGTGCGCGGTGATTCCCGTCTGTGAGAGCCAGAAGGATGCGGCCCTGCGGGTGTGCGTCGTGGTGAAGCTCTCCGAGGATCCGGGCGGCGGCGCTCCGGTCCGGCTGCGCAGCACGCTGGGCGGCACGGTCTTCCTGGCGTGCCTCGCCGACGTCGCCGGCCAGATCCATGCCTGGCTCGCGTTGTGGCTGCAGGACGCAACGGTCCTCCGGAATACGTCGCTGGCCCAGCGAGTCTTCCTCTCGAACGCCCTGCTCGACGACCGCTGGCGGAAGCAGGTCGAGGCCTTCGATCAACTGGGCACTGCGGAGAAACTGACTTGCGGCTGGGAGACGTCTCCTCCTCTGCCGACGTTTCTCGACGTCGCGGCCTTGTCTCCGGTGCACCCGCGCGAGGAACAGACCGCGGCCTGCTGGCGTTTATGCCAGGAAGAGGGCATCCTCCAGAAAGGGGGACTGCCGTCCTACGCCGGCTCGCTGCACCGGTACCTGTACATCCCGGAATTGGGAGACCAGACGCCGCTGGTCCCGGTGACGGACGGGGCGCCGACCAATGAGCACACCAAGCCTCTGGCGGAGATTTGCCCCCGCGTGGACAAACTGATCCCTTTCAATCCGGCCGCGGGTCTCATGCTGGTCACGCGCCACTACGCGATGGACCTGGAAGGTTATCTCGACCTGTTGGCGGGCGCGCACAGGGACCGTGGCCAGGGGACAGCCACACCCGGGGCGGTACCGGACTCCGAACCCGGCGCGGGCGGAGCCGTCCGCTATCCGGGCCGCCTGTTCCTCGAGGCCCAGGGCAGGTACAGCCGACTGATCGAAGTCTTTCATCTGAAGCTGGTCCTGCTGTCCCACCTCGTTGCCGCCGTGCAGGCGGTCGTGCGCTGTGGGCAGCGGCCCTTGCTGAACCTGGGCCCCGAGTCGTTTCAGGTCGAGATGGACCCCGATCCCGGGCCACTGCCCTTGCTCTGGACGGGCCGCCCCCGGCTCATCGAGCCCGGGTCCGCGCTGCCTCTCCACGTGGAGGGGACCGATCTGACGTATTATGTATCGCCCCTGATCGGAGAGACATCGGCCTACCGGCCGGCCGTGACTTCCCTGCCCACGCGGGGCAAAGGCCTCGTCGTCATCCGCAAGACGCCATCGGAGTCACGCGATACCGCCCTGGTCGAGGGGACCCTGGCAACCCAGGAGCGCCTGGAACTGAGCGCCAGCCATCTGGTCGTGCTGCCATTGAGTCTGGCTACGGGCAGTCTGTGCCTGTACGCACACGTCCAGAAAGATCCGGGCCTGGCCGGGGATGAATACCGCTTCCGCGCGTTCTCCCGGCATCTGGAGGCCGCGGAGATCCAAGCCGTCCGGTCGGCGCAGGGCGTACCGCTGTCTCACGTGGCCTTTGAGGTCATCCATCCGCTGAGCAGCCCGTGCGATCTCTATTCGCTGGCCATTCTCGCGATCCGCACGCTCCTGGTGGGCAGCGGCACCAGTCTTCCCGTGGCGGTGGATGAGATGCTGAGCCTGGCCCGCCAGATCCAGACCGGCTGCGATCCGGCCCAACCGCTGCCGCCCCAGGTCGAGCGCGTGTTTCGGTCCGACGCCCGGTGGCTGCCGTCGCTCGGTCCCCACCACTTGCTGGCGGAACCCATTGCCCCGGAGGAGGCGTTGGGCCTGATCCCACCGGAGTTGTGGTGGTCCACACTGGCCCTGATCGCACGCATGTTCCCCGGCTTGGGGCCGGCCAGTCTGTGCCGCGATTATGGCGATGCGCGCGTCGGCGGCCTTCACCTGGTGTTCGAACAGACCCAGAACGATTTGGACGAGCTGGTCCTCAAGACGCGTTACCTGGTGACGCCGGACATCAAGTCCGATGGACAGATTGCCGCCGTGGTGCGGCGTTACCTGGCGAGCCAGGTCGAGCCGGACCGCCATCCTGTCAATCCCAAACACCGCAAGTGAACGGAGCTACGCTATGAAGACAACGACGAGAAGAATCGCCCTGGTCCTGACCCTCCTGACCGGCAGCATCCTGGGCGGATGCAGCGGCAACCGCGCCATCCACATTCGGGGCATCGGAGACATCTGCCGGCAGAACGTCCGCATCGACGTCGTCGGCGTGGACTGGAACGAGAAACAGCAGTGGGAGCGCTGGGTGGAGAAGCAGCAAGGGGACAAAACTGCCATGCAGGTGTACTGGGCACCGGGCAACGCGCTGCGCGAAGGTTCGCTGGCCCAGGGCTCCAACCAGACCACCGAATTCGGACCGACCAAGCCGTGTGAAGTGACTCTCAAGGAGAAAGGGCCCCTGTGGGCGAAGTGGAAGGAACGGGGGGCGACGCATTTCTTCGTGATGTTCGATACGTGCACCGACGCAACCGCCTGGTACGTGTGTCTGCCGTTGGCGAGCAAGGCCTGGAACGGCCGCACCCGGAAGGGCACGATCGAAGTCGAGATCCGGCCCGAAAGCGTGAAGGCGGTGCCCGGTCCCAGACCGGAGCGGAAGAAATAGCACGGCCGTAGACTTCATGAGGCGTAAAACGGGGGACCTATGGCTACGTTCGGCCGGTACGAGGCAGACCGTCCGCTGTGCCGGACCGGTTTCAGTACCCTCTATCTCGTGAAGCCCACGGCACAAGGTGAGTCGGAACGCGTCATCAAGGCTCACAAGCCTTCGGTGCGCATCCACGATGAGGTGCTGGAGGCGACACAGGGCCAGGCCTTCCTGGAGAGCGCGGCGGTCCAGCAGAAAGCCGCCCGGCTGGAGGCGAGTGCCTGGGCTCCGATCCATGACTACGGTACAGCCGCTTCCGGCCCGTTCTACGTCACGGATCGGTATGAGTTCGCCCTGCAATGGTTGATCGACAACCGCGTCAAGGTCGGGGCCGCGGGCCTTTACAATATCGTCCACTCGGTGACACGGGGTCTACGCGCATTACGGCAGGCCTGCGGCCGACCACACGGCAATCTCAAGCTGACCAACATCCTCATCGGCGGGTCTCGGGAGATGTCCCAGGCGAGGATCGTCCTCTCCGATCCCCTGCCGGACAGCCATCTGGACCCGGACTGGCACGCCCAAGCCGATCTGCACCGGCTGGGCGAGATCATTCACCAGTTGGTGGTGCATCGCGGCGTGCCTCAGATCACCGGCTATCAGGTTCCGGACTCCGAACCGTGGCGTGCGCTGGGCAAAGCGGGAGAGGGCTGGAGGCAACTCTGTAACCGTCTGCTGCAGGTGAACGTCGAGTCGACACCGATCACCCTGGAGGACCTTCCGGCGCTGCTCGCCCCCCTGGCGCCCCACCGCTCCCGCCGCATGATCCGGATAACCATGGCGGTTCTGCCGGGCCTCGCCTTATGTGCATTCCTGGCTTGGTTATTATGGCCACCGCCGCCGCCAGATCCGGAAGTCGTCGCGGCCATGAAGACGGCAGAACCATGGCTGAGACCATTGGGAGAGACAGTCAATGCGGACCTGTCGGCCTTCGTCGCGCCCAAGGCCGGCAAACGCAATGCTTACCTCGCCAGCGTCGAGGCATTGACAGGGGATGCAGATCTCGCGAGACTTCTGAAGGGCCTTCTGTCCTGCCATGATTACTACAGTAAGCAACAGAGGGGGGAGATCTACGGCCGCGACACGCGGGAAGTGGGCACGGCACGAGAGATCGTCGTACAACAACTCTTTGGGGCAAACTGGCTGAGCAACCTGGGGGAAAGCGAAAGAACACTGCGCCAGAACGAATACACCGCCCTGGCCGATTACCTGCAGCGAATGATGCGGTGGATTCCCGT
>JALORE010000339.1 GCA_025459125.1 Planctomycetota bacterium | reverse complement strand
TGATGGCGTTAGCCAGCCTCTATCACAGTGACTTGTGGGACACGTACTGGAAAGCCGTGCGGGCGGCCTAAAGCCGCCAGGATCTTTCCTCGCACACCCTTGAACGGGATCAGCCGCATTTCCTTTGTCTGAACATCGATGGACGGCTATGATGCGCGGGATGGATCTGAAGTGGAAGGCCTGAAGCTACGCACGCGCCAAACACCAGAGTGCCAAACAGGTTATGAAGCAACATCGTCGACACGGTGATGGAGGCGGTAGTCACACGATCCACACAGACTCACCACGCGCCGCCAACCGACCCATGGTACTTCTGCCGTCTGGGCCGCGAGTACATCCGCAATGGGTTCCAGAACTGCAGAGAGAAGGACGGTCGGCCCTTACGCTGGATCCGGATCGGAACAACGGGCGTTCCATTCGCGGAGAAGTCGAAGGGACGGCAGATCAATCCGAATTGGCTGGTCGAAGATGATCGAGAGCGACGGCGCATCCGGTCCGGCGGTTCCACACAGGAAGGACGGCACAACGAGGGGCGTATGAGGCGATTCTCGTGTAACGATGTGCGGCAGTATTTCGAGTTGTGACCGTAGGCAGGAGAAGAGTCACGGTGGCGGATCGACCCAGGGAAAGAGGCCGTGGACGAAACAAACCTCGGGGCAACACGGGAGAAGAATATGGGAAACAGTGAACGGGAAGACATGGGCAGACAGGTCACTCGCCGGAAAGTGTTGCGGGTGATCGCCGGTTCCACAGCCGGGGTGGCAGCGGCGCCCATGACCTCCGGCCGGGAGCAACCCGCCGGGGCCAGCCGGATCAGGCAGTCGATCGCGTACTGGTGCGTGCAGCAGTACTGGAGCGTCGAGAAGACCTGCCAAGTGGCGCGGGAGTTGGGGTGCCGGAGCGTCGAATTGGTTGAGCCGAAGGACTGGCCCGTGCTCAAGAAGTATGGGCTGGTCTGTGCCATTGCCAACAGTCACTGGTTCGACAAGGGCATGAATAATCCGCAGTACCACGAGATGTGCCTGGGCAAGCTGCGGGAGGCCATTGCCGCATGTGGAGACGCGGGGTTTCCCAATGTCATCACGTTTACCGGGCTGGCCGAGGGGATCGATCCGGAGGAAGGCGTCAGGAATTGCGTTGCCGGGTACAAGAAGATCATGAGCTACGCGGAAAAGCAAAAGGTCAACCTCTGCCTGGAGGTGCTCAACAGCCGCGTGGCGGTCGAGATGGTGGGCGTCCCCGGCTACCAGGGCGATCACACGGACTATTGCATGCAGATCGTCCGGCAGGTGGGCTCGCCCCGGATGAAACTGCTGTTCGATATCTTCCACGTGCAGATCATGGACGGCGACCTCATCGCCCGCATCCGGCAGTACCAGGACTACATCGGGCATTACCACACCGCCGGCAACCCGGGCCGGCGGGAGCTGGACGACCGGCAGGAGATCAACTACCGCCCGATCCTGGAAGAGATCGCCCGGACCGGCTACCAAGGCTACGTCGGTCACGAATTCATCCCGACGCGCGACCCGCTGGAGGGCCTCCGGCAAGCCGTCGCTCTGTGCGACGCCTGATCGGTCCGCCTCCTCTTTTTCGGCTCATCCGGCTGGAGTGTACTTGCCGGTTGCAGACCGCTCCCGCAGGGGCTCTACCCCCGTACCCCCGGCATGGACACAAGAACGGATCTCGCACCTCGACCGCGGGACGTGGGGCAGACTCACGTCCTACGAAGAGCGCATTGGCTGTTTCCGGACGGTGCCCGCGCAAAAACTCACCGACGCGCCACGGGCGTTGGTGGAGAGGCACAGACAATCTGCCGATATGGCTCTATCTCGATTTCAGTAGCATTCGGGAGGATTACACATGCATACCGCGCATCCGGTCGAGGCGACCCCGGCAGATCGTCCGATATTCGGACTGCCCGTGGATACCGCGATTCTGTTCTCGAACCACAAGGGCGTCTACAAGCCCGGGCTCGAGAAGAGTCGAACGAAGCTGCTGCGGAAACTGACCTTTCTCGGCAGTTTCCTGGACGCCGACGAGAAGATCGCCTTCGTCACGCTCGGCTGTTCCCCGTACACAATGCTCGAACAATCCACGTTGGGCGTGTGGGTCGTCCTGATCAAGCGGGCCTTGTTCGTGTTCACAAACAAACGCCTGCTCCATATCCCCACGACCGGGAAGGCCGACTACCGCGGTTCCATCGCCCAGGTCCTCTACCAGGATTGCCGGCGGCTGCACGTGCAGGGTTCACGGCTCGTCGCCGAGTATCACAACGGCACCAGGGAGAAATTCACCTGCATCCCGCGCCGGGACCGCGCCATCATCAAGCACTTCCACTGACCTTCAAGAACAGGGCGAAGGCCCTGACGCGCTCCGTGCTCCTGCCGGGCGGCGGGTACTTCTACACCCGCCATCCGTTCCTGGGCCTCGGCGACACCCTGGTGGAATCCTATCTGTTCCTCCTGACTCTGGTGACTCTCGGCAGCGGCCTTTTCGGCGATGCCGAGGCCATGGCGGTCTTCCCCGTCTTCCTGGGGTGCTTCGTCATCGAGAAGCTGCTCACGATCTACCACGCGCACCGATTCGTGGCGGAGTTTATTCCGGAGGATCTCAAGGCACTCGCCACGGCGGAAGACGTCCCTGTGGCACCCGCGCCGGCGATGGCCGTCCCGGAGCCCGGGCCGCGTCCCGAAGACATCCTGTCCCTGCATTGAGCGCGCTATCGTCGCCGCGACAAGCGCACCGGCCGACGGTCCTCGGGGGGACACGCCGGCCGATTCCTCTGCCCCGGGGGCTGGGGCGCCGAGTGCCGCCCCGCCTTGGGAAGAATGCCGGCGGCGCGAAATCCCCCCAGTTCGTGCGTGTTTGACGCTTCGCCGCTGCTACCCATCCGGAAATACCCGAAAACATGACATCGCGCGAACCGCGACGCTTTCCGGAAGTAAGAATTACCAGTTGCTGGTAAGAGCGTTCTTTTCCACACGTTCTTTGACACGTCGATTCCAATGCACACGTGGCATGGGCAGGAGGTCCATGCTACCGACTTTCTGGGGAGAGACCTTATGAAGACAAGGCAAGTCACGAAAACGGTGTATCTTCTCCTGGGGATCCTGGCGTTGGCACCCGCGCCCACCCCCGCCCAGCCGCCCGACGCCACCTGGACGTTCGGCAATGTGGACTTCTCATCGTACCGCCTGGAGGCCTTCGCGCCGGGCGACCTGCAATTCCCGCCGCTCGGCGGCGAGAATCCCACCCTGCCCCTGGAACTGGGCCGGCGTTATCAGGTCACCGTAACCAACCACTCGAGCCATCCCTTCGAAATCGTCGGCAAGGCCGCTTCCGCAGCGCAGGACAAGGTGCTCCTGTCCATGGCTGTGGCGGGTCCGCTCGAGTCCAATCCCGAAGTGGCCTGGGAGGATGGCGGCCAAGGCACCATTCGCTTCACGCTCACGATCGGCCTCTACCAGGCAATGATCGAAGGCGGCCGCAAACCCGGCTACCGGTGTCGCCCCCATGCCTCTTTGATGCGCGGTGAGTTTACCGTAGCGGGTTTACCCATCGCGGAACGGATCGCACCGGCGCCCCTGCGTGTCGGTCTGCAGACGGTGGCATCCGGACTGGCCGCGCCGGTCATCCTCGTGCCCGACCCGACACGTGCGGAGCGACTCTACGTCGTGGACCAGGCCGGCCCGCTCCGTGTGATCGATCACGGCCAACTGCTGGACAAGCCGTGGCTGGATGTCACCTCGCTGCTGGTGCCCCTGCGGGCCAACTACGACGAGCGTGGCTTCCTGGGCCTGGCTTTCCATCCGGGTTATGCCCGGCCGGAACACGCCGGACAGGGCCGGTTCTATACCTACACGAGTGAGCCGATCCGGGGCCCGGCCGACTTCACGGTCGAGTTGCCGGCCGGCACCGCGATGAACCATCAGAGCGTGGTCCGGGAATGGCGCTGGGACGGCGTGAGCGAAACGATCGATCCGACCTCGTCCCGCGTCCTGCTGCGGATCGACGAGCCGCAGACCAACCACAACGCCGGACACCTGGAATTCGGACCGGACGGCTACCTGTACCTCGCCCTCGGTGACGGCGGCGGCGCCAACGACAACGGGGCCGGTCACGGCACGCAGGGCAACGGCCAGAATCTCAATACGATTCTGGGCAAGATCATCCGCATCGATCCGCTCGCACCTTCTCTGACCCCGGGTAGTCCCGACCTCGTCAGCGCCAACGGCGCGTATCGAGTGCCCCGGGATAACCCCTTTGTCGGCAAGGAAGGTCTCGATGAGATCTTTGCCTATGGTCTGCGCAACCCGTACCGTTTCAGTTTCGATGCCCGCAGCGGGGCGTTGATCGTCCCCGATGTGGGACAGAACCGCGTTGAGGAGATCAACTTCCTGCACAAGGGCCGCAACTACGGCTGGCGGCTCAAGGAAGGCACGTTCGCGTTCGATCCGACGGGGGCCGTCGTCGGGCTGCCGCTCAACGACCCGCGGTTGACCGATCCGGTGGTTCAGTATGACCACGACGACGGGCTGGCGGTCGTCGCCGGTTACACGTACTACGGCACCGCCCTGCCGGAACTCTGGGGTCAATATGTCTGCGGCGATTTCTCCCGCCAGTTCTCCGTGCCCCAGGGACGGCTGTTCGTGGCCGACCTGTTCATGGGCCGGATCGAGGAGCTGCTGCTCGGGCCCAAGGGTGACCCGCTGAATCTGTTCGTCAAGGGATTCGGTCAGGATCGCGATGGTGAGATCTATCTTCTGGCGAGTACGGCCCTCGGGCCCGCGGGCACGACCGGCATCGTCCAGAAGATCGTGGCAGCGCCGACGAGCTTCGTGGCTTCCCTGGCAGGAGCGGCCGCCGGAACGACGGCTACCGCCACCGGCCAAGCCCTCTTTACACTGAGCCCCAACGGCGAGACGCTCGCGTACCGGCTGAGCGTACAAGGCATCGAGAATTTCACCATGGCCCATATTCACGTCGCGAGCACACCGGGGGGAGACGGCACACCGGCGGTCTGGCTGTTCCCACCGGCGCCCCCGGCTATGACCATTCCGGGCACCTTCAACGGCCTGCTGCCTGAAGGCGCGATTACGGCGGCCAATCTCGTCGGTCCCTTGGCCGGCCAGACGCTGGCCGATCTGCTGACCGCGATCCGTGAGAACCGGGCCTACGTGAACGTGCACACCCAGCAATTCCCTGCCGGGGCCATCCGCGGCCAGGTGACAGCCGTGCGCGGAGAACTGCCCATCGCCGCCGTCCTGGCGGGCGCCGGCGCGGGTACGGCTTCTCCGGCCACCGGTCTGGCCGTCCTCGACGCCGGATCGAGCGGAACCACGGTCTCGTATCAACTTAAAGTGCAGGGTATCGCGAACGTGACGATGGCGCACATCCACATCGCGAGCACGCCCGGGGGAGACGGTCCACCGGCAGTGTGGCTGTATCCGGCAGTGCCGCCGGCCGTGACGATCCCGGGCGAGTTCACCGGTTTACTGGGGGAAGGCACTTTCACGGCCGCCAATTTCGTCGGTCCCCTGGCCGGCAAGACGCTCGCCGACCTGCTGACCGCGATCCGCGAGGACCGGGCCTATGTGAACGTGCATACGCAGGCATTCCCCGGCGGCGAGATTCGAGGCCGGTTGAAGTAGCCTCGAAGTTTCGTCCCGGGTCCATCCAAACCCAACCTCGTCAGCGACGTTCCCACCAAGGGGCTGCGGACCGAAGCCGCAGCCCCTTCTTTGTTGCCGGAGTGCAACCTGGTGCGGGCAAAGCGAAGCAATCTCAGGCTCTGGGGTTGACATTGCTTCGTCGCGGCGCTGCTCCTAAGAAACTGCCGGTTCGGGTGCCGTTTCTACGGCTTGGCGTAGACATGCTCTACCGACGAAGAAGACATGCCGACGCGAGCGCAGGCATGGCACCCACAGCCGTGACGCCGGCACTCGTTTCTTCCCGACGTCCGCCGCGCTGCGGCGCCGCGACTCGCAATGACATGTAGCCAGCCTGCAGACTGTCCTGGAACTGGAGAAAGCCGACCGGGACCAGGTTGACGAAGCGCATGTAGGCCAAGCCGAGGTTCAGACTCCAGAAGACCAGTCCCATGGCCCAATTGCTGGCGCGGTCCGCCGGAATGAAGTACCGCGCGACGAAGACGAGGAAACCCATCGCCAGCATGCCATAGACGCCCATCAGGGCCCCGTGGCCTTGGTTGGCGGTGAACTGGGTGCCAATCTCATAGTAACTGATGATGGGCAGGTTGATGAGGGAACCGAAGACCCCGGCGCCCAGGAAGTTCCAGAAGCCCACCGCAATCAGGAACATGACCGCCCACTTGTGGGGGAACGCCCGGCTGCTGGTGCCCAGCATCGTTCGGTCTCTTGCGGGCGTGCCGAGCTGCATGAACCGCCAGGCCTCGTACGTCAGCAGCAGCAGCGGGATCACCTCCATCGCGGAGAAGAACGCCCCGGCCGCCATCTCCGATGCCGGCGAGCCGTTGAAATAGATGTGGTGCAGGGTACCGATGACCCCGCCCACGGAGTAGAGGATGATGTCCAGGTAGACCACGACCGTCGCGACGATCACCGGCACCACGCCGAGCAGCACGAAGATGCAGGCGACCATGATGGTCGTGAACAGCTCCAGGAAGTCCTCACCCACAGGTGCACGACCCAGAAACGGCAGAATCGCAATCTGGGCCCACCAGTGGGAAATCACCATCCGTTGGCGAGGTGTGTCCATGTGCCTATCCTCCCCAGCGCGAGGTTGTCGAACTGTGACACCAGAGACAGGCGCGCATTATGCCACCGACCGGCCGGAGGAATGGAACCAGGATTTCCCTGATTCGGCTCGGCCTTTTTTACGCAGGGCATGTGCGAGACAGTGTCGCCGTCCAACCGTAGGGGCAAGGCATGCCTAACCCCAGCCCTGCAAAGGTGGGAAACAGGGGTGGCAGCCGCAAGCGAAGTCGGGACCCCAGACGCGATTCATCGCGATTGGGAACCCTCCTCGGAGCTTGCCGCTGCCACCCGACGTGAACCTTGAATGCAGAGAAATCTGCGTACCGCCTTGGGAGGGCTGCATGCCTCGCCCGGGCGGATCAGGAGGACTTGCTCTCGAAGACGGCATTGAGGGACTGGGCCATCTGCCGGAGAGTTTCGGCCTCCTTCTGCGAGATCGGGCGAAAGCCCAGCGCCAGCTCCAGGGCCAGGCGAAAGAGCGTCTCGTCGCCGGGAGGGATCGCCGCCGTGACGGACTGGCTGAGAGTGAAGTACAGACCCAGCTTGGCCTCGTGGCGCTCGGTCAGCGGCTGATACCAGCACTTGGAATACTGCTTGCGTGCGGGATCGTCCGGGGGCCATTTTTGCCGGGCCAGCGCCTTGAGGGCCAGCCGGGCCGCGCCTTTGGCCTTGGCCGCCTCCAGAACGCGTGGACCGAAGTTGCCCTGGTAGAACGTCGCGAAGTTGACCGGGAAGAGAATCGAGTCGAATTCGTAGCGGTCCAGCGCCGCCAGGGCTGCTTCCTCGGAATGGGCCGAGAAGCCCAGATAACGAATCTGTCCCTGCTTCTTCGCCTCCAGGAGGACCTCCATCGCGCCGCCCGCGCCGAAGGCCACGTCGACATCCTTCTGCACATCGGAAAGGGCATGCAGTTGGTACAGGTCCAAGTGGTCAGTCCGCAACCGTTGCAGCGATTGCTTCAATTCGGCGGCAGCCCCTTCCCGCGTCCGTTGCTGCGTTTTGCAGGCGAGAAAGACGTCCTTGCGATACGGCTCCAGGGCCGGGCCGAGCTTGAGTTCCGCGTCGCCGTAGCTGGGCGCAACATCGAAGTAGTTGACACCCTTCTCGACCGCCTCCGCCACGACCCGGTTCGCATGCTCCTGCTCGACACGGCTGACCACGATGCCGCCGAAGCCGATGATCGACAGGCGCTGGCCGGTATCGCCATAAGCGCGCTGGGGCAGCTTGGCCGCATTATTGGCGCACGGGCATTCGCTCTCGGGCGTATCGGCCCGTGACAAAGCAGTCCCGGTCACGACGGATCCCGCCGCGAATGTCCCCGTTCTCAGGAATTCCCTTCGTTGCACGTTTGCACCTCTTCAGTTCACCGCTGCTCTCCCACCTGCATTCACACAGGATACGCAACGTCGTCCCCGCGGTTCAGCCAAGCCATCCCCAAGCCGCGCTTGAGGCTGCCACCCAGGCAACGCCACCGTCCTGCATTTCGGATTTGGGCGCTACAGATGCCACGGGCTGCGCCAGGCGCGGGTCAGCTTCCGATTGGCCTCGGCATCGTTGATGAATTGCTCGACTTTCGGGTCCCAGCGCAGCTTGCGGCCCAGCCGCATGGCGATATCGCAGATATGGCAGACCGTATCCGTCCGCACCGCCGATTCGATGGAGGAGACCGGCGTCTTGCGGGTCCGGATGCAGTCGAGAAACTCACCCCAGTGGTCGGTGCTGACCGTGAAGTGCCGCTCCTCGGGCCCGATCCGCTCCTGCAGGAGAGACTCGGGCTCGGCTTCGATGACGCCACGCTCGACGAAGACCCGGCCCTCTGTGCCTTCGAAGAGGACGCCCTGGCGGCGCTGGCCCTTATCGACGAAGCTCACCGTCACCCCGTTGGCGTACTTCCAAGTCATGTCCCAGGCGGTCGCGCAATCATAGAGACCCTCGGGCGGGAACTCGCCGGTCCCTTCCACCTCGACCGGGCCGGTATGGTCCGCATCGTTGCCCCATTGGGCGATATCCACGTGGTGAATGCCCCAGGTGGTGATCCAGCCGAGGGAGAAGTTGCTGATATGGCCCCACTCGCCGCAATTGCCGGCGATCCCCACGGAGTACGGCCGCCATTGGGCCGGGCCGACCCACAAGTCCCAATCGAGCCACGCCGGCACGGGCGCGGGTCGAATCACGCCGACCGCCCGGCTGGCCGGCACCGAAACGACGATCCGTTGGAGCCGGCCGATCCGCCCGTTCTGGACCAATTCGCAGGCGAAACCGAAATTGCGATCGGAACGCTGCTGCGTGCCGAACTGGAACACGCGATCGTACCGGCGCACCGCCTCCCGCAGAGCAATATCGTCTCTGACACTGAGCCCCAACGGCTTCTCGAGGAAGATATCCTTGCCCGCGCGGGCCGCCTCCACGGATTGCAGCACGTGCCAGGCGTCCGGCGTCGC
>JALORE010000338.1 GCA_025459125.1 Planctomycetota bacterium | reverse complement strand
GACAACCCGCGCGGAAAGCGCGTCGGAGGGTCTCAGGTCCGCCCGAAAGGACCTTCACATGTGGCGGTCCTTATCATGCCATTGGCAGAAAGCGAAAAAAGCCGGGGTTTGGGGCGGAGCCCCAAGAAGCGTCGAAGTACGCTCAAACCGGATGAGAAGAACCAAGAACACCGTGCCCGGAAGGAGAGGAAACCGGGCACCAGCGGAAGGAAGGCTCGTTGGAGGCTGCGCCTAAAGAACCGTCTGGGCGGTCCAGGATGGTTGGTCAGAAATGGTCCGCCCTCCGCCGGTGGGCCGTCTTCCCAGAGGTGTTCGGCCCACGAACCGCCTCCGAGGGGGGAATTAAAGGGGTCCGGTGCATTTTCGCCGAGCCAGGGGCTTTACGGGGGCGGGGGGATCGATAGAATAGGTGGCATGCCAAGACGAAAGAGGATCGCTCTGGGCGGATATGTGTACCATGTGCTCAATCGAGCCAACGGCCGGCTGCGCATCTTCCGCAAGGACAACGACTTCCTCGCGTTCGAACGGATCCTCGCGGACGGTGTGCAGCGGTTCGGCATGCGGCTGTGCGGGTACTGTCTGATGAACAATCACTGGCATCTGCTGTTGTGGCCTCGGGAGGACGGGGACCTGTCGGCCTTCTTGCGCTGGGTCACGCAGACGCACGCCCAGAGGTACCACACCGCGCATGGCACGGTGGGGATCGGGCATGTGTACCAGGGGCGGTACAAGAGTTTCCCGGTGCAAGACGATCGGCACTATCTGACGGTGCTGCGGTACATCGAAAGCAACCCGCTGCGCGCCGGACTCGTCCCCCGGGCGCCGCAGTGGCCTTGGTCGAGCTTTTCCGTACGTCGCGGACGCGAGTGTGCCTTGCCCTTGGCCGAGGGGCCGGTGGAACTGCCGGACAACTGGACGAGGCTCGTGCATCAGCACCTGGAACCAGAGGACGTAGAAGTCATCGACAGAAGCGTCCGACGCGGGGTGCCTTTGGGAGAGGCATCCTGGATACTGACGACCGCCGAGCGGCTCCAACTGACTTCCACCCTGCGTCCCAAGGGAAGGCCCAGAAAATGCACCGGACCCCTTTAATTCCAACTGTGAAGAGAAGACTTAACCCAAGGAGAAGCGAAATGGAAGCTGCACCATCAACGGTTGCTTTGGGCCTGTGCGCTGTGCTGCTCGTGACTTTCGCGGCAGGATGTGGAAGTCCGAGGAGTGCGAGCGCTTGCAGTGGCGGAATGTGCGGAATGTGCAGCACCAAGGGTGTAGCGCTCGACGAAAAAGAAGTGCGCCAGCGCGCAAGCACATTCGCATACAATCGACTGGTTCAGCGGCAGAGATCGAAGGCACCGATCACTGGGCCTGACGGAAGCTCAATCTCAGTACATCGGATCGATCCTGAGGTTTGGCAAGTATCAGGCACCGCGACTACTGGATGGCGGCTAATGAGGCACATTACGCGAGATTTGTGGGAAGTGGTGGAGTGCAAAGCGGATGGTTCCGGTGCGGAAGCCTATATCGAGGTGGGACCGGTACGGTAGATATGTGAGTCAACCCATGGGAGCACAGAACAAGATGCTGGAGACGAACTGCCGCCCCGCCTCTCCGCTCGACGCTGGCCGGCAATTCGAGCGTGCCGTTCACGCTCAACCTTGCGTTTCCGGCGGCAGTCGCTCAGCTTTGCGTTAGGCGGAGAGACCAGGGTCAGCCCTTAAGATACAAGATAGGGGTTGCGGGACCGGCGGGGATCGGATAGGATGGGATCATGGCCAGACCGTTGCGGGTGGAGTATGAAGGGGCCGTGTATCATGTGGCGGTCCGGGGCAATGCGCGGCAGGTGATCTTCCGGGACGACGCGGACCGCGCGTACTTCGTGCGTGTGCTCGCCGAGAGCGTCGGGTCGTTCGAGGTGCGTCTGTACCTGTATTGCCTGATGAGCAATCACGTCCACCTGGTTCTGGAGACGCCGCGGGCCAATCTGGGGCGGTTCATGCACCGCTTGCAGACGGCGTACACGGTCCATTTCAACCGCCGCCACCGGCGCGTGGGGCACTTGGTGCAGGGCCGCTATGGGGCGTGGCTGGTCGAACGGGAGGCCTGCCTGCTGCGGCTGAGCCGCTACGTGCACCTGAATCCCGTCTTCGTCCAAGCGGTGCGGTCGCGTCCGCTCGCCGAGCGGGTTTCGCTCTTACGCCAGTACCCCTGGAGCAGCTACCGCAGCTACATCCGCCCGCGGGGGCGTCTGACCTTCGTGGATCACGGGCCCCTGCTGGCGCTGGTCGAACCCGGGCGGGTCGGACAGGCCGGCGCGTATCGGCGGTTCGTGGAGGCGGGCATCGCGGATATCGACGCCGCGTTCCTCGAGACCAAGACGGCGTCGCGCTTGTGCCTCGGGTCGCCGGAGTTCCGGGAGCAGGTCCGCACGTGGTACGAGAACCTGCTGCACGGGCAGGCCCGGCCGGAGGATGCGGCCTTTCGTCGGGCGGGCCGGCGCGTGTCGGCGGAGAAGATCCTCGCTATCGTGTGCCGGGAATTAGAGGTACCCCGGGAAGAATTGCTCACCCGGCGGCGGGACTGCCTGCCGCGGGCCGTCGCCGCGCGGATGCTCTGCGACTGGGGCGCTTTGACCCAGCGCCAGACGGCGGACGTGTTGGGCTTGGGTAGCGGGGCGGCGGTCAGCCTTCAGTTGCGCCGGCTGGCGGATGAACTCCCGTCGAAGGCTCAGCTCCGCAAACGAGTGGACCGGATTCGGGCGGCCTTGGCCGACCCAGAGGCACGCCAGGCGTAACTTGTATTTTAAGACCCCGTAGAAGCCGCTGCGTGCCTCATCCTGAGCGTTGGACTATCGAATAGGAGCTCGCTCGATGAATACACTGTTCCGGGACGTGTTTCTGGCCAGGATCGGCGCAGCGATCGCTGAGGCCCGCTCCGCGTCCGCAATTCCACATCCGGGTGTAAAAGGGCAGGTCCGCGAGATTCTCATCAGAGAGCTCTTCCAGCCTCTACTGCCTGCCGACTTCGGCGTCGGGCATGGACACATTGTCTCGTCTGTGGAAGGGAAGGTGTCGCGCGAACGGGACGTCATCATCTATGACAGAAGACTCGTACCGCCCGTACTGTACGAGCGCTCGCTTGGTTTGTTCCCATTGGAATGCACCCTGGCAGCCATAGAAGTCAAGAGCCGCCTGACCTGCAGGGAGCTCCGTGACGCCGACGCGAAAGCGGCCGAGCTTTTTGACTTCAGATATCAGTCGGGGGTAACTGCGGATAAGCTTCCGCCCGGCGGCGTCACCGTGGAACGATTGATCGACGCGCTGTTTGCGCTCGACACAGATCTCGTCGAGGGAGGGATCACGGAGATCCAACGCTATCAGTCCATGGCGGAATGCCATCCTGAAGCTCTGCGGAAGATCTGCGTCGTTGGCCGAGGCTATTGGTATCGATGGGAGAGTATCTGGAGATCAACGGCGCAAGCTTTTGAGTTCGCAGAAGTCGCGGCGTTTATTGCTGGTATTCTGGGCGTCTTGGGTCGCGTGGCGGCGAGCAGGCGTGTTCCCTCATTGGCCAACTACTTGTTCGAAGACGACGAGATGCCTGGGACAGCAGTAGTCTAACCACGCGTTACACCCGACGCTGGCCGGTGCGAAGGCAAACCGTCGGGGGTGAACATCGGTGCTAAGCCAGCCGAGACCGTGTTCTTTAGCGCCAGGGCCGTTCTATGGTGGACATGGCTCATTTGCGACTTCGAGTGCCCCGTTTTGGTTGGCGGGCACCACGGTGCCGGGCCGAGTTCGCGCGGGGGTGGGGACGGGCTCTGTGACCGGGTCCTTCTGGGGCACGCAGACGAACGGACGGACCGACAGCATGGGCGGCCCGGTTCGGCGGAAAGACGTTGCCACGCCACGTTTCAGATGATAAGATGATTTCCATGCCGACAGTCCTTGGAACTGGATCATTCAGGTTTCACTTCTACTCGGATGAGCGACTGGAGCCGGAACACATTCATGTTCGATGAGCCGCGGCCGGCCGTGGAGCCGGCCGCGTTGCGGGTCTGGGTCCAAGGGCGAACGATCTACCTGGAGCTTCACGATGGGCGGATTGTTGGCTTTCCTGCCGACCGGTTCCGTATTCTGGCGGCGGCGACCGAAGAGCAGCTCGCACGGGTTCAAGTTGAACTCAACGGATATGCCTTGCGCTGGTAGGAGCTCGATGAGGGCATCACGGTTCTCGGAATCGTGGCAGGCCACTTCCAACTACCGCCGAAATGAACGCTGAATAAGATCACGGGAGCGAAAGCGGGCACTTCGGACCAATCTACTCCACCGTCATTGACTCCCGTTGTCATCGAAGAGCAGACCGTGCTTCTTGAGCCGAGAGCGGATGGCCCCTTTGGATCGGCCGTGATTAGCCGCGATTCTCTCAATGGAAAGACCGGCAGCAAACGCCTGTTTGAGTTCGGCATCCTCGTCATCCGACCAAGCACTGCCTCGGTTGTCCTGCGGCGTTTGCCATTCGCGCGGATCGCTGGTATGTTTCTCTCTCGCCAGACGGCGGGCCTCCCGCCATGTCCTGAATAACGTACGACGTTGGCTGGAGTTCAGCACAATGCGCTGAGAGGCCAGGAAATCGTCAATCTCCCGACGCCTCAACGAAATGATGCTGGTGCGCCCGAGTGTTGCTGCGCAGCGCCTGAGTATCTCCTTCGGTTCAGTGGGTACCGTTCGTGCGGGAGATTGTATGATAGGAGGACGCCTTGCCAGGGCGGCGATTGCGCATTGGTTGTCAGTCCATATGGCACATTGGGCTTGGAGGCACCCGCCTTTCATCAAGGGACAAATCAAGTGTCCGCTCCTCTGCCGGACAGTTGGCCATAGTTTCTTCCAGATGGTGCTCAGACCGCGAAACACAGTCGCCACCTTTCTGGCCGATAGCCTATCCCTCGGCGGGGATCTTCAACTCGCCCAGCGTTTTGCGGAGCCAGGCGAGGGACTTTTCGATCAGGGGGCCGCCCTGGCCTTCGCATTCCATGCTCAGGACGCCGTCGTAGCCGCGGTCGCGGAGGAGGGTCAGGCACGAGCGGATGTTGTCGGCGTTGACGCCGTCGCCGATGGCGCAGTGGCTGACCGCGATGCCGGTCTGCTGGCCCCGCACGGAAGCGGCCAGGGATTGGGACACGTCCTTGATGTGCACGTGACTGACGCGGTCGAGGAAACGCTTGAGGAACGCGACCGGGTCCTGGCCGGCGATGAAGGTGTTGCCGGTGTCCATGTTCATGCGGAGGTACTTGCTTTTGGCGAAGTCGAGCATCCGGGCCATCATGTCCGGCTTGGTGGTGAAGTAGCCGTGCGGCTCGATGTTGACGATGATCCCGTGGGCCTCGGCGACCTCGACGATCTGGCCGTAGCTGCGTTTCATCAGCTCCATTGCCTCGGGATCGGTCAGGCCCTGGGGCTGGTGCATGCCATCGGTGGTATCGACGCACGGGCAGCCGATGAGGTGCGCCCACTGGATCGACTTCATCACGTAGGGCACCCCGCGCAGGGGGCCGTCCGTGCCGGAGAGCGGATAGGCCGCATCGACTTGCGAGAACCGGACGCCGTAGGAATCCATCTTCCGCCGCAGCAGGACCGGGTCTTCGTAGAGCGCCACGTGCGGCTGGTAGCCCAGGCCGTGAATCCAGCTCACCCCGTCGATCAGGCCGCACTCGATGTAGTGGACATCATTCTTCTGCGCCCACTCCAGGCACTTCTCGAACGAAAAGTACGAACTGTTGAACGCATCCGTATGAAAGCCGATCTTCATTTGCCTGTCCCCTGATCCCCACGTCCTCACGATGACGGCCGAACCGTCGACCGCACCACCGTAGCCTACCACACGCGATGCGTCCCCGCAACAGCCCAGTCGGCGTGGAGGTCCTCGTTTGAGGTGGGTTCGGATCCCCTGTAGCACAGCCGCCCTCGGCTGTGGAATCCAGAGGAGCACGCCCGAGGGCGGGCATGCCACCCATCGGGGACTCGGGGGAGCGGTCCCGCCTTCCGGCGGTCTTATCCGAATGGGCCGGAACCCCAGACGCGATCCTTCACGTCTGGGGTTCCACGTGATCGGTGTCCATCCTGGGGGTAGCCGCAGGGCGCTGCCGCCGTGTCGTCACGGCTTGGGCGCCGAGGCGGTTGGGATGTAGAAGAACCGCACCTCGCTCAGGCCGACGGAAGGCGTCGTGCCCCAGCCTTTCTCAATGGTCAGCTTGACGTACCTGGCCGCCACCCCGCCGAAGCTGACCGTGGTGTTGTGGACATAGCCGGCTTTACCCGGCGCTTTGGCAAACTCCGGCACGTTGGCCAGTGCGGTCCACGTTGTGCCGTCGATGGAGTACTCGATCCGGACGGTCTTGGCCCCGAAGCCGATGAAGGGCTCGACCGCCTGATTCGAGTTCCACACCCACAATTCGTGCAAGGCGTAAGCCTTGTCAAACTGGAACTGAATCCAGTGCGGCGCTACCGTCATGCTCTGCCACATGTCCTTCCCATCGGTCGAATGCCCGTCGCCCTTGTCGAGCCCCGAGCCGTCCACCATTTTGTTTGGCCCTGAACTTCCCTGGAAGCTGGAGGCCGTAGCGGTGATGTTCTTGATCGGGTACGCGAAGGCTTCGGTGGTGAAGCTCAGGACCGGCCCGGCGTAGATCGTGGGCGTCGGACCGGGGACCACGAAATCGACCCGCCAGTAGTACGTCCGGCTGAACTCCAGGAGCCCGTCGGGATCGTGGGTGGTGCCGACTTGGGCTTTACTGACCAAGACACCCTGCGGGTTGGCCCGGTCCGCTTGTGTGACCGCCTCCCGGGAGGTGCCGAAGTAGACATCGCACGCCGAAGCGAATGAAGGTGAGATCCAGCTCAGGATCACACCACAGGAAACATCGGAGGCCTTCGGTCCGGGCGTCGTTAGCGATTCCATGAGGACCTTCAGGTCTTTCTCGTCCACCATGCCATCGCCCCACG
>JALORE010000079.1 GCA_025459125.1 Planctomycetota bacterium | reverse complement strand
GAAAGACCAGCTATAGGGAGTCAAGCGTGAAGTAGGAGAATTGTTCATTTTTGTTCTTTGACAAGTGAAGATCCTCAGGATTGGGACGGGCGGCGATCCGGGACGTAGTCCCGTTGGTCGGTCATGATGCGCCAGATGATATGGCAGAGCTTGCCGGCGACGGCGGTCACGGCGGCCAAGTGGTGTGTCTGCTGGGCGCGTTTGCGTAACCAGTACTGGCGCAGGTCGCCCTCCTGATAGACGGCGCGATAGGCCATCTGCCAGATCGTTCGGCGGAGGAAGGGACTGCCACGTTTGCTGATGTGTCGCCGCGGCGCATCATATTCTCCGCTTTGATAGACTTGGGGATCCAAGCCGGCGAAGGCCACCAGTTGCGACGAGGCCTGGAACGTCGCAATCGGATCAACCTCGCCGTACAGGCTCACCATCGACAGCGTCGTGCTGCCCGGCAGGGTCTTCAGATAGGTCGGAACCTGTCGGGCCAGGGCTTCGGTTTGCTCCTGGAGTTTCTGGAGCAAGGGCTCGGCATTCTCCATCTGTTCCAGGAGAATCTGGAGGGCCAGACGGGTCCCCGGCAAGCCGCGCTGCATTCCCACAGACTCCTCGGCGGCTTGGCGGAGGTTCTCGGCCAGTTGCGGGCCGTGCTTGCCGCGGGAGGTCCGGCGGAGGAACTCGCGCAAACGCTCCTCGTCCCACTTGAGCAGGTCCGCCGGCACCGGGCTTTGGGCCAGGAGTTTTCGGGAGGTGACACTGAACGGATCGACGAAGAGAGCCTCATATTCCGGCCAGACCGGATGCAGTTGGGCCTGGACCAGTTGTTTGAGGCGGGTCTGCTGTCGGACCAGCCGATAGCGGAGGCGGGTGACCAGCCGACACGTCATGGCCAGTTCTCCTGGGATCAGGGCCGAGCGGTAGCGTCCGTTCTGGAGCAGCACGGCGATACGATGAGCGTCCAGCTTATCTGTTTTGCGTTTGCGGATTTCTCGTCGGGCCTGTCGGGCGGTCTGGATCGGGTTCAGGACGGTCACCGTATAGCCCTGTTGGGTCAGGGTATGATGGAGACTGTACCAGTATGGTCCGGTGGCTTCCATGCCCACCAGGACCGTGGGTTTGCGTCCGGTTTCCTGGAGCGCCGTGAGGAGTTGTTGGAAGCCGCGGTGGTCGTTGTGGAACGACCGGGCCGGCACGAGCGTGTTTTGCTGGGCATCGATGAGGCACAGCGTATGGGTGTTCTTACCCACGTCGATGCCACAAAACCGACGATAGGATTTCGGCTCTGTCATGGATGGATTCCTTTCGGGATTCGTACGGGAAATTGTGCCTGTACCTTCCCGGTCCGCGACCTCATACGTGATACGGAGCGTTCCCGACGCATCGGGATTCCCACCAGCTCATAGGCGGCTATCCGGCAAGGTCAGGGAGCAGCGGTCTTTCGTACGAGGCCTATGCCTCAAGGAGATTAAGGCTGCCGTTTTCCCTGCACATCGTTTAGAAATCGGCCCGCCACTTCTGCGACAGGCCCTGGGTTAGTTGCACCATCTCGGGCGACGGCACCGCCAGGCCGGTTTCCGGGATCGGGAGTACCTGGTAGTAGCCGTTCGGGGTGAAGGCACAATACGGTTCGAAGGCGATCAACTGGCGACTGATCAAGCGGTCCCGGGCCACCTCGAACTGGGCAAAGTCGAGTGTGAGCAGATCACAGATCTTTTCCTTGCGATAGAAGCTGACCCCATGGCGATCCGCCGCCAGGACCAGAAACAGATACAGCGCCATCTCCGGGTGGGTCAGGGCCTGGAGATGGCCGTGGCGTAACAAGCGGTGATCGATCCAGGCGAACGAGCCGGTGATCCGCCGCACATTTTGGGGTTGGGGCAAGTGGCCATTTCGCATAGAGTATTGCTCCGATAATGCATATAGCCGCCCCCATCGTCCCACCCCAAGTGGATCCAGATCCATCGAGTAAGCCCTCGGCGGGTAAGTAAAAGAAGACAACATAGAACGAGATCAATAACCATGAACTTCACTATATGAGGAGAAAACGAGTTATGGTATGTGGAATTGTGCGGCGGGGGATCGCCGGTGGTGTGCTGGCGGTCGTGGCGCTCTCGGCCGGTTGCGCCACCTGGCGGGGCGGTCAGGCCAAGGAGGTCACGCGAACCGTGACGTCGATGGAGAGGACGCGCGCCGAGCTGGCGCGGGCCCAGGTGCAGGTTGATGACGTGCTGGCCGCCATGAGCCAGCTCACCGTGGTGCCCCTGGAGGGCCTGCGGCCTGCGTTCAAGGCGTTCACCAGCCAGGTATCTCAGACGGTCAGCCAGGCCGAGGCCGCCCGCCGGCGGGCCGATGCGATGCGGGGCCGGTGGCGTGAGTACATCGAAAGCTGGGAAGTGGAGATCGACCGGCTCTCCAGTCCCGAGTTGCAGGCCAAGGGGGCGGAGCGCCGCCAGACGGTCCGAGAGAACTACGGTCGTCTGCGCGACGTGGCCCGGGCGCTGGACGACGCCTATCAGCCGTTCTTGCGGCAACTACGGGATATCCAGAGAGCCCTGTCGCTCGACCTGACACCCGAGGGCGTGCGCGCTGCCCAGTCAACTGTCGATCTCGCCCGCAAGAGCGGAGGAGACGTCCGGGCCCGGATCACCGATTTCATCGCCGAGATCGATCGTGTGATGGCGGTCTCGCCGCCCGGCAAGTAGGTGCTGCGGCGGGTCCCGTTATGACAACTGGTACGACCTCGCGCTGACCAATCTCGACAAGGTGCTCTATTCCGAGACTGGTCTTCGTGATCCACAAGCACGCCGCCAAGCGCCTGCACTACGATCTACGGCTGGAAGTCGAGGGCGTACTGAAGTCCTGGTCGGTGCCGCGCGGGCCTTCCTCGAACCCGGCGGATTGGCGGCTGGCCGTACAGGTGGAAGACCATCCGCTGGACTACCAGGACTTCGAAGGCGTGATCCCCGAGGGCCAGTACGGCGCGGGGCAGGTAATCGTCTGGGATCGCGGCACCTACCGCAACATCACGGATGATCCGAGCCACCCTGCACCCATGTCCCAGGCCCTCGCGGACGGCAAAGTCGAAGTTCTCTTCGAAGGTACCAAGATGAAAGGCGGCTACGCGCTGATCCGCATGCAAAGCCAGCGCCGGGACCCATCCAACTGGCTCCTGATCAAGCTCAAGGACGAGTACGTCGGTTCCCTCCCCGAGGACCTGGAGGAGCAAGGCCAGTCCGTCGTGACCGGCCGTGCGCTCCAGGACTTGCGCGGCTCACCCAGGAGACGTCCGTAGGATTGCGACCTGTTTTGTCCCTACCATCCGCTTTCTCAGCCGACTCTGGGGGAATCCGCCGGCGTATGTCGATTGCGCCTACCAGCCTGCCGGCGTGTTTTCCGTTTGTCTTTGCCGACGATCCCGACCACAATACAGTCATGGAAGAGGATCCTGTGTGATCCAATGTCGCTATGGGAATAGGGAGGTCTTGGGATGACGTGCTGCTTGGGAGTTCAGATCTTGGCATTGGTGCTGGCGGCGGCGCCGGGATGGAGCGAGGTAGCGGGTGTGGAGGATTTGCCGCGGCTGTGGGCGGGGCGGACGCGGGCGGACAATGCGCTATGGATCGAGAACCCGCTGACGGCGCGGTTCAACTCGTCCAAGCAGGTGGTGGTAGCCCAGCTCAAGGGGCCGGCGGTCATTACCATGGTTCATTTTGCCATGCCGCAGACGCTCAAGCTCAATCGTGATCTGCTGCTGAAGGCGTACTGGGATGGGGAAACCGCGCCGAGCGTCGATTGTCCGCTCGTCGATTTCTTCTGTGACCCCGCAGGGCTGCGGGATGAGGTCAATACGGCCCTCGTGAACAAGCGGCGGGGCTTCAATGCCTATCTCCCGATGCCGTTTCGCAAGTCCGCGCGGATTGAACTGGTGTACGATGGGCCGCTGGAGCCGGGCGAGGAACTGTGGAAGGCCATGCCGTGCTACAGCTACGTCATGTACCGGACGGTGGAGGTGATTCCCGAGGATCTCGGTTATTTCCATGCCCACTGGCGGCAGGAGGGCCTGCTGCTGGGCGTGCGCGATTATCTGGCGTTGGATGCGCAGGGCAAGGGCAAATTTGTCGGCTGGAACGTGACGATCCGCCGGCCCGGCCGGTCCGGCTATCCGGTCGACGGCAACGAGAAGTTCTATATCGACGGCGAGGGGACCGCGTCGATCGAATTCCAGGGCCTGGAGGATTCTTTCGGCTTCAGTTGGGGCTTCCCGCCGACGGAGAGCCAGTTTCCGCTGACCGGCTGGTTCCCCTTCCTGAAAGGGGCCTGCGGGTACCGGTTCTTCACCGGCGATGCGATCTCGTTCGAGAAGTCGCTGCGCGTGGCGATCGGCTTCGGGCCCAACGAACACCCCATGTTCCGGCGGGAGTTCAGCAAGCCGGGCAGTACCCTGCAGCTTTCCAGCGTCGTGTACTGGTACCAGGCTGAGCCGCATGCCGCACTGCCGGCGTTGCCGCCGGCGGTTCAGCGGGCACCCGCACCGGAAGTCAAGTTCTGGCCCGATCAGGAGAAACTGCCTGGGATCGAGGAGTTGCGGAGCCGCGGCGTACAACTGCTGATGCTCTGCGGCCGGCCGGAGAGGGAAGTGATCCTGGCCCAGACGGGTTTCGCCGCCGAAGCCAAGTCCGGCTACGCGTACGATGGCTGGGGCCTGCCGGTCTACCATTGCCGCGCGGACGACAAGGAGCTGCGGATCGAATTGACAGTACCGAAGGGGGCCAAGGGCATGGTGCGCGTGTACGTGATCGACCCCGACGTTTTCGCGGGCGGCCGCAAAGAAGAAGTGCTTGTCGCCGGGAAGTCGCTGGGCATCGTCGAGGATTTCCAGGATGGCCGCTGGCTGGAGAGAGCGGTCGATCCCGCAAAATCAGCGGAAGGCAAGATCC
The DNA here is from genome assembly GCA_025459125.1 of Planctomycetota bacterium. Lineage (GTDB taxonomy): Bacteria > Planctomycetota > Phycisphaerae > Sedimentisphaerales > Anaerobacaceae > PLanc-01. The sequence goes on along the minus strand of JALORE010000079.1, from coordinate 19,468 downwards.
TCATCCAAGCCCGCAACCTGCGCCAGGGCTCCAACGCGGTCGTCTCCATCATCGAATGGGTCGGGGCGCAATGAAAACCCTGTCTTTGCTTCTCACGTATCAGGTGGCGGCGCCGAGCCTGGTAGGGGCGAATGATTATTCGCCCCTACGACGGCACCGTTGACTTACTGTGGCGCGGCGGGTACGCTGCTACCTCCGTAACATGAAGAATTTCGATCCGGCAGAGACGCTTTCAATTGCGGGAGGTTCGACATGGAAAGGCGAAAAGGTACCGCTCTTCTCCTGGCACTGATTCTGGGCTGTTCGTTGTCGCTGGCTCCGTTTGAGGCCGCCGCAGCGGTAGGGTGGGCTGTGCCCACCAACTCTTCGTATGCGCCAGTCATGGTGGGCACAGCCCACCCTACGGACTACTCGAAAGGCATTCTGGATCGCGCCGTGGTGATCCAGTCGGCGGCGGCGGTTACCAGTGCGGTGTACCCCAACGCCGATCTCGTGCAGGTCGATGATTTCACCCGGTGCGAGTATCGTGCAGACGGCACCGGCATGATGTGGTCCGACAACTACACCAAGGTGCTCACGGAGAAGGGCCGGCGCCAGGAGCAGGGGCTCGCCTTTGGCTTCCTGCTGCCCTACAACCGGGTGGCGGTGACCTCGCTGGAGCTGATCAAGGCGGACGGTTCGATCGTGCCGATCGACATCGCCCAGCAGAGCAAGGTGATGATCGATCGCAGCCAGATGTCGGCCAACATCTACGATCCCAACAGCAAGATCCTGCAGGTGGGCGTGCCGGGCGTGGAGATCGGCGACGTGGTCCACGTCGTGGTGCAGCAGGAAACCCTGCGGCGTTACATGCCGGACACCTGGGACGATTACCAGGTGTTCGAATCGACCGGACCCATCAAGCGCGGGGCCTACGAGGTGCACGCGCCGAAGGACCGGCCGCTGTACCACACGGTCCTGAAAGACCCGATCGAAGGTACGGTGAAGTACGAGAAAGAGGAGCAGGGCGACAAGATCGTCCACCGCTGGCGCATCCAGGATGTGCCGCGCCTCTACGCGGAGCCGGCCATGCCGCCGGCCTACACGGTGGTGCAGCGCCTGCTGGTCAGCACGCTGCCGGACTGGAAGGCGGTCTCGAGCTGGTACTGGCGCCTGTGCCAGCCGCACCTGGAGGCGACGACCCCGGAGATGAAGGCCCAGGTGGACAAGCTCACCGCAGGCATCACCGACCGCCAGAAGAAGATCGAAGCGATTTTCCAGTGGGTGTCGCAACAGGTCCGCTACATGGGGATCACGACGGAAGACTCCTCGCCCGGCTGGGAGCCGCACGATGTCAAGATGACCTTCGAGAACCGCCACGGCGTGTGCCGGGATAAGGCGGCGCTCTTGGTGGCCATGCTCCGGATGGTGGGTTTCGACGCGTATCCCGTGCTGATTCAGGCCGGCCCCAAGAAAGACGGGGAAATCCCCAACGTCCAATTCAATCACGCGATCACCGCCGTCCGCAACGACGACGGCTCGTACCAGTTGATGGACAGCACCGACGAGAGCACCAAGGACCTGCTGCCCAGCTACCTGTGCAATTGCAGCTACCTGGTCGCGTATCCCCAGGGCGAGACCCTGCAGACCTCGCCCATCGTCCCGGCCGAGGAGAACATGGTCCTCGTCGAGACCACCGGGCGGATCGACGCCCAGGGCAACCTCGACGCCGAGAGCACGATCCGGTTCAACGGGATCAACGACAATGCCTACCGGGGCTATTTCGCGCAGATCAAGGCCGAGCAGCGCCGGCGCTACTTCGAGGGCGTTCTGAAGGCCTCCATTGCGACCGCGGCGCTGACGGACTTTGAGCTGCTGCCAAAGGACATGCAGGATACGTCGGCCAACCTGTCGGTGCGGATGAAGTTCACTGCTAAGGACATTCTGGTAGGCGATGGCGCCACGGCGATGATGCCCGTGCCGCACGTGGGAACGAAGGTGGGCCTGGTCAACTTCATCATCGGCCAGACCGGTCTCAAGAAGCGGCGCTTCCCGCTCAAGACCGACTACGCCTGCGGCGTCCGGGAGAAGCTGAATCTGCAGGTCGATCCGGCCCTGGGCTCCTTCTTGTCGCTGCCCAGGTTCACACCGCTCGATGACCCGACGATCCTCTGGAAACAGCAGCTCGAGGTAGCCCAGCCGCCCTCGGCTGGAACCGCATCCGCGAACGGGGATGCCGCGCTGCAGGGCCAAAGCGAGTTCCTCATCAAGACGGTGGAGTTCAGTCCCCAGCAATACCTTCAGCTCAAGGAGTGCCTCAAGGAAATCGAGTACAACGAGCGCAAGATGCCGGTGTTGACCCGCGCGACCACGGCGGAAGCACCGGCGGCCGACGTGGTCGTGCTTGACCACCAGGTCGAGTACAACCTGACCGACGCGCGGAACTGGACCGAGAAGCACCGGGTCGTCAAGAAAGTGGTCACGTACAAGGGCAAGAAGGACAACGCCGAGCTGAAGTTCGACTACAATCCCATCTGGGAGGACGTGAAGCTGCTGAAGGCGACCGTGACCAACAATGACCAGACCAAGGCGGTCAGCCAGCAGGAGATCAACCTGATGGATGCCGGGTGGGTAGCCTCGGCCCCGCGCTATCCCGCGGCCAAGACCCTGGTGGCCAGCCTGCCGGCAGTCGAGATCGGCAGCGTGATCGAGTACGAGTACGAGCGGATCAAGCGCGAACGTCCGTTCTTCGCGGCGACGCACATCTTCCGCGGCTTCGATCCGATCGAGCAACAGACGGTGCACCTGACCGCGCCGGCGTCGGTGCATCCACAGGTTCTGAAGGACGACAACGGCGTGGCGGTTCCCGACGAGGCCGCGACGGCAGGGCGTACGATTGCCGAAAAGGCCGAGCGCAAGGATGGCCGGGCGCTCTGGGAATGGAAGGTGCAGGGGCAGACGCCGGTCAAACCGGAAGACGGACTGCCTCCCATGCAGAGCTTCGGACCGGTCCTGCGTGTCACCGCCGGCAACTGGCAGACATACGCCCAACAGGTCCTGGCGACTCTGACCGGTGCCACGCAGAGCCAGGCCGCCGCCGAGAAACGGGCCGGCGCGATCGTCCGGGACGCCCAGAGCGCCCGTGAGAAGATCGTCGCGATTCGCGACTTCGTGGTCCGAAACATCCGCAGCGCCGGGCCGAGCATCGCCGAGCTGCCCCTGAGCGCCGTCACGCCCGCGGATCGGACCCTGGCCGACGGTTACGGGAACACCACGGATCGGGCCGTCCTGCTGTACACGATGCTTAAGGCGGCGGGGTTCCGCCCTGAGTTCGTGCTGGTCGACTACGGTTCGCCCCTCGAAGCACTCAAACGCTTTGAGACCCAGTATCCGACTGTCTACACGTTCGACAGTGTGCTGGTCCGGTTGCAGGATGGTTCCGCTCCGATCTATCTCAACGACACCAATCAATATGCCGAGTTGGGTACCACGCCGGCGGAGGGCCACCTGGCTCTGGTGTTGGCCGGGGGCAAGGTCGAGACGATCTCCATCCCGCCTCAGAAGAAGGACCTCCGCGAGTACGAGTACCGGCTCGCGCTAACCGCGGAGGGCAACGCCAGGATCGCCGTGACCAACAAGAGCTACGGCGATTGGTTCGCCTCCCGGCACCGGATGTTCGCCGAGATGCCCCCGGAAGAGCGTAATCGGTTCTACCAGGAGATGGTGGGAGCGATCTCCCAGGCCGCGGTCGCCGACAGCAACCTCGTGACCGACTTCGACTCCTATCCGGGCGTCGAATCCTACAGCGTCCACGCGGACAAGTACGCCGTCCGCGACGGCGACCTCCTGTACTTCGAGCTGCCCCGGACGCTCGGCCGCCTGTTCGGCCTGCGCTCCGACACGCACGAGAACCCCTATTATCAGGGCAGCGATGAGAGCATCCGCATGACGACGACCGTCGAGTTGCCTCCGGGCTTCTCCCAGGTCGTGATCGCCCCCGGCCAGAAAGAGTGGCGCCTCCCCGCGGGCAGCGGGACGGTGCGCGTGCGCGTCTCGCATCGGGACCCCGAGGGCGAGGGCCCGGCCACCCTGACCTTCACGCACGAGGTCGACCTGGATCCGGCCATCCTGGAAGCCGCCGGCTACACCGATCTCCTGGAAATCGAGAAGCAGTTGGCCCACGCCGAGGCCCAGACCGTTCTGGTCTCGCAGAAGAAGTGAGGTTCGTAGTGACGCCGTAAGGCTCCAGGCCAAAACGGTGGGTCCCGGGTGGCATCGTCAAGCGACGCCTGCGGAACTTGGCGATGGTGGATGGCCTGTGCCCTGGACCATCGCCAAGGCCGGCGGCCTGGACGATGCCACGCGGCACAACGGCTTCACACTCCTTCTCTGTGCCCTGTTCCGGCTTGGACGGAGCACCAGGCTGCGCTCTGCGCCGGATCAAATTTTAGGGTCTGTTACATCTGCTTTATGAACTCACTGACGCGGACGGGCTGGCCGGTCTCGGCGGACTGGTCCGCGGCGAAGCAGACGGCCTGCGTCAAGGCGGCGTCCTCCAGGTCGGGGAAGGGCTGCTGGTCCTTGAGAATGCAGTCGAGGAAATACGAGACCTCGCCCTGGAACGGGTGATGACTGACGTCGCCGCTGTCGGGCAGGATGCAGGGGACTTTGGCGAAGTCGTTCTGGCCGGGCAGCAGCTTCGGTGCGAACAGCTCATTGTTGCGCAGCGCGCCCTCGGTGCCGTAGATGCCGATGGGGAAGCGGTAGGGCATCTTGGCGTCGAAAGTCGTCATGCTCCGGCCGATCTTGCCGTCCTGGAACTTCACGTTCAGCGCGATCGTCCCCGGGTACTCCACGGGGTTGTCGGTCCTGGCATGGTACGCGAACACCTCTTCGACCGGACTGCGCGCGAACCAGCGCAGGGCGTCGATGGCGTGGATGCCCGCGGTGGGCAGGGCGGTGCCGCTGACCGCGCGGCTGCCGTACCATTTCAGGTTCGTTGTCATCCAGATCCGGTGGAGGTAATCGACCTCGATCATGAAGATGTCCCCGAACACCTTCTGCTCGATCAGCTTGTCGATGGTCATCAGCAGGGGGTTCCAGTGCAGGACGAAGCTGACGATGGTCTTGACCTTGTTCTTGCGGACGGCCCGGCGCTGCCGGCCGACATCCTGCGGCGTCAGGGCCGGAGGCTTCTCGATGATGATGTGCTTGCCCGCGTCGGCGGCGGCGACCACGTATTGCGTGTGCACATTGTGCGGCGTGCAGACCACCACGACCTGGATGTCGTCCCGCCGGAGCATCGGATCGGCGTCGGTCTCGATCGCGCACTGGAGATTGTACCGGTCCCGGTACCGCTCGGCGTTTGCACAGTTCCGGCTGACCAAGGCCCGGATCTCGGAGCGCTCGTCCTTTTGAAAAGCCTTGACGTACTCTTCGGCCACCCAACCACAACCGATGATCGCCGCACCCAGCTTGTCCATGTCTCATCCCTTCCCGTCTGTCAACGGTCCATACACGTCACGCATAGAATGTAGCATATCTTTCCAGGGCGTCCATCAGGGCCTTGACGTTTTCCAGGGGGACGCCGGGATACAACCCATAGATCATCATCAGGCCGCCCGCGGGGCTGCCGAGCTTCTCGACTTCCTCCCGGATCAGGCGGTCGATCTGGGCGGGACTGCCGAAGCGGGTGACGGACTGTCGGTCGATATCGAGGTCGATGCAGACGCGTCCCTTGAGCCGCTGGGCGATCCAGTCGATGCCGTTGACGAGGTCCTGGAGGTTCAGGGCGTCCACGCCGCTGACGACGAGGTCATCCACCAGAACGCGGATGTCGCCGTCGGAGTGCATGTGCACCCGGCACCCCGCGGCCCGGGCCGGGGCCATCAGCCGCTCATAGACCGGCTTGATGTACCGGCGGAACTGCTCCGGCGCGAGCATGGGTCCGCGCTGCATGCCCAGGTCCTCCGGGTAGCGCATCATCGCGACGCCCCGCTCGATATACCGCTGCACGATCCCCAGGCTGAAGGTTTCGATCCTCTCGAGCAAACGCTCCAGGCGGGGATCGTTGTCGGCCATGTCGTACAGGAGCTGCTCGTACCCGCGCAGGTAGCTCAGCCGTAGAAACGTATGCCCGTGCTCCAGGCTGCCGACAGGGAATCTACCCTCCTGCCGAGAACCGGCGTCGTATGTCATTGCGAGCGAAGCGCAGCGATCTCTGTCGCTATGGGTCAAGATTGCTTCCCCCGCCTCCGTGAGGGCAGGCTCGCTGCGCTCCTCGCAATGCCATATGCGGGTGCAGGCGATCTTCTGCTCAATGTCGCACCAGTCAATCGGGGCCATGCCGTTGCTCCGGCTTGGATCGGGTGGCGTGAAGCCGTCCAGGGCCTCCCAGTCCGCGAGCGGATGGCGGACGACGGCGCCGGTGATGCCGTCGTCGGTCGTTTCCCAGGTACAGCCCCAGGAATCCACGTAGGGTTGGCCCGCCTGTTCCCAAGGCGCCAGGACCGGCGGCGCGAGAGGCTCGGGGAAGAGCAATGGATGCTCCCGCACCAGCTCCTGCAGCGCGTCGCTCGGGTAATGACGCCAGCACGCGGGATTGATCCAGAAGACGACCGGAATGTGCGCGGGCCGCTCGAAGCGGATGGCCCGAAGCGTGTTTTCCGTGATGACGTCTGTGAAGTCCATGAACGTGGTCACACCACCTTGATGGCTTTGCCTGACCGCGCGGATTCGTAGCAGGCGGCCAGGATCTTCTGGCTGCGCAGGCCCAGGTCCCCGCCGATGAGCGGCGCACGGTCTTCCAGGATCGCCCGGCCAAACTCCTCGATCTCCGCTTGATACGTATTCACCGGCGTGGGCTCGATGGCCTCGCCTTGCTCGGCGGCCCGCGCCTGTTTCGCATCGTACGTGCGGTCCCCGCCTTGCAGGAAGGCCACCATCCGGCCGGCGGGCCCTTGGCCGATCGTCCCCTGGGCCAGGATGGCGCCCTGCGAGCCGTACAGCTCCAGCACGTTCTTGCTGCCCACGTCCGGGATGCAGAAGAACGTGTCCACGGTGCCGATCGCGCCATTCTCAAAGAAGAGCGTCGCGACGGCGCTGTCCTCGGAAGCGTAGCCGTGGATAGTGTTGTTGATGATGCAAACCACCCGGACGACCTTCCCGAAGAACATCTCCAGCAGGTCGATACAGTGCCCGCCCATGTCCATGAGGGAGCCGCCGCCGCCGGTGGCGGGGTCCTGGCGCCAGGCGTTTGAGAGCGGCGGATACCAGCACGAGAGCTGCGCCCGCGCGTAGACGGGACGGCCCAGCCGGCCCTGGCGGATCAGCGCCAGCGCCTCTCGGTGCTGCGCAACGAACCGCATCATGAAGGCACAGCCGAGCTTGACGCTCCTACGCTCGCAGAGAGCGATCATCTCCTCAGCCTGCGGCACGGTCATGCCCAGCGGCTTCTCGCAGAGGATATGCCTTCCCGCCTCGGCGCACGCCTTGACATGTTCATAGTGCAGATGAGCCGGCGTCGCCACGTAGACGGCGTCCAGATCTTGGGCCAGCAGGTCCTTCACACTCTTGGCCGGTCGGGCTTTGAACTGGCCGGCGACCTCCGCGTTGGCCTTATCGTTCGTATCGAACACGGCGGCCAGCACGGCGTTGCCCGCCGCGGCAATCCCTTCCGGAATCGTCCGCCGTCGGGCAATGCCGCCGGAACCGATCACACCCCAGCGAATTTTGTCAGACATAGATACCTCTCAGTAGCGTGGGCGAGACGCCCCTGCTACTTGGAATACGCCTTGATCACCTTGACCAGGGCGTTGGCGATCTGGCGGCAGTCTTCCTCGCTGTAGGTGGGGAAGGCAAAACACGTGAAGGTGTGACTCTGATGCCAGATCGCGTTAGGCACCTGAACCTTGCTGTAGTCCACGCTGGCCGGGTCGGCATACTCCTTCGACGTAAAGGGAAACCCGCTGCGGCCGAAGGACTTGTGCTCGCGATAGGCCTGCTCCGTGTGGCACAAAGGCCAGAAGACCCGCCAGCACGGCGCCCCCTCGGCGCCGCAGGCGTCCACGAACTGGTTGATGTTGCAGGTCATGTCCTCGATGTTGAGTGAGAAGGCCATGACGTACCAGCCGTTCTGCCGCTGGGGCGTGTCGATGGGCGTGTACTTCACCTGCGGCAGACCCTTCACTGCGTCGATAATGATCCGCGCGTTGCGCCTCCGCGCCGGCAGGTTCCAGGTGTCGATCCGGTCCAATTCCGCCAGGCCGATGGCCGACTGCATCTCCGTCATCCGGTAGTTCCAGCCGGCCAGGTTATGGATGTACGGCAGCCGCTGCTCGAGTTCCAGCAGGCTCAGCCGCTGCTTGACATCGTAGCCGTGATCGCGGAAGCTCCGCGCCTGCCAGGCCAGCTCGTCATCGTCGGTGGTCACCATGCCCCCCTCGCCGCCGGTGGTGAAGGTCTTGTTCTGGCAGAAGCTGCACGCGGCGACGTGACCGATCGTGCCGGTCTTCTTGCCTTTGTAGACGCCGCCGAAGGCCTCGGCGTTGTCCTCGACGACGAACAGGTTGTGCTTCCTGGCGAAGGCCATGATCGGGTCCATGTCGCAAACGTTGCCGTACAGGTGGACCGGCATGATCGCCTTCGTGCGTTGATTGACGAGCTTCTCCGCCGACGCGAGACTGATGCAATGATCGTCCAGATTCACATCGGCGAAGCGCGGCACCGCTCCGGCCTGAACGATGGAGAAGCTCGACGCGATGAACGTATAGCTCGGCACGATGACCTCGTCGCCCGGCCCGATCCCCAGGGCGCTGAGGGCCACGTGCAGGGCCGCGGTCCCATTGGTCGTGCTGATCGCGTACTTGCTCCCTTGCCAGGCGGCGAAGCGCTTTTCGAACTCCATCCCGCGCGGCCCGGTCCAGTAGTTCACCTTCCCCGACCGCAGGACCGCCTCCACCGCCTGGATGGCCTTCTCATCGAAGCTCGGCCAGTGGGGCAATTTGTTCGTCACCGCCTTGGGTCCACCCTGGATTGCCAGTTTCTCTGCCATCGCCATGTCCTTCCGAATATTGGCTTGTCGTGACGCTGTCCGGCGTTGCCGCAGCAGGGGCCTCGGGGGCCCACTGCCCACGGCTCATGTACTGGAATCGCTGTCCATAGTCAAGCACTAACGCCGCCAGCCCGCCCCGGGGCGCTCGACGGGAATGATGGAATGATGGCATACTGGAATAATGAGGTACGCCGGCCGGCGGCACCGGCGCATCGCGTGTCTTCTGTGCTTGCGTCTGCGCCCCGCCTCTTCCCGAGTGCCTCTACCTGCTTGGATGGAACCTCTCTGATGAATCCGGGACCCAACGGTTGCCGGCATCTTGCGGTGGCAGGATGAAGGGGATGAAGCAGGTACCTGTGACCTTCAATTCTCGGAGACGAGACGCGCGTACGGAGCCAGAGCGATCCGAACGAATAGTCATCGCGAGGGCCGGCGCTCAGCTACAGGGTTCTGCGCCGCCGCAGATAGCCGACGGCTAGGACACCCAGACCGCCCAGAAGCAGCGTGCCGGGCGCGGGAGTCGTCGGGACAACCTCGCCCCACTGGAAATGATCGAGTTCAAAGGCGCGCTGAATGGGATTGCCCTGCCCATCCAGCACGATGAAGCGGGCCTCGGTAATGCCGACGTTGGAGGTGGCGCCGAGGAAGCCTTCTACGGCGTGGGCATAGCCATTGCCCGATTCCAGCACGGCCGAGGAGTTGGTCGCACCACCGATTTCGGTAACCTGCAGAAGCATGCTCTCCAGAGTTTGGCCACCGTCATCGTACAGCCAGGCGCCGACACCTTGGACCGGCCGGCTGAACGTGAAGACGAAATCGCTGTGGTACCGGACGGCATCGTAGTTCAGAAGGGCCTGAGCGTACACAGTTCCATACACCGAACCGCCCCAACTGCCGGCGAAGAACTCCGGGTTGCCCGATTCGCCACCCAAGCCGCCCAGCGTTGCATCAATCCTCAAGGTCGGGGTGACAATGCCCGAAAGGGCGGAACCCGGGGGGACCGGCAGGTCAAAATCGAGTTCCGTGAAACCGCCCACGGCGGCCTGCCAAGCCAGATCATTGGTGGCACTGGAGCCCGGAGAGACGAAGAACGTCGGGGTCGCCAAGGCAGCCGAGGCCGACCCCACGACCAGAGCGAGAACCACCACGATCCTCATGACCACCCACCACCCTTTCTCCCAAACACCCAGATTCTTTCTTCTGGGAAGACCACCCACCTACCCAGAAGTTGCAAATCTCACATTGTCTATCTTGCCTCTTTTCCCGCGCAATGTCAACGAATAAGTGACTTCTCATGGAAAAATGCCAAAGACCCGTGCGGATCAGCCTGAAGGCGAAATCGGGACCCAGACGCGGGAAATCGCGTTTGGGAACCCGCCCCCAGCGGCGAACTCACGCCAAGCGGCTGAGGGGACTGAAGCGGCGGGTATAGCCGGCGTTCTCGGCGGGCTGGTCGCTGTAGCGGTCGTAGATGCCCGCGATTACGGCGTCGGTGGGCTTGATCGACTCGAATGTCTGGCGGAAGGCCTGCTCCACCCAGGCCGGGCGGTCGGACAGCCGGCCGGCGGCCAGGATCTTGAAGGCCAGGCAGGGCCGGCGCGTCTGGCGCATGGCTTTGAACATCCGCGGCGGGTCCTGGGTCAGGTAGACCTCGCCGACCGGGATGGGTACCTGGCCGAGCAACTTCTCCAATTCCTGGGCAGTGCGGTGCCGCTCGTAAACGCAGGCCATATAGTAATCCACGTCCCAGCCCTTGGACTCGACCGCGTCGATCACGGCGGGCATGTGGGTGGAGACGCCCACCAGCAGGCCCGCGTCCCGCACCCGCTTCAGGTAGTCGTGAATCGAGTCTAATTGGCCTGCCTTGAACAGGCGGTCCGTGACCTCGCCATGGTGGGCGATCCCGATGGCGCCGATTCCGGCCAACTCCTTCACATCGTCCGGCTCGGAGCCGAGAGGCAGGCAGTGCATTTGCCCACCCTCCGCAATGAACCGGCGATACAATTCACTGTTCCTGCCCTGGCCCCCCGTCTGCCAGCCGTTGATTCCCACTTCCTGGCAGCGGCGCAGGGTCTTGAGGATCTGCTCGGGCGTGTAGTATTCCCGCATGGCACGGTTGACGAATCCGGACAGGTGCGAGCCGGCGTTGAAGCAATTGGAGCCGCAGATCAGCCGGGACAGCGAGTACTTCCCGAATGGGATGACCGGCAGCGTGGCCGCGCCGGAGGCCGGGAGATGGCTCGGCGTGTCCTGCCCCGCGGCCGCGGCCACGGGCAGCGCCCCCAGTCCCTGGAGAAACTCGCGCCGCGTGGCACGGCCGCTGGGTTGCGGAACGCCTGCGTTTCCCTGCTCCATGTTACGCATGCTGTACCTCCATGTTGGCTGTCGAGCATCCGCCCCCATGCGTGGACGGATACGTGCCGCCAGCCCATGATACTGGAAACGCTGGGTCATGTCATCCCTGTGCCTGTGTCCTGCGTGTATCACGAGGAAGTGGCGGGTGGCATCGTCAAGCCCGGTTCGTAGTGACGCCGTAAGGCTTTATCTTGTGCTCTTACGAGCACACTACAAACGCCACCCCCAAGCTGTGCTTGAGGGTGCCACCCATTCATCCTGGAAACCGAGGCAATCCCCTCGGCAGTGGATTGGGATTGTCCCCCTCGCTCGGGTCCTGTCGAATTCACAGGGCGCTACTTGCGGTTCGTTTCCTCCCCCTCGATCTCCCGCCCCTGTGCCAGGACCTGATCCCACACCTTCGTCACCTCGCTCTGGACCTGGTCGCGCGAGCCGGAGACGAGGACGTGATAGAGATCCAGTTTGGCCCGGTCGTCGAGATCTTCTACATAGCGGTCCAGGAAGACGGCCGGCACATCGAAAACAGGTCCCGGAAAGGCGTGGCCGAAACGTAGCGGCTGGCCCAGGATGTTCCGGCCGGTTCCCTCGTAGCTGGTCCAGCGGTTCACGAGGTCCGTGGGATGCTCTTTCCGCAGGAACTGTTCCAGGCGGCTTTCACGATACCAGTGGCCCGATTGAAAGCCCAGGCGCCACTGACGGTAACCCTTGTGGGAGCCGGTGTTCTCACAAATGAAGGCATGATCCCTGTACAGCTCCAGCGCGCACGCCGCCACGAACACGACCAGTGCCACCAAGGCGACTGCCACAGCTTTTGACCATGTTGTCCAATGTCCGGCCATAAGACTCTGCTTGGGCCCGGGGCCGTCCCACGACTGCCTCTCCGCGCAGATGACTTGCCACTACAGGCATTGTACCGCGGCGCAGACGACCCATGAAGTCCTTTTTCTGGGGATGCTTCGGGCAAAAAAGGACAGCCGTTGGTCCAAGAGGGTCGAATGATCATTCGCCTCTACGGACTGGGCCAGGGCGGGACACCCTGGCCACGACGCCGGGGCCACCGGCATCAGTCGGAGGCGGCGGCGAGGACCGGTGTGAGTTCGCCTGGCTGGGCGGGGCCAGGGGGCCTGGGAGCAGCAGCGGTGGTCGGGGCGGTGGGCGACGCGTTCTTAGGATTATTCCAGACCCGCAACTCGGTGACTTCCACCTCCGCGCGGAGGTCACCGGTGCGGTTGGGCCGTTCCCAGCGGCCGCGATAGGTGACGAAGTGCCGCCGGGAACCGGGCAGAATCGGACCCCGCCAGCCGTCGTCGGCGGCGAAGGGCGTCGCGGCCCATTCCTGGGACTCGCACAACGGGACATTCTCCTCATCGACGAGCAGGATGCGCAGCGACATGAGCGAGACGACTTCCGCGCCGTTGTTGACGATCTCGACGGTCGTTCGCACCCGGCCGTGGTCGTCCGGCTGCGGGGTCGCCTGGGCGGTGATCGTCAGCTCCTTGCAGTAGTCCGGCCGGCGCTGGTCGTCGAGCATATCCGCCACGGCAGGCGGCAGCGCTTGCGTCAGCTCGGGCAGCCCCTTGATCGCGTCCTGCGCCAGCGTGATCACCCGTTCCGATTTCTCGCTGGCCAAGTGCACGGTATAAAGGAGCACCGCAGTGCAACTGACCAGCAGGGTGACGACGATCACGCTGAATCCCAGGGCGGCACTGGACAGAAACGTATGTTTTCGGACCGTGATGTAAGCTGGGTCGCTCATCGTAAGGCACTCCTGAACTCGGTTCTCAGCCAACGGGCCGGCAACGCGAGCTTTCGCGTTGGGAAACCCGACTATCCCGTTAGTCGGGCCAACTGCCGGAAGATTTCAACCATCCGCTCAAAGTCTAACGGGATGGGGAAAAGGGGACATTCTACTTTTTCACTCAGCTCCGAGGGTAAGAAGGATGAAAAAGTAGAATGTCCCCTTTTCCTTGCGGGACTGGAGCCCGGCTTAGCCTTTGAGCGGATCATTGAGAGATTTCAGGGGAGAGGAAAGTAAGAGGGTTGATGGGTGATGTTTGATTTGCAGATCAACCATCAACTATCACACATCAAACTTCTCGTCTTCAGCGGGCTCAGGGGTCCTTGAAGCCGCGCATCCACTGGGGCCAGTCATTGGATTGGACGTGGCCGGCGGGGGTCCAGATATTGAAGATGTCGAAGGTGCGGCTCCAGCGGAAGGTCCAGAGCTCCTTGAGGCCGACCTTGCGCAGGCTCAGATCGGCGAAGAGGTAGTTCACGTAACCACTGTGGCGATTCATGCACAGGAGCGTCCACTCGTTGAGAGCGCTCACGTCGCCCTCGTACGGGGGTGGGCCGGCACTGTGGTTGGGATAAGCGTCCACGTAGGCACAGTCGAAGAATAAGGGCACCGTCGCCGGGTCCTTGATCGTGTTGCGGCTGCGCCAGTACGGCTCGGCCGGGCGGTTGCAGATCCATTCGTTCTGGCCGTAGCTGCCGATGTCGATCGTTTCTTTCTGCTTGAGGTTGGCCCAGCCCGCACGGTCCCAGGACCAGGCGCGGGTGGCGAACTCGCCGGCCAGCACCATCGGCCGCGTGGCGGAAGGGCACACGGTCAACGCGCCCCGGTCCTGGTAGTAGGGCATCAGCAGGACGAGCCAGTCGTTGGCGGCGTCGCCGCCGGCGGTGCCGCCGGTGTTGAAACGGCCGTTATTGTCCTCTGTGTACATGTGCCAGATGAGGGACCATTGCTTGAGGTTGGAGAGGCACGCAACGGCCCGGGCCTGCTTGCGGACCCGTTGCAGACTCGGCATCAGGATGGACATCAGCAGGGCAATGATCGCGATCACCACGAGCAGCTCGATGAGCGTAAAGGCACGTCGTCGTGTTGCCATGACCTCACCTCCAGAGGGTCCGTCCGTTTGTCAGCCGAGACCCGGTTCGATGTCCGATCGCCAAGACGAATGGTGACCTCCATTATACGCGCCGCCGGGCGTGGCAACAAGAGGTAGGCAGCAGGGGGCCATGAATGTGCGACCGGACTTCGTGGGCCTGGACCCGTGCACGGATTGGGCGTCGATCGCGTTCAATCCAGGCGCGTGTAGTACGACAGCCGCTCCATCTGGCGGATCAGATCGATCGCCCGCCGGGCTTGGATGCCGAGGGCGTCGGGATTGCCGGCGTTGAGGGCTTCCTCCTGGGCGTCCAACTGCTTGTCGAGTGCGGCGACCGCGCCCGAGGTCGTATTCGCGGCCACCGTTTCCCGGGCCCGCCGCCAAGCCGCGCGGGCTTGGTCCAGCGTCTCGTCCGTCAGGTCGAGCCGGCCTTCCGCTGCGTCCAGCACGATCCGCCGCTCCAATGCACGGAGTCTCGGCAAACTGGGCGGGATTACGGGATGGTAGTAGGTGTGCAATTCGGCCCCGGCGGCATCGACCTCATTGGCCGCCCGTAGCGTGCTGCCCTTCCCAGAGGTCTCTTTCGCATTGACCTCTCTACCCGGCAGACAGGCCCGCGTGCGGTTCGACCGGCTCGGCGCGTTGCCCAATGCGCGTCTCCAAAATCCTGATCTCCGCCTGATCGGACTGCGCCAGAGCTAGGCCGATGGGGCAAGATGAACCGCATTGACCGTATTGACCCCAACGACCCCAATGGCAGCGAGGTCAACCAGGTCAATCGGGTCAAGCAGGTCCCAAGGAGAGATCCCGTTGCCAGGAACGAGGCCGAAACGAGCGCCCAGCCTATCGCTCCCTCCTGCACGCAGGCGGCGAAAACGCCGAGGCCCGTGCCGGGTGGGCACGGGCCTCGGGTTGGTGTCCTCTTTCCGCGGACCCCGCATCGGGTGCGAGGGCCGCCGTCGTGGCGCGCCGTGGGCCTGTCAGGGCATTCGCAGGAATGCCCTGCAACGGCACAGCGAACGCGCGTTACGGTTTCGTGACGCGGATGTCGTCAATGAAGATCCGGCCGGCGGTGCCCGGAACGGGGGTCTTGCGATTGCCGACGCCGATGTACAGCTTCTTGACCTTGGCCACGTTCACGCCGGTCAGACTGCTGAGCGGCATCTTCCACTCGGTCCAGGCGGCCACGTTGGCAGCCAGCGGGTCCGGATGGGTCAGCACGATGCTCTTGCCGGCGCTATCCTCCACCGCCACGTACATTCCGGCGGCGCCGTTGGTGAGGTCCCGATCATCGCCGATCCAAGTCTCCTGCCACAGGCCGGAGACTCCGCCGCTGGTGGCGGCGCCGCTGAGCTGAGCGGTCGTGGTCGCGGCGGCATTGTGGCTGGTGACGCACAGACCGATATAGCAGCTCGAGGCCATGGTGATCGTGGTGGAGACGACCTGGCCGGTGGCGTTCTTGATGTCGATCCAGGTCTTGCCGTCGGCCGAGTACTGGGCCGTGAAGGCATTGCCCGTGCGGGTCAGCTTCACCCACTGCGGGGCGTTGATGCCCGCCTGGGTGGCGCTGCCGCAGGTGGACCCGAGGGTCTGACGCCAGCCGAAGGACACGCCGCTGGAGTAGCTCTCAATCATGTAGGCCATGGGCGAACCGGCATCGAGGCTCTCGCGGATCATCACGCCCGCCTTGGCCCAGGCATTGGTGTTGACGATGCTCTCGACCTTGACCTGGACCGAGCCGTTGCCGTTGAGTCGCTTGAAGACAAAGCGAAAGTCGTCGGCATTGTCCCAGATGTCATGGCCGGAAGCGCCGACGGTGAAGGCCTCGTTGCCTTTATCCACGAAGCGGACCGGGTTGCCGCGGAACCACAGGCTCAGCGTATCGACATCGTAGCCGGTCCAGTTTTGCAGGGGCACGAACTCCTGCTCGGCCTCGCTGTAGAACGGGCTCTTGATGTTGTTGTAGTCCATCGGCATGGATTGCTTGCCGCTGTGGACGATCGTCCGCTCGGCGAAGGGGGCGTTGAGGTTGCCGACCACGGAGCCGGTGCCGTTGGTCCAGCCGTCGGTCCAGGTCTCGTAGATGCGGTTGCCTTCGTCGTCGGTGTACTTCTCGAACTCATCGACGATCAGGTAGGCGGGGATGGTGAAAGTCCAGACGAGACCCTTGTGGATCGTGCCGTCGGCTGCGACTTCATCGATCCGCCAGAAGTAAGTGCCACCGCCGAGCTGGACCAGGCCCGCCAAGGAGAAGCTCGTGGCGCTCTGACGGCCCCGGTACAGGGGCGAGGTGGCATCGGCGGCTTTGACCGCATCGCGATCCTGGCCGAGGTACACATCGTGCTGGGCGGCACCCTCGCCGGCGGACCAACTCACGCTGTCGGCGTCGCGGATGTCCAGGTTCGCGCCGATCGCGGGCTCGGGAGCCCAGGCGATCAGCGGGTCACCCTGCATGACTTTGGCGATCTCCTCGACGGTCAGGGCCTTGTTGTAGACCCGGACATCGTCCATGAGACCCCTCCACCAGTAGGCACCCGCAGGCGCCTCGCGGCCGAGCATGAACGCGCCGGGCGAAACACCGGCGATCTCGGCCGTGGCCATTTGGCGGTCGAGCACGCCGTTGACGTACGTCCGGAGGGCCTTGCCCTTGTCATAGACGCCGACGATGTGGTACCAGACGTTCGCGGCGACGACGGTCCCGCCCGCCTCATTGCGGTTGAGGAACGCGGTGTTGGCGGGGGCGGCGGTTCGAATCTCGAATTCGAACTTGTTGTTCGTGCTGTAGACGCCCAGCTTGTAGCCGCCCGCACCGGCCTGGTTGCTGGCGATCTTCTGGTCCACGCCGATGGTCGTGGTCCGGACCCAGGCACAGACCGAGACGGAATCCACCTTGTTGAGGCTGTCCGAGACGCCGCAGTTGACGAAGTCATTGACGCCATCGAACGACAGGGCGTCGCCGAGGTAGCCTTCCACGAAGGACACGCCGCCCTGGAGCGTGCCGTAGTTGTCGTAGCCGGAGTAGTCCACGGCCACGCCGGCCTTCTCGTCATCCAGCTTCCACCAACCGACCAGGCTGGGGTCGGCCTTGGCGATGACCGGGCGGATCGTGAAGGACCAGATAGACCCGGGAACTGTGCCGCCGATGATATTCTCATCGACGCGCCAGTAGTAGGTCTTGCCCTGCACGAGTCCGGTCAGGGCGCAGGAGGCGGCCGCCTGCTTGCTGGCCTTCTGGGCCGTCGCGGCGCCGGATTCGACCGCCGCGCGGTCGTCGCTGACGTAGACATCATGGGTCATGGCGCCCATGCCCGGCGACCAGGTCAGCGTCACATTGGAGGCGACATAACCTGCGCCGTCCGCGGGGTTCGGATTCCAGGCGGTCTTCGGCGTCATGGTGAAGGACCAGACGTCGCCCGTGCGGACCGTGCCGTCGGCCTCGACTTCGTCGATTCGCCAGTAGTAGGTGACTCCCGGCTCGAGGCCCGGGATGTGAAAGTACATGGGGAATGGTTGTTTGGAGCCGACCAGATTCGCTTCGGTCAGGTCGGGCGTGGTCCCCAGGTACACATTGTGGAAGATGGCGAAGCTGCTCGCCGACCACTGCAGGAGCGCCATGGTGACGTTGGTTGCGCCGTCGGCCGGTTGGGGGTTCGAGGCCTTGAGACCGACGTACTCGGCCACCCGCATGATGTCCTGGACGTTGGCCTGGCCGCTCGTGTCGCGGAAGCGGACGAAGCCGCGGAAGGTGTCGCCGGGCACGTAGTGTTTCGCCCACGCGGCGGCGTTGCCTGCGTTGTCCGTCGCCAGAACGTCCAGGTTGGGAGTCACGGTAGGTACCGCGGGCCGCTGCGAGTTCCAGGTGGTCGTCAGACCCCAGGTCACTCCGAGGGGCGTGATCTTAACCACGTTCTGGCTGTCGCGCGGAGCGCTGGCCGTGGGGAAACCGAGCACGTTGGTTGCCCCGGCATCGCCCCACGTCGTGCGGACGGCGGAAGCATTGGACATGTAGTAGAAGGGGATATCCGCGTACCAGACGATCTTGCCGCCGGCGTCGAGGTAGCGGCGGATCGTGCAGTTGGCCGTCATGGTCTCCGCCACGGTGTCCGGGGCCGCGTCCTGGCAGAACACGACGACGCTGTACTGCTTGTCCGCGATGCGGGCGTTCATCCAGGTCTTGAGCTCATCGGCGTTGAGCGCGGTGTACCCGGCGGCCGCCAGGGCATTTCGCGTCGCGGTGGAGTCTCCCTGCCAAGCCGTGCCGTAGCGGGAGTCGTAATAGTACGTTCGGATCCACGCAAAGTCCGCCGCCTGGACCGCGGTTGCGGCCAACACCAGCATCAGCAGACCGGGATAGATCAGCCTTCTACACATGCTTGTCCTCCTTCATGGCGTCACAAATGACGGTTCATTATCGGTCGTCACCGCACACCGCAGCATCGCCGCGCCGCGAGGTGACACAATCCAAAGGATAACCCGAAAACCCATGTTCAAAAACGCCCGTGGCCGGGAGACCATAATCTATACCATATCGGCTGCTTTCGGTCAACACTTGAGCCGACATTCTCGGACCTGTCATGTCCCCCGGGACAGGTCGGGTCACGGCTCGTTGGGAGCTGCGCCTTCAGGCGGTCCGGCCGGGGCGGAGGATCATCCGCCTTGGCCAATCTCGAAATGGAGGAATCCGGGGCGGCTCCGGAAAACGCGCCGCAAAGCGGAGCGGCCCTCCAGTTATCGGCTGACAATCAACATGATTTAAACTCAGTCTCCAGCAATACTTATGCCGCTTCGTTCGAGTCCTCCAATCCGGCCGTCAGTCCCGTTACGCACACCGCGGTGCTCGCCGGGGTGGATATGGAGCCGTCGACGGCCCTGCCCACCGGGGTGGTCCCCTACCTGGGCTTCCCGGTCGGCTTCGACCTGCGGACGGGCGGGTATGTCACGGGCGTGCGGAACCAGGCGGGGGGCCGGCACCTGCCGGATCTTCGCGACCTACGGGTCGTTGGAGAGCACCATCGTGGTCGACGGCGGCGCCCTCACCGACTTGTCGGAAGACCACCTGAAGGACTACAACGGCTTTGACGGCACCCTCATTTTTGGCCAAAAAACGCGAAGATCGTCAAGATCGTCAACAAAAATACATGACGATCTTCCCGGTTTGGCGATCTTGACCTTGGGCCCGCACCCCCGTTTT
>JALORE010000523.1 GCA_025459125.1 Planctomycetota bacterium | reverse complement strand
CCCTGTGCTAGTGTAGTGCGTCTAACGCTTCTTTACATTTGGCGATCTTCGTGAGGATCCGGTCCACGGGGGCACTCCACACGAAGACCTGTGGATTCTGGTTGTGATTGTCGAGATACGCGCGAATGGCCGCAATGAGGTCTGTGACGCTGCCGAACGAGCCCCGGCGCAGCCGGTCGGTGGTCAGATCGCGAAACCAGCGTTCCACCAAGTTGAGCCAGGAACTCGACGTCGGCGTGAAGTGCAGGTGGAAGCGCGGATGCCGCCGCAGCCAGGCCTTGACCCGGGGATGCTTGTGGGTGCCGTAGTTGTCCACGATCAGGTGCAGGTCCAACGCCGCCGGCGTGGCCGCGTTGATCTGCTTGAGAAACCGAATGAACTCCTGGTGGCGATGCCGCGGCATGCAGTCGCCGATCACGCGCCCATCGAGCAGGCTGAGCGCGGCGAAGAGGGTTGTGGTGCCGTGCCGCTTGGCGTCGTGGGTCATGGTGCCACAGCGGCCGCGCTTCAGCGGCAGACCGGGCTGCGTCCGGTCGAGCGCCTGAATCTGGGACTTCTCGTCCACGCACAGCACGAGCGCCTTGTCCGGCGGGTTCAGGTACAGGCCGACCACGTCGCACAACTTCTCCACGAACTGCTTGTCCCGGCTCAGCTTGAACGTCTTGGTGCGGTGGGGCTGCAGGCGGTGCTGGTGCCAGATCCGCCGCACCGTCGCCTCGCTCACGCCCTGCGCCGCCGCCATCGTGCGGGTGCTCCAGTGCGTCGCCGCCGGCGGGGTGGTGTGCAGCGTCGCCTCGATCACGGCCCGGATCTTGGCCTCCGAGATCCGGGGCAGCCGGCCTGGCCGCGGGGCATCCTTCTCGAGGCCGGCCACGCGCAGGGCCCGGAACCGGTCGCGCCAGAGTTGCACCGTCGGGCGCGAGACGCCCAGCTGGTGGGCGATCTCTTGGTTGGGGACGCCGTCGGCCGCCAGCCGGACAATCTGGGCCCGCTCCACCACGCGGGCGGGTAAGGTGCGGCTCCGCGCCCAGGTCTCCAGGGTGGTCACTTCGTCCGCCGAAAGCACGATGGGAGGCGCATGTCGGCTCATGCTCCTACAATAGGCCAAGTCAGATGATATGTAAATCTATTTCTGACGCACTACCCTAGGAGTTCATCGTACGTTGACATTCAAGAGAAATTCCACCACGCGCCCTGCCGCCCATTCCCCACGCACCGGCTCTTTCCTTTCTTCGAAAGGCACCTGTTCCCATCGAAGCGCGGCCTTGACGATCTCGGCGGTGTCCGCGCCGACCAGGCAGTTTCGTCCCCCCTGGAGGGTCTCGATCCATTCCGTCTCCTGGCGCAGGGTGACGCATGGCACATCGAACCAGTATGCTTCTTTTTGTACCCCTCCGGAATCGGTCAAGACCACCCTGGCGTTCTTCTCCAACAAAAGCATGTCCAGATAGGAAACAGGCTCGACAATGCGAGCCCTGGCTGGCGGCACGTTCGATGTTTCCAGCAGCCTTCGCGTCCGCGGGTGCAAAGGCACAACAACGGGGAACTTCCCTGCGATCAGATCGAACGCCCGGAAGATCGATTGAAGCCGCTCCGGGTCGTCGGTGTTCTCGGCGCGATGCACGGTGGCCAGCGCGTAGCTGCCTGGCGCAAGCTGCAACTCCTGCAAGATTCTCGAACCCTTCTCGGCCAGGCGCAGGTTGAACCGAACGGAGTCGCGCATGACATCGCCCACCAGATGCACACCCTTCGTGATGCCTTCGCGCGCCAGGTTGTCCACGGACGTCCCTGTCGGGCAAAAAAGGAGATCAGCAATGTGGTCGGTGAGCACCCGGTTGATCTCTTCCGGCATGCGCTTGTTGAAGCTGCGAAGGCCGGCCTCCACGTGGGCAATCCGGATATGCAGCTTGGCCGTTTGAACAGGACCTCCTCGATTCCGGCCAACATCTCGCCTGTCTGGCGCCCGTGGGATCCGGAGCCAACGCCAAGGTGATAATCCGGCCTCGGTATTTCGAGCTCCCGGAAGAACACCTCGCTCATGTTGTCGTCGTAGTGCTGGCCGGTGTGAACGAGGATCTCCGTAGCTTGTTTCCGCAGCTCACGCGAGACTGGTGCGCATTTGATGAACTGCGGACGAGCGCCCACCACCGTCACGACTTTCATCACAGGAGCATCCCAGCTCTCAGCGGTCGGCTGTCGGCCCAGAAAGGGAACAACGCAGATTGCTCGTCACGTAGAGCACTTCAACCACCATAGAACTGGCGGATCTGCTTCACCACGCCTTCTTGCTGGGCAGCTGTCAGCTCGGGATACACAGGAATTGCGAGGGAGTCGGTGGAGGCTTGCTCGGCGCGCGGGAATCTCCCACGCGCGAAGCCCAGATCCCTGAAGCACTCCTGGAGGTGGAGGGGCAGCGGATAGTACACCTCCGTGCCGATACCGTGCTTTCTGAGGAAGATCTGAAGCTTGTCGCGTTCGGGCACACGGATCACAAACTGATTGTAAATGTGCCCGGGCGTGTCCTCCAGAAGCATCACGTGACCCGAGAGGCCCGCCTCTCGAAAGAGTGTCCGGTAACGCTCAGCGTTGAGTCGACGGGCGTCCGTCCAGCCCTTCAGATAGCGCAGCTTGACGCGAAGTATCGCCGCTTGTATGGCATCCAGACGGAAGTTCCCCCCGACGATGCCGTGATAGTACTTCGGCTTGCCTCCATGGACGCGGAGCGTCTTGAGCGTGTCAAAGAGGGGCTCGTCGTTGGTCACCACCATCCCACCGTCGCCGAAGGCGCCCAGGTTCTTGCTGGGAAAGAAAGAGAAGCAACCCATGCACCCCAAGGTGCCTGCCTGTCGTCCCTTCCCGTCAAACGCGCCGATGGCTTGGGCGGCATCTTCGATGACCGCCAGGCCATGCTTGTCGGCTGCAGCCAGGATCGGATCCATTTCTGCGCAGCGACCGAAGAGGTGTACGGGCACTATTGCCTTTGTGCGGTGGGTAACGCTATCTGCTGCGGCCTTCGCGTCGATGTTGAAGGTGGAAGGGTCAATATCCACGAACACGGGTTTGGCCCCCAAGCGGGCGATCACGCCGGCGCTGGCGAAGAAGGAGTACGTCGTCGTGATCACTTCGTCGCCGGGGCCTACCCCGATGGCCATGAGAGCGGCCAGGAGAGCATCCGTCCCCGACGACATCCCCACGGCGAACCGCGTCCCACAGAGCGCGGCAATCTCTGCCTCGAGCGCGGCGACCTCCGGTCCCAGAATGAAATGCTGGGATTCGCACACCCGGTCTATTGCCCCGCGGATGTCATCCCGGATGGTGGCGTACTGGGCTTTGAGGTCTAAGAGCGGAACGTTCATGGCACCTAACCACAGA
>JALORE010000337.1 GCA_025459125.1 Planctomycetota bacterium | reverse complement strand
CGCTGCTGTTCCCCTGCGTCTTCGACCTCTCGACCCGCTCGCCCAACGAGCTGGCCGCCCGCCGGGCGATTCGCAGCCTGGAGGGCCGTGATTTGGCCGACATCTCGGAGTACCTCGACGCCACCTCCGAGAAGTACCGGCAGATGGTAAGCTGGATCGCCAAGGACCTGGGCGTCACGACGCTGCGCTACCAGACCGTCGAGGACATGGTCAGCGCGATCGGCCTGCCCCGGCAGAAGCTCTGTCTGTACTGCTGGACCGGCCAGTGTCCCCGGGCAGCCCGTCCCCAGGGCGCCTTCGACATCGTCGAGACCATGAAGCCCGCCGGCAAGAAGAAGCCTCAGGAAGACAGCGTCGACCAGCAGCACCTCTGGTGACACCGCCAGGCGCTCTTCGCAGGGCGAGCGTCCCCGCTCGCCTTTCGGAGGTGACAAACGTGTCGAAAACGTCGTGCGGGGACGCACGCCCTACGAAGAGGGAGCCCCCAGCATGACAGCGGCTGCTAGTGCCCTCCCTGTCATTCCCGTGAACTCGGAGAAGGTTTCCAACCCGCAAGGCCTCGGCGTAATTGCCCCTCCGCCTCCGCGGGGGTGGCATGAGACACGAACTGCCCACCAGCTCGCCAGCGCGTCAGAAGACTCTCAGTAGTAGCCCTGGGCCAGCCACATGACATCCTCATTGTTGCCGGCGAACGCCTCCGGCCGGCCGGAGGCGGCGTTCAGGGCGAAGGGCGCGCCGTCCAGGTATTGCTGAAGGGCCTCGATCGTGGCCGGGTGGCGCCATTTGTGAATCTCGGCGTGGCCGTCGGCGAAGGCGAAGGTGTTCTTATTGCTGTGCCACAGGGCCACCGGATCGAGGAACGCGGAGTCCTCGATCCGGCCGGAACTGCCTTTGAAGCCGAACCACCAGGAGCCGATATTGAACGACGCGTTGCGGGCCGCCTCCTCGATGAAAACATACTTGCTGCCGGGGCTCTTGATATCGGAGATCTTGCGATAGGCGTACTGGTTGCTCTCGAACTTGCCGTTCATGGGATCGCTGACCGAGTACGACTGATACACGTTCAGAGGCGGCGTCTGGCCCGCCCAGCGCCGGTCGCCCGGGCAATGATAGACCTTGACCGTGTTCAGATAGGGAAACAAGACGCCGGCCCGAATGCCGCGCTCGATATGGTCCCAGGTCGGCGGGGTGCTCGTGCAGGCCTGCAGGTACGCGGCCGAGTTGCTCGTGGCGGCGGGATAGATCGTCCCGTTCGGCGCCAGCGGGGGGCACAGCCACTGGAGCCGGTCAGGATAGGCCGAGCCGGAATTGTGGATGTCGCGAACGTAGGGATAGCCGCCGGCCATTTTGGCGTCATTGCCGTCCGCGTACATAACCCAGGCCAGGATCAGGCTCTTCTCATTCCCCAGGCACGCCGACCCGCTGGCCTGCTCCCGGGCCAGGTTCAGCGCGGGAATCAGCATGGCCATCAGCAAGGCGATAACGGAGATGACCACGAGCAGTTCGATCAGCGTGAAGCCTTGGCGCATTTCCATCGTCACTCCCACCATGATTCGGCTCGACGACACGTTGATGAGTGTCCCCTTATGCTACGATCCGAACCCCACTTTTGTCAACGGAGGGACTTCCCGTGAAAGGGCAGACGCATGTTCAACCACAGAGCACCGTGTCGCGACGAAGATGATGCTCAGGACGCGCCCTACGGAGTACAGCATGCGGCTGCCACCCGGCGGCGTGCAAAGAAAGAGCGGGGCGTTGGCCGTGAGACCACCGCCCCGCTGCTGGTGTCACCATGCGACCGGGGGAATCGCGCCGCGCTCATCCCAAATTATGGCGTCGGATGGCCGAAGCCGAGGTCGTCGAGGTACAGCATGCCCGCGCTGCCCGGTTTCGGACTGGCCGGATCGCCGACGCCGATCGCGATCTTCTTGACCGCGCCCAGGTTGACACCCGCCTTGCTCAGATCGCTCAGCGGAATCCGCCACTCGGTCCAGGCGGACGCGGTGGTCGCCGCCGGATCGGTGTGGACCACCGTCTTGGACTTGCCGGCCTTGTCCGCGACGGTCACGTACAGCGGCGCCGGATCGTTGCTCGTCATCGCCATGCCGATGGCAAGCGTCTGCCAGGCGCCCGTGACCGTGCCGGTGGTTGCGACGTTCGAGAACTCCGCGGTGCTGTACAGAGCCACATCATGGCTCGTGAGGCACAGGCCGAGGTAGACACCGGTCGCCATCGTGATGGTCTGATCGGTACCCACCGCCGTCCAAGTCTGGCCGTTCGCGGATTGCTCGGCCTTGAAGACGTTGCCGGTCCGCGTGAGCCGCACCCAGTATGGGGCCTTGAGCCCGGTCGTGTTGTTCTGGACACTCGAGCCGCCGGTGGTGCTGCGGTACGGGAAGGATACGCCGTTGTCCGGGCTCATAACCACCGCGGCGTGCTTGGAGCCGGCATCGATGGTCTCACGGATCATGACACCCGCTTTGGCCCATGCATTGCTGCGGACCAGGCTGTCCACGCGGGCCGTAATCGAGCCGTTGCCGTTGAGGGACTTGCAGACGAAGCGGAACTGGTCGGCGGTGTTCCAGATGTCGCTGCCGCTGGCACTGACGCGGAAGGCGTTGTTGCCCTTGTCCGCGAACGCCGCAGCGCGGCCCCGGTAGAACAGCGAGAAGGTATCGGCGCCGCTGCCCGTCCAATCCTGGGGCGTATCGAAGGTCCGCGCGGCCTCGGAGTAGTACGGCGTCTTGATGTTGTTGTACTCCATCGGCATCGCCTGTTTGCCGCCGTGAATGATGGTCCGCTCGGCAAACGGGGCCTGCAGGTAGCCGACCACCGAGCCGGTGCCGTTGGTCCAGCCGTCGATCCAGGTCTCGTAAATCCGGCCGCCTTCGTCATCGGTGTAGCTTTCGAAGTCGTCGATGACGGCGTACTGGGCCGTGGTGAAGCTCCAGACGTCGCCCGGATAGGTGACCGTATTGACCTCATTGACCTTCCAGTAGTACGTCGTGCCAAAATCGAGAGCGCCGGGCGTGAACCCGTGATCGGTCACAGTCTGGGCGGGCGCCGTGCCGGCGGCCACTGCCGCCTGGTCGGTGCCGAGGAAGACCCGGTGCGAGCCCGCCTCGCGGCCCGGCCGCCAGGCCAGCGTCGTATCGACCGGAACACCGGCCGCACCGTTCGCCGGCTGCGGGGACCAGGCCTGGACCGGCACAGAGGAGAACCGCACCTCGCTGAGCCCCGCGACGGGCATGCCGCCCCAGGTACCGGTGATCGTCAGCTTGACGAATTTGGCTTCGACGGCGCCCAGCTTGACGGTGGTGTTCGCGGTGCAGCTCGGCAGACCCGGCGCCCGGGCGAATTCCGGCACGTCCGGCACGGCCGTCCATGCGACACCGTCCACCGCGTACTCGACCGTCACCTTCCTGGCGCCGAAGCCCAGGTAGGTTTCAATCGGCTGGTTCGAGTTCCACACCTTCAGATCGTGGAGCTTGTAGACCTTGTCGAACTGGTATTGGATCCAATTGGGCCCGGCGCCGGTGCTCAGCCACATCGTATTGCCGTCGGTGCCGTGCTGGTCCGCCTTGTCCAGGCCGGAGCCGTCGATGGTCTTCTCGGGGCCCATGTTCATCTGGTAGCTGGAGGCCGTGGCACTGACCGGCTTGGCCGGATAGCCGTAGGGCTCGGCTGTGAAGGACCAGACCTGGCCCTTGAAGACGGTGCCGTCGGCGGACTGGTTGACCTCATCGACCCGCCAGTAATAGGTCTGCCCGTAGGCGAAGGAGCCGGCCGGATCGAACGTCGTATCGGCCTGCCCCTGGCTGGCCAGGACACCGCTGGGGTTCGCCCGCGTCGCGTTGTCCACGCCGGCGGCCGTGGTGCCGAAGTACACATCGTGCACACCCGAATACTCGCCGGCCGTCCATTGCAGCACCGCATCCCGCGGGACATCCTTGGCGCCGTCCGCCGGGATCGGGTTCCAGGCAAGCTTGCGGCTGAAGAACTTGTTCCCGGCCCGGCCCAGAGTCGCGATCTCATCGGCGCTGAGGGGCTTGTCCCAGAAGGCGACCGAGGAAACATTGATCGGTGCATCGTCGCGATCCTGGTTGTTCCCGGCACAGAACAGCAGGATCGTCGCAGCCAGGCTGAAGCGCCCGTCGACGCCCTGCTGGTTGCCCTTGAAGATCTCGACGCCATCCATGTAAAGATCCTGCCGCGTGCCGTTGTCGACGACCAGGACCAGGCGATACCAGGTGTCACCGTTGGTGGTGTAGCTCCGCGTGCTGGAGTAGCCCACGGCGCCGATGCCGATTGCGCCGGCGGAATTGATGGTCCAATCGGCGTCATCGGCGTTGGTCGGATTGGTCTGGAACAGGTCGTTGTAGCCGCTCGGCGGATCGGACCGGCTGCTGGGCGGATAGCTGAAGTCGATCAGCAGGGTCCATTCGTTCACCTTGGTACCGCCGCCGTTGGGAGCGACCCCGTGCGTGCAGATGAAGTAGCTGCCCTCGCCAATCTGGATGGCGCCGTCCCCGGCGTAGATGCCCGGGACCTCTTTGATCGTGCCGACGAGCTGCAGTGGCGCGCCGAGCGTGGCCCGCTTGTGATCCGGGCCATTGAATTCCCACGCGCTTTTCGGGTCCGAAACGGCCGCCTGGGCCTGCAGGGTCAGCGTGACAACCAGCCACAAGAACGTGAGCCTTTTCATGCCTTTCTCCTTTCCAAGTAGACAAAGGCATTATGACAGAAGTTGTCACGACATGCAACGGAAAAAGCCCGGCTCTCAGGGCTCGTGCCCGCCCCTGAGCACGGCCACGAGCAACTCACGGCAGACCATTGCCGGATACGCGCCCCACGAAGACGCCGTTGCCGCCGGTGCCGAGATAGACCCGGTCGGGGTCCTGCGGGTCCACGGCGATGCAGTTCACGTGCCGGCACGTCGGGTCGCCCGGCACCGTCCAGGTCGTCCCGCCGTCACGCGTCACGCGGACACCGTCCCCGGTCGACTCGTCGTGGTACGGGTGATCGGTCAGTCCGGCGTAGACGACATTGGCGTTCCGCGGGTCCACCGCCAGACCCTGCACGAAATTGTCCGTGAGAATGTGTCGCCAACTGGTGCCGCCGTTGTCGCTGCGATAGACGCCGCCATAGTAGGTGCGCCCGCCCAGGTAGCGGTCGCGGGCCGCCAGATAAAGACGCTGGGGATCGCTGGGAGCCAGCGTCAGCCGCTTCACGTCCGCCACCGACAGGTCGCGGCTGGCCCGCCGCCAAGTGCGCCCCGCGTCCTCGGTGCGATACACGGCGCCGGGATTCGTCCCATCATCGCCCAGCGCACAGTACCACAGACCCGGCACGCCGGGGTCAGCAACGAGGTCGCGCACGCCCAAGTGGGCCAGGCCGCTGTTGCGCGGCTGCCAGGTGTTTCCGCCGTCTTCGCTGACGTAGACCCCCTTGCCATCGGCCAGAGTCACCAGCCGCCGGGCGGCGTCCACACGGAGCGTCCGATGGGGCACGCTCGGCAGACCTGCCGACGCCGTACCGATCATGTCCCACCCGGCGCCGCCGTCGTAGGACTCGGCGATGACGCCCACACTGGAGCTGCCGAAGCTGCCCCAGCAGTGTTCAGGATCGTCCGGATCGAAGGCGACCGTGAAGCACTCCGTCTGCATCTCCGAGGGCGTAATACCCTGGACCCTCCGGCGGAAGGACTGGCCGCCGTCTTCGGAGATCAGCAGGCCGATATCCCAGTAGCAGAGATACAGACGCTGCGAGTCACGCGGATGGACGACGACCTCGAAAAGGCAGGTCGTCTCCAGCCCGCTCCCCTGATAACGGCCGTCCTCCCGCATCCGCGTGTAGATCTGTTGCCAGGAGCCGCCGCCGTCGGCGGTCTTGAACGCCCGCATGGAGGTGCCGAAGTAGAGGGTGTCGGGATCGAACGGCGACAGGCTGAGGCACTCGACTGCCGGACCGGTGAAGGTGATCCAGCCCGCTTCCGTGTTGCCGCCCATGCCGGTGCGCACGACCTCGATCCACACCCGGCCGCCGTCGGTGGTCTTGTAGAGGGTCGCATTGACCCAGGCATTGCCGCCGACGTAGACCACGTCGGGATTGTCGGGATGCACGGCCAGGGCCTCGTAGTTGGCGGTCATGGGGCCCGCCTGGCCGGCCTTGCCCACCTGCTGCTTGAGCCCCTGCGTGCGTGCGGTCCAGGAGAGCCCGCCGTCGGTGGAGCGGTAGACGCCACCCTGCCAGGGCTGGCGGTTCGGCTCCGCCCGCAGCGTCAGGTAGAGGGTGTCGGGCTGCGCCGGGCACAGGGCGATCCGCCGGACGTGCGAATGGGGCAACCCGGCAATCGTCGGGACCCAGCCGACGCCGCCGTTGTCGCTGCGAAACACGCCGTACTGGCACGCCAGGAAGAGTCGCCGGCTGTCACGCGGATCGATCACGAGATCCGTCACGAGCGCATCGGCGGGCAGACTCCCCGCCGCGTTGACCTGCTGCCAGTAGCCGCCGCTGTCCACGGTCTTGTAGACCGCTCCCTTGCCGAACTGCTGCTGCCGGGGCCGGCCGATACCGGCATAGAGCACCGCCGGATTCCGCGGATCGATCGCCAGTGCCCCGATCGGTGCCGACCAATCGTACTGATTCTTCGCCGGGAATCCCTGCCGCAGCCACTGCCAACTCTTGCCGCGGTCGACGGACTTGTACACGCCGCTCTGGCACCCCAGGTAGATGATATCCGGATGCACCGGATCGGGCACGATGCACTGCACGTAGTAGTCCTGCAGCCCGGTATTGGTGATGGTATAGCTCGCCCCGTCATCGATCGAGCGGTAGAACCCGCCCACGTCGCACCCGATCAATAGCTCGCCGCTCCGCTGCGGACTCGCGCA
>JALORE010000078.1 GCA_025459125.1 Planctomycetota bacterium | reverse complement strand
GTCTTCGCGGTGACGCTGTACATGATGCCGCCGCGCGCAGTATAAGACTGTCAAAAATCAGGAACTGGAACGTAGAGGAGTCTTATGAGAACGTCGTCAGATCGATCCTGTCGCGGGTCGGCGTTGGCCCTTGCGGTCTGCTGCTGCCTGTTCACCACGCTCGCTTCGGCCGCGGACTGGCCGCAATGGAATGGACCGAACCGGGACGGCAAGTCTGCGGATACCGGCCTCCTCAAGGAATGGCCGAAAGAGGGTCCGGCGCTCGCCTGGAAGATCACGGGACTCGGCGGCGGTTACAGCGGTCCCTCGATTGCCGCCGGCCGGATCTTCGGTATGAGCCATCGGGGCGACGAGGAGGTTGTTTGGGCTCTGTCGGAGACGGACGGCAGGGAGCTCTGGGTGGCGCGCCTGGGACCGGCTTTCAAGCAGCCAGGGTGGCCGCAAGGGAAGGAGGGGCCGGGGTGCACGCCGACGGTCGATGGCCAACGGCTCTATGTCGAGGGCATGGGCGGTGCCGTGGCCTGCTTGCAGGTCCAGGACGGCAAGATCGTTTGGCAACAGAGCCTGACGGCCGATTTTGGCGGGATCGTACCACCCTGGAGTTACCGGGAATCCCCCCTCGTGGATGGGGACAAGGTCTTCTACACCCCCGGCGGCGCCGCTGCGACGCTGGTCGCCCTCGACAAACTGACCGGCAAGACGATCTGGAAGAGCCAGATGCCCGACGGTCCCAAAGCGGCCTACACCTCGGCCATCGCCCTCGATTTCGGCGGCCAGCGCCAGTACGTGCAATTCACGCAGAAGGCGCTCGTCGGCGTCGCGGCGTCGGACGGCAAGCTCCTCTGGCGGTATGATCGGGCCGCCAATCGCAACGGCATTATCTGTTCCACGCCGCTCTCCCAGGAGGCTCTGGTGTTCGCCGCCTCCGCTTATAATGCGGGCGGTGGGCTGGTGAAGCTGAGCCAAGATGCCGGCGGCGCGGTCAAGGCCGAGGAAGTCTATTTCGCCAAGAAAATGCAAAACCACCACGGCGGCATGATCGTCGTCGACGGCTGCCTGTATGGCGCCAACGGCGGCAATGAGGGTGGTTCTCTCGTGTGTCTCGACTTCCAAACCGGCAACGTCCTGTGGGACGGGCGCGACAGCGGTGCGCCGAAAGGCTCGCTGGCTCTGGCAGATGGCCGACTCTACTATCGCAGCGAGAAGGGCACCATGCTCCTGATTGAGCCGAATGCGAAGCAATACGTGGAGCGCGGCCGCTTCGAGCAGCCCGACCGTACCAAGCAGCCGGCTTGGACCCACCCGGTCATTGCCAACGGCAGACTGTACCTCCGCGACCAGGATATCCTTTTCTGCTATAACATCAAATAGCCTTGAGATGTCCCCCCGGAGTCGGGCCTTTCCCTTGGTCGCGCTGCAGCATGTCACGGATGCTCGACGGGGCGTAAGAATGCCACGAAGAATACTTGCTGGACAATGGTTCGGGCACGAACTATAGTGGCGGTACCTGTGACAAGAGTACTCTTCGGGATCGATTATGGCAGACGTTGAGGGCATCGCCGGGCAGATCGCCAGGATTCGAGAGAAGGCCAATGCCCTGGTGGAAAGGGAATTGCGCGATCGGCGGATCAAGGGGATTGTCCCGGCCCACGGGCCGGTGCTGGCTTTTCTCCTGCAACAAAGCGGACCCGTTCCGATCAAGGCGGTGGTCGAGAGTGTGCGCCGGGTCAAATCGACGGTGACCGTGACGGTCAGCACCCTCGAGAAGCACGGCTATCTGCGCAAGTTCCCCTGCGAAACGGACGCTCGGGTCACGTATGTGGAACTGACCGCCCGGGGGCGCGGGCTCCGGAAGGACTTCGAGGCGATTTCCCGGGGACTGCGAAGCAGACTCTATGGCGACATGAGCGCGAACGACCGCGAGCGCCTGGTCAAGCAATTGGACCAGATCGAGAAGAACCTGAGCGCGTAGTTCTTTTGTGCCGATAGTTCGTAGGCGAACCAAATGATTGACTTCGGAAGGGAGCACCCCATGTCGAACTCGTCGAGTCCTGTGAACGTCGTCGCCGATTTCTTGGTCAAGAGCCAGATCCAGTATCTGGCCACGATTGGTTTGGACGACAAGCCCAAGGTTCGGCCATTCCAATTCATGCGGGAGGAAGGGGGGAAGCTGTACTTCTGCACCTCCAACCAGAAGCCTGTGTTCCAGGAGCTTCAGAAGCGTCCCTATGTCGAGTTCTGTGCGTCCGGTGCGGACTTCTCGTGGCTGCGTTTGAGCGGCAGAGTCCTCTTCTCGGAGGATCTCGGGCTCAAGGCCAGAATCCAGGAAGCCAGTCCCCTCGTCAAGTCGATCTACCAGACGCCGGATAACCCTGCCTTCGAGATCTTCTGCCTGGACGCCGTTACAGCGACCATTGCGGATTTCAGCGGCAATCCGCCGCGCGTATTCCGCTTCTGATTCAGCATGGTACAATCAGGGGAAAAGGAGACAAACCATGAATAGGACGACAGTTGTTTCGGTGTTCGTAGTTCTGACCGGCTTGGCGGCCGTGGTGCAGAGCGCGGACTGCCCACGCTTTCGCGGGCCGGCCGGCGATGGCGTGTTCTCCGACACCGGGTTGCTGAGGACCTGGCCTGCCGGTGGGCCGAAGCTGGCTTGGACGGCCCAGGGGCTGGGCCAGGGGTATTCCTCGGCCACCGTGGTCCGGGGCACCATCTACGTGACGGGAATGGATGATCAGAAGCAGGGGTGTCTTTTCGCGTTCGCGCTGGACGGTTCGCCGAAGTGGAAGACGCCCTACGGACCGGAGCTGGAGAAACGCGGTCCGGCCGTGGCCGGTACGCGCGGCACACCGACGGTGGATGGCGACCAAGTCTTTCTCGTGACGGGTTTCGGCAAGCTGGTCACCTTCGACGCCCTGAAGGGCCAGGCCCTTCGGACGATCGATCTGCCGGAACGTTTCCGGGCCAAGCAGGCCCAATTCGGTTTCGCCGAATCGGTGCTGGTAGATGGCCAAAAGGCGATCTGCACACCGGGAGGCGCCGATGCGTCCCTGGTCGCCCTGGATCGGGGTACGGGCGAGGTTCTCTGGCAGACCAAGGGTCTCAGCCAGCCCACGGGGTGCTGTTCGGCCCGGCTGATCGATCACAACGGCCGGCGGCTGGTCCTGACGATGCTGGCGCAGGGTGTGGTCGCCGTCGACGCCGGCACGGGTCAGGTCGTCTGGCAGCATGATTTTCCGCACCGGGCCGGCGTGCAGCCCAATCCGCCGCTCTACCGTGAGGGAATGACCTATATTTCGGCGGGGATGGGGACCGGCGGCGCAATGCTGTCCCTGACCCAGGGCGCTGCCCCGCAGTGGACAGACAAGACGCTTGACTGCCAGATGCAGGGCACCGTCCTGCTCGACGGCTGCATCTACGGTACCGCTCAGAGCGGGAACAGAGGCCTGGTCTGCCTGGAGTGGAAGACAGGCAAGGTCATGTGGAATGCCCCGGCCGTGGGGATGGGGGTGGTGACCGCCGCCGACGGCATGCTGTATGTCTATGCACAGAACGGGACGATGTACCTGGTGAAGCCCGATCCGGCGGCCTTCACGCCGGTGGGCCAATTCACCGTTTCCGCAGGGACGAACGAGCACTGGGCTCATCCCACGATTGCCAATGGCCGGCTCTACCTCCGTCACGGCGATGTCCTCCTGGCCTACGAGGTCAAAGGCTGAGAGGCCTGGGGCTCGGGCGTTCGACGCGACGGACAGCGCTGGCCGATAACCCAGTCCGATGCTCAAGCATGCAATTATCGAACAATCCGCCGGAGCATCTGGTATAATCGCCTGTTGCGATCGGACAGATGGGCCTGGGATGGTATCATGATGACAGGTAGAATCGTACAGCGGCCGCACATTCTGTTCTGCAAGTGCGCTCACTATGAGGTGATTCCACGCGCTGTGCGGGAACGGATTCTCGCTTTCTTGTCACCTCTGGGGCCGGATGGGGACCCCAAACACGATGCATCGCGTTTGGGAAGGGCTCCCAAGTGCGATATGTCGCACTTGGGGAACCGACCCCTGGTCGAGGTCGTGGACGATCTGTGCGGCCTGGCGGCCGGCCGCGATCCGCGTTTGCAGAGTTGGGCGAACGCCCCGTCGCTGGCCGTGGTGGCCTGTTTTCCCCGGGCGGTCCGATGGCTGTTCCATGCCGCCGGCGTCTCGCTGCCCCAGGGGAAGGTCCGAGTCCTCAACATGAGAACGCAACCGCCGGAAGAAATCCGCCAGCAATTGATGAAGGATGATGGATTATCGATGCTTGAAGAAGAATCGGCATCTTGCGCCTCCGCCAATCATCAATCATCAATCATCAATCATCCATCCGGCTGGGTTCCCTGGTTCCCGGTGATCGACTACGACCGGTGCAAGAACTGCAAGCAGTGTCTGAACTTTTGCCTGTTTGGCGTCTATCAGTTGTCTGCCGAGGGTCAGGTCCAGGTGCGTAACCCCTCAGGTTGCAAGACCAATTGCCCTGCCTGTGCCCGAATGTGCCCACAGGAGGCGATCATCTTCCCCAAGTATGCGGACGCACCGATCAACGGCGACGAACGTGGCACGGGCGTCCCGCCCATGAGTTCCGGTCACGGGCAGGATACCCGTGCTACGGGCGATATCTTGGACCAGATTCGCCGGCACGGCGCGGGACGAAAACGCTTCTCGACAGAACCCCGGGAGGCGTCTTCCACACGTTCGTGCCCCACGCTGGAAGGTTTGCGGCGGGAGTTAGGCATTCCGGACGACGTTCTGGCCTCCCTTTCCCCGGCGGAAGTCCAACGAATCATGAGCGAGAAAGGCCCCAAGCCACCGTCGGACTCGCATCCACAGGCGGGAGAGAAGGACCAGAAGCGCCATGAGTAACTCACGCCTTCGACCCGCTGTTCTCCTCGTGGCCGATCGGACCCTCAGCGCCGACTACCGCATCCTGTTCGAGGGCATGTTCGCCACGATGCAGACGACGCACGTGCCCGAAGTGCTGATGCGCCGGTTCCTGTCGCCGCCGATGCCCACCGACGGTTACGGCGTGGCTCGGGCGGCCCCGTTGGGTTTGCGCCGGATCGAGGCGGCCTTGCGGAAGTACACGGCCCTGGGGGAGGGGGATGTCGTCTGCACGACGCCCGATCGGTTGAGGCACCTGATCGGTCCATGGACACGGATCGTGGCGTTCAGCTCCAGCGACCCGCTGGGCATGGGCATGAGCAACACGACCACCGCGAGCTTCTGGCCGGGCGAGCTGTATTCGAAGCACTGGACCCGGCAGACGCTCCAGCAGCTTACCGCGCTCAAACGCAAGTACGGCTTCAAGATCCTGGTCGGCGGGGCGGGCGCCTGGCAGTTTACAGTTCCCGGTTCTCAGTTGGCAGATCGCAGTCCGCACCCAACTGGCAACCCGCCCTGGCCCGACGTGGACATCGATCTGCTCTTCCAGGGCTACTTCGAGGCTTCGGGACCGGAACTGTTCACGGATTTGTTGAATGGACGCGAGCACGCCGGTCCGGTCATCGAGCCGGACACCGGGGCTGCGCGCATCCAGCCGATCCTGGGGCCCTCGCTCTTGGGGATTCTCGAATTGTCCCGCGGCTGCGGACGGGGCTGCAAGTTCTGCGCCATGGCCCGCCGCAAGATGGTGCACCTGGACGAAGAGACGATTCTCGCGGATCTCCAGACCAACGTCGCCGGCGGCCGCAAAGCGGTCGTCAGCGGCAGCGAAGATTTCTTCCGGTATGGGGCCAGTGGCACGCGCCCCGACTTCGAGAGGCTTCATGGTCTGCTCACGCGGATGAGAGAGATCAAGGGGCTCTCCTTCATGCAGATCGACCACGCGAACATCACCTCGGTTCTGCAATTGACGGAAGAGCAGTTGCGCGAGATCAGGCGGCTCTTGACGTGGGAGCGGCGCAGTGACTATCTATGGGTGAATATGGGCGCCGAAAGCGCCAACGGCCGGCTGGTCGCGGCGAACAGCCCGGGCAAGATCGCGCCTTTCGATCCCCAGGATTGGGGCGAGATGATCCGCGCGACGGCGGAGCGCATGAACCGCTGTGGGTTCTTCCCTGTCTTCAGCATTATCCTGGGCCTGCCGGGGGAGACGCCGGCGGATGTGGCGGCCACGTTGGAGCTGGTCAAGGACCTGCGCCAGAAGCAGGCGGTGGTTTTCCCGGTGTTCTACGAGCCTCTGACCGATGAGGACGTCGCGGCGGGCCGGCGGTTTACGCTCGCCAGCATGACGCCGGAGCACCTGGAACTGTACCGAACGTGTTACGAGATCAACTTCAGGATGGTGCCGCGACTACTGTGGGACAACCAGCGGGCCGGCGGTGTCCCGTGGCTCAAACGCGTGGTCATGCAGATCATGGGACGAGGAGAAATCATGACGTGGCGCGGGGCGTTCCGGCGTCTGGAACGTCAACTGGGTGTTTCCGAAGCCTGTGGCGCGACTGCCCCCGAGTGGGGAAGGACCGCCCCGGAGGGGGAGGGTGCTGTGCCGTGAGTGAGGAGAAGCAGGCGTATGTCCGATAACCGTGCCGCGACGGCCCGCTCCATGCGACCGCCGCAAGACAATGTCCCGCAGAGCAAGCAGGCTCGTGACACACTGCTCGATGCGATCCGCGCCTACGTCGAACGGGAAGGACCGGTCCCTCCTCTGACCATGGAGGAACTGCGAGTGCATACGAACGCCGTGCTCGACGAGACGGGCATGGACCGCAGGTACTTCGACTTCGCCGCGGTACTGGTCAACAATGAAGCCTGGCGGGAAACGGTGGCAGCCATCCCCTATGAGAAGCGTCTGCTCCTCCTGCCCAAGTGTCTGCGCAGCGCCAAGGAATGCCCGGCCCAGTTCGACGAAATCGGTCTGTTGTGTGAGCACTGTGGGCGGTGCGTGATCGACGACTTGAAGACTCAGGCCGAGCAACTGGGTTATGCCGTGCTGATCGCGGAGGGCTCGCCGGTCGTCATGTCGCTGATCGAGACGGGCCGGATCGAAGGCGTGGTGGGCGCGAGCTGCCTGTCGGTGCTGGAGAAGGTGTTCCCGTACATGGAAGCGGGCGCGGTCCCCGGCATGGCCATTCCGCTGTTGCGCGACGGTTGCGCCCATACGAGTGTCGATTTGGACTGGCTCTGGGAAGCGATCTACCAGACGGCCGAGGATCGGACCGGCCGGTTCGATCTGGATGCGCTGCATCGGAAAGTGGATCGCTGGTTCTCGCCCGACGCACTCGCCTCCCTCTTATGCGGCGTCCCTGCCCTCGGGGGTGATCGGGCCTCGAATGATTCCGCTTTGGGGGCGAGATCGGAACCCAGCCGGGGGCGGCTGGACTACACGGGGCGGACGGAGCAAGTGGCGCTGGAATGGATGGCCAAGGCTGGCAAACGCTGGCGGCCCTTCCTGGCAGCCTGCACGTATGAGGCCTTCTGTGGCGAGACAGCGCGGGTGAGTGACGAAGATCTGCAACGGGTCGCGGTGGCCGTGGAGTGTTTCCACAAGGCGTCGCTGATCCACGACGATATCGAGGATGGTGATGTCACGCGCTACGATGCCCAGACACTGCACGCGGAGCACGGCGTCCCCATCGCGCTGAACGTGGGCGATCTTCTGCTGGGCGAGGGGTACCGGCTTCTGACGGAGGTGAAGGGGCCGGAGACCCAAAAGGTGAAACTGCTGAGCGTTGCGGCCCAGGGGCATCGCAGCCTCTGCCTGGGCCAGGGCCGCGAGCTGGCCTGGATGCGCACGCCGGGGGCCCTGGCCGTGCAGGAAGTCCTGGACATCTTTCGGATGAAGACGGCTCCGGCGTTCGAGGTGGCGCTCCGCCTCGGCGCGATCCTGGCCGGGTGCGATGAGCAGGTTCACGAGGCGTTGCGGCGCTACAGCGAGTCGCTCGGTATCGCCTACCAGATCCGCGACGACTTGGACGATCTGCGCGCGCCGCGTCGGGAGGAACTCTTCGATGGCGCGCGGCCCTCTATTCTCCTGGCCTTGGCGCAGGAGAAGGCGGCGGAGGCGGGAGGCGAGCGGCGGGAGGCCGGAGGAAGACTTCCAGCCTGCGGCCTGCAGCCTGCAGCCTTCTCACCGGACGTCGAGGCCGCGGCTTGGCGGCTGTTGGAGGCTTACAAGTCCCAGGCCATCGGGAGCCTGATCGCCCTGAAGAACGCCAGCCTCAAGGGTCTGCTGCGCCGGGTGATCGGCAAGATCTTCAATGACTTCGACGTAATGGGTTGCTGCAATGACCCTGGGGCGGGACATGCGCCGGACCGCAGGCAGTGACGAAGCGACGCCGAGCGACGAATCGCTCGCCCGACCATCGAGATTGCCGACGGTATTGCGGGCTCTGCGGCACAGGAACTATCAGCTCTTCTTCGGGGGGCAGTTCATCTCGTTGATCGGCACGTGGATGCAGACCGTGGCGCAGTCGTGGCTCGTCTACCGGCTGACCGGCTCAGCGGCGCTGCTGGGATTGGTCGGTTTTTCGAGTCAGATTCCCGTCCTGCTGCTGGCGCCGGTGGGTGGCTCCGTCGCGGACCGGTTTGATCGCCGCGGCATCGTGGTGGCCACGCAGACGACGGCCATGTGCCTGGCCCTGATCCTGGCCGGCCTGACGTTGTCTGGCTGGGTACAGGTATGGCATATCTTCATCCTGGCGGCGCTCCTGGGGGTCGTCAACGCGTTCGATATCCCGACCCGGCAGGCGTTTGTCGTGGACCTCGTGGGTCGCAAGGACCTCATCAACGCCATTGCCCTGAATTCCTCGATGCTCAACGGCGCCCGGATGATCGGGCCGGCCATCGCGGGTCTGGTCGTCGAAACGGCCGGCGAAGGCTGGTGTTTTCTCCTCAACGGGGTCAGCTACCTGGCGGTAATCGCGGGACTGCTGCGGATGGAGGTGACGGCGCGGACGCCTGTCCCGGTTCCCGGGGCGCCTACGGCCGCGATCATCGAAGGCTTTCGCTACGTCCGGCAGACCCGGCCGGTCCGGACGCTGCTTCTGATGCTGGGCCTGGTCAGCCTGGTCGGGATGCCCTACGCGGTCCTCATGCCGATCTTCGCCGACCGGATCCTGCACGGCGGCCCGCGTGGACTCGGACTGCTACTGAGTGCAGTCGGTTCCGGCGCCCTGGCGGGGGCTTTGGCACTGGCGATGAAGAAAAGTCTCCACGGCCTCGGACATTGGGTTGCCTTCTCGGCCCTGGGATTTGGCGTGAGTCTGATCCTGTTTTCGCTCTCGCGGTCGTTCTGGCTCTCCGCGGCGCTGCTGTTGCCGGTGGGGTTCTTCGTCATGGTCGAGATGGCGTCCTCCAATACGCTCATTCAATCCCTGGTGCCGGATGCGTTGCGCGGCCGGGTGATGGCGGTGTACTCGATGATGTTCATGGGGATGGCCCCGTTCGGCTCGCTGCTGGCGGGCAACCTGGCGCACTACCTCGGTGCGCCGACGACGGTGGCGATCGGCGGGATCGTCTGCATGGCCGGTGCGGCGGTGTTCGGGTGGCACCTGCCGGCCCTGCGGCACGAGACGCGGCAGGTCATCGTCGCCCTGGAAGCCGCGGGCGGCGAACCGGCTGAGGAGGCCACCGGGGAGGCCGGGGCCCTGGCGCGGCTGGAGGCGGACAGACCGCGCGAGGAGGAACAGCCGGGATGACCATCCGACGGGACATGTGTCGTTCCGTGAGCCGGGCGCGGGATGCCTTGGGCGATTCCGAGGAGGCGGTCCGCAGCTTTCTGCGCCGGCAGCTTGCTCCCGAGGGCGGCTTTCAGGGACGGGATGGGCGCAGCGATCTCTACTACACCGTCTTTGGGCTGGAGGCGTCATTGGCGTTGGGGGTGGAGGTCCCGTGCGAGCGAATCGACGCTTACCTGAGCCGCTTCGGAGCAGGCGAGTCCCTCGACTTCGTGCACCTGAGCAGCCTGATCCGGTGCCGAGCCAATCTAACGGACCGTGCCGGCGGGCTGACAGGGCCGATCCGGGAGAGTATGGCCGGACTCCTGAGGGAATACCGGTCGCACGATGGCGGTTTCAATGCCACTCCGGGCGCATCCCGCGGCAGTGCCTACGGAGGCTTTCTTGCCCTGGGGGCATACCAGGACTTGGGCTTGGCTTTGCCGGACACGGAGGCAGTGGCGGAGTCCGTGCGTTCGCTCCAGATGCCGGACGGCGGCTATGCGAATGAACCGACCATGGCGGTCAGCGCGACGCCGGCGACTGCGGCAGCCCTCTGTGTCTTCCACTATTTGCACCGCCCCGTTCCGGAGTCGGCGCTCCGCTGGCTCGGGAATCGCGCGTGCCCATCGGGCGGGTTCACGGCGATTCCCATGGCAACGGACCTGGCCGTCCCGGATCTACTCTCCACCGCCACGGCCCTGCACACGCTCTCGCTCGTAGGCGCGTTGCCCCACGAAGGGCGAGACCGGCACCTGGACTACCTCGATAGTCTTTGGAATTCGCAGGGCGGGTTCCGCGGCCACGGGGGTGATGAAGTGGTCGATTGTGAATACACGTACTACGGTCTTCTCTCGCTAGGGGATCTGGTCGCATGACCTCGCACCTTGATCCAGACTGCCTCCAGGCGACAATTGCGACTCTGCGGGAGCGATTGCTGGCGGCCAGGGGACCCGGGGGCCACTGGGAGGGACGTCTCTCCAGCAGCGCCCTGTCCACCGCCACCGCGGTCTTTGCCTTGGCCACGGTGGACCGCCGTAAGCACGCGGCCTTGATCGAACGCGGCCTGCAATGGCTCTGTCGTAACCAGAATCCCGACGGCGGTTGGGGCGACACAGTCCAAAGCCCCAGTAACCTGAGCACCACGATGCTCTGTTATTCCGCGTTGGCCGTCGCGGAAGACCTGCTGGCTTGTCGCCACGCGGAGCGGAAAACGGAATCCTGGTTGTGCGGCAAGGTCGGGAATCTGGAGCCCGAGGCGTTGGCAAAAGCGGTGGAGCGGCAGTATGGCCGGGACCGCACCTTCTCTGTACCGATACTGACGATGTGTGCGCTGGCGGGTCGATTGGGAGCGGGGGCCCCGGCATGGCGTCTTGTCCGGCCGCTGCCGTTCGAATTGGCGCTCTTGCCGCATCGGCTCTACAAGTGGCTGCGCCTGCCGGTCGTCAGCTACGCGCTTCCCGCGTTGATCGCCATGGGCCAGGCTCACTATGCGCACCGCAAACCCGGCAATCCGGCCGCCCGGCTCGTCCGGCATCTGTCACGCGCGCGAAGCCTCACGGTTCTGGCGGAGTTGCAGCCGCACAACGGCGGGTTTCTGGAAGCGGCGCCGTTGACCTCATTCGTCGTGATGAGTCTTGCTGCCAGCGGGTACAGGGAGCATGAAGTCGTCTCGAGAGGTGTCGAGTTCCTGATCGCTTCGATCCGCGACGACGGAAGCTGGCCCATCGACACAAACCTTGCCACGTGGGTGACAACGCTGTCGATCAATGCTCTGGCGCACTGCGAATTGGAGGGGATTGGGGCCATCCGCGGCTCGCTGACGGATTGGCTTCTGTCTTGCCAACATCAGGACATCCATCCGTATACACACGCCGAGCCGGGAGGTTGGGCCTGGTCGAATCTGCCCGGGGCCGTGCCCGATGCCGACGACACGGCCGGAGCATTGCTTGCCCTGCGCGACCTGTCATTGCCCGAGAGTCGGTCCGCAATCGTCGCCGCCGCCTCTGCGGGTGTTGGCTGGCTCCTGGGTCTGCAGAACCGCGACGGCGGCATCCCGACCTTCTGCCGGGGCTGGACCAAGCTGCCATTTGACAAGAGTTCACCCGATATTACAGCCCACGCTGTCGGTGCGATGGGCGTGTGGCTGGATGCACTGCCGCCGGCTCTCCGAGGTCGGACACAGAGTGCGATTCGCTGCGCCATGCGGTACCTGCAAGACGTTCAGCGAGCGGATGGTTCCTGGATACCTCTGTGGTTCGGCAATCAGCACGCCCCAGGGCAGGAGAACCCGGTGTACGGGACCAGCCGGGCGCTGACACATCTGTCCAATTGCGAACTGCGCTCTGCGGATGGCGGATTCAGCACGGAAGCACTCACTGCAATGCACAACCGTGCGGCTCAGTGGCTTCTGGAGGCACAGAACAGCGATGCCGGCTGGGGGGGCTCTGTCTCGGCAGCCTCCTCCATTGAGGAGACAGCCTTGGCCGTCGATGCCTTGGCGTCCGCCTCGTGTCAACCATCAATCCGCAGTCCGCAATCTGTGATCGAGGCCGCACAGCGCGGAACTGAATGGCTCATAGCGAACACAGACCATGGTCAATTCCTGCCCGCCTCGCCGATCGGCCTGTACTTCGCCCGGCTCTGGTACTTCGAGGAGCTTTATCCCTTGGTCTTCTCCCTCTCAGCCTTGGGCAAGATCGCCCGATTGCCGACCCGGTCCTGATTTCCTTTTTTCCCATAACGCGTGTTTCAGGCGTTACTTACGGCACAAAGCACAATCTCCGGCCGGAGAAAAGCGTGGCAAACTGCGAATTTCTGCAACCCGGAGGAACCAAATTCGTATAATTGCTAATAACAAATGATGCTACTGGCAAACAAGTGAATAGACGACAGGTGAGCTCATGAGTGGGCAGTTCTTCGAGTTGATTCTCGCGGTCAAGCGCAAGTGCCAGAGAAATGAGGAGCAGATTCAGCAGGAGTTGGGCCTCTGTCAGGCGGAGTTCAACGCGCTGATCGTTCTGCGGGATGAGGCACAGATCTCCGGCTGCGAATTCGCCGAGCGGATGGCCTTGTCGCCGTCACGGGGTAGCCGGGTTTTGGACCGGCTGGTGAACGACGGCTACGCGGAAGCCGCCACCCATGCGCAGGATCGGCGGGCCGTCGCGATTTCTCTGACCCCGAGGGGCCGCCAGACGAGACAGCGGATTATTGAGGAGATGGAAGCGTGTGAGAGCCGCATGTGCGGCCGTCTCGATCAGGAAAACGTGGGGCAGATCAAACGGGCTCTGGAATTATTGGACGCAGTCATGTAGTTGCACGTGGAGAATGAAAATGCAGAAGGCAGTGTTTCTTCAGTTGATTGTTGGGCTGTTCCTGGGCGGCAGTTTGGGAGCGTTGCTGGGCTACTTTGGTAAGTGCACCACCGGCACCTGTCCGCTCACGGCCAACCCGTGGCGCGGCGGGATGATTGGCGCCATGATCG
Source organism: Planctomycetota bacterium (assembly GCA_025459125.1). Taxonomy (GTDB): domain Bacteria; phylum Planctomycetota; class Phycisphaerae; order Sedimentisphaerales; family Anaerobacaceae; genus PLanc-01. The sequence goes on along the minus strand of JALORE010000078.1, from coordinate 13,956 downwards.
GCGGCCTCTTCGCGTTCTCGGCCGGCTCATCACGATCGGTCGCGCGACCGGCCGCGTCTTCAGCTCCCGCAGGGACGGAGGCGCCCGTTGCCGACAGCCGGCCGGCCGGTCCCCTGCACATTGGCAGCGCCGATGCATTCGAGCGGGTGGTCCTGAAAGCCGATCAGCCAGTCCTGGTGGATTTCTATGCGGATTGGTGCGGCCCGTGCCGCATGCTGGCGCCGACCATTGAGAAGCTGGCCCAACAGTACCAGGGCAAGGCCACTGTGGCCAAGGTCAACGTGGACAGTCTCTCGTCCTTGGCTTCCCGTTACGGCATCCAGGGAATCCCGGCGGTGCTCATCTTCGATAAGGGCAAGGAAGTCCAGCGTCTGGTGGGCGTGCGCGCCCTGGGCGACTATGTCAAGGCCCTAGACAAGTTCGTCGGGCAGGGCGCCTGAGAGACGAACCGGCAGGACCTATGCTGATGCGAGTGCCTCGACCTCGGGAATGGTCTTGGGAATGCGCGGGCCCAGAACGCGGCAGCCGTCCTTCGTGATCAGGATATCATCCTCGATCCGGATGCCGCCGAAGTGGCGGTAGGCCTCGACCTTGTCGTAGTCGATGAACTGACGGTGCTTGCCGTCGGCCCTCCAACGGTCGATCAGGGCCGGGATGAAATAAATGCCCGGCTCGACCGTGATCACATAGCCGGGCTCGACGAGCTTGGCCAGACGCAGGTACCGCCAGCCGAACTCGGGGTTCCGCCGGATCGTGTCGGTGTAGCCGACATAGTCTTCGCCCAGCGACTCCATATCGTGTACATCGAGCCCCATCATGTGACCGACGCCGGTGGGGAAGAACAGCGTATGGGCGCTGGCCGCGACCGCCTCCTGCGGGTCGCCTGTGACCAAGCCGAGGCTTCTGAGCCCCTCCATCAAGACGACGGCGGCAAGCCGATGGACCTCGCGCCATTCGACACCCGGCGCCGCGGCGACGATGGCTTTCTCCTGGGCGTTAAGTACGATCGCATAGATCTCTCTCTGCCGCGCCGAAAACCTGCCTCCGATCGGGATGGTGCGCGTGATATCGCTGGCGTAGTGGAACGGTGACTCGGCGCCGGAGTCGTTGATGACAATGTCGCCCCCTCTCAGCCGATTGCCGGAGGAGGGGTTGTGCATGATCTCGCCGTGGGCGGAGAAGATGGGTCCAAAGGCCGGCCGCACGCCGCTGGAGACCATGATTCCTTCCATCGTCCCGACCGCCTCGTACTCCAAGATGCCGGGCTTCGCCATCTTCATCGCGGCCACCTGCATCCGGCCGGTGATGTCCAGGGCGATTTCGATCTGCTCGATTTCCTCGGGTGACTTGACGGACCTCTGCGCCGCGACGGCACGGATCAGATCGGGCGAGGGACGGCTACAGCTCTGCGGGTCCGCACTCGGCACTCGGTGTTCCGGCCGATACGGCGGCAGGCAGTGAATCATCCTTCCCTTTCGGGCGGCCTCGCGCAGGGTCTTCTCCATTTCGCCACGCGGCGCGGTCCGGGCGACACCGACCTCCCGGCCTCGGTCCTGCAGCAGCGGCAGGGGACCGGTCCACACGATATCGTCCAGGCTCGGATCGTCGCCAAAGAGGCACTCGGTCCCCTCCTCCGCATCGATCACCGCAGCCAGGCCCGGCTGGTCCAGTCCGAAGTAGTACAGGAAGGTGCTGTCCTGCCGGAACGGGTACGCGTTGGCCGCGTAGTTCATCGGCGACTCGGTGTTGCCCGGCAGGAAGATGAGACCGGAGCGGACCCGGTCCTTGAGTTGGTCTCTCCTTTGGATGTAGATCTCTTTGGGAAACATGTTCTTTGGGCCTCAGCGCGGGACAAACGAGGGCAGCCGGGACTCGCTCCTGGGCGTGAGCAGACTGCCGATCACCAGCAGGGACACCGACGCCGCCAGCGCCGGCAGTACGGCATCGAAGTCGGTGAGGCCCGACGGCAAAAACTTCCGAGATTGCAGCTCGGACCAGATCAAGGCTGTCACCGTTCCACCGGCGATGGAGAGGATGGCCCCGGCCGGCGTCGCACGCTTCCAGAAGAGAGCGGCGACCAGGCAGGGCGTGATCGCGGCTCCGTAGATCGTGTACGCGTACAAGGCCCGGTGGAAGATCGTGGTCGACTGGGCGAAGGACAGCGAAACCAGGTACGCGATAATCCCGAGCACCAGGACCAGCAGGCGGCTGAGAAACACAGTCCGTTTCTCAGGGGCCTTCGGGTTGATGTAATTCAGGTAAATGTCGCGGATGAGGGAGGTGGCCGGGATCAGGAGGAAGGAATCCGCCGTGGAGATGATGATACCCACAATGGTGATCATGAAGAACAGACCCAGAGCGAGTGGCAGCAGGTCCTTGGCCGCGTAGATCAAGACATACTTGCCTGCGGCCGCGTCGGGGATCAGGCTGGAAGCGATCCACGCCTCCAGGATGATCAGGCTCTCGATCAGCAGCACCGCGAAGATCATGAAGGTCACCGCACTTTTGGCGCCCTTGGCGCTCTTGCTGGCGAAAAACCGCTGGTACTGGTTGGCGTCGCCCATGATCAGCAGAAAGGTCGGCAGCGTGAAGTTGACAATCTCGGCCGGAGTGAAGACGCCCCAAGCCTTCATGTGGGAAGCCTTGCTCAGGGCAGCGAAATGACCTTGCATGCCGGCCCAGCCGCCCGCTTGGCCCCACAATACCGGCAGGGAGATGAGCAGCGTGGCCGTGATAATGATCCCGGTGACGACGTCGGTGTAGGCGACGCTCAGGAGTCCGGCGAGGATAGTATAGGTGATGATGAAGCCGGCAGCGATCACAGTCCCCGTCGCTTCGGAGATTATGGGGTTCCCGGCCCTGTCCGTCAGGATGGCGTTCAGAACGGCCCCCAGGGCGTTGAATTGATAGCTCACGATGACCAGGTACGCGATCACCAGGGCCAACACGGCCAGCACCCGGGCTACCTGCCCGTACCGGGAGCCGATGATCTCCGGGACGGAATAGACGTCGTAACTGCGAGCCCGCGGGGCGACGCGGGTCAGCAGGATCATCCCGAGAACACTGCCGATGGGCAGAATCAGGGCGGCCAGGCCGCTCTCATAGGTCTTGCCCGCGTTGCCGACGATCGAGCCGGTCCCAATCCACGCCGCCAGCATCGTGCAAACCAGAATCCAGGGCGACAGCGAGCGTCCCGCGACGGAAAAGTCCGCGGCGGTCTGCACCTGTCGGGATTTGTAGATGCCGATGCCCGTGAGGACGAGGAGATAGGTCAGAATCGCAAGGAGATAGCTCATCAACTCACACGCACTCTTATCGGAGGAACTGCTGAACGAAGTACTTCGGCGTCAGGGGCTCGCCGGTGGCCGAGACGATCATCTTCTGCCAGCGCTCCCGGGCGCCGGGACCGAACACCTTCTCACGCAGGTACCGGCCCACGCGTTCGTCGCTAACATAGCTGAGATCCTCGTCCGATTCAAGCTTCAGCACGTTGTGAACGAGGTGATCGTGCAACTGCGAGGCGAGCAACTCGCCCAGCATGTAGTTGTGGTAGTAGCACGGTGCGGTCGTGAAATGCAGTTTGGAGGCCCACCCGGCGTCGGGTGGGCCCGGCGGACGCCGCAGGAGTTGGTACTTCTCCACCAGGTCCCACCAAAGGCTGTTCAAGTCCTGCTTGGGATTGGCATACAGGGCCTTCTCAAAGTGGTACATGACCAGCGCCCAGCGAACGAAGAGAATCTGCTGAAATTGCAGGTACCGGCCGCTGACCTGCTTGATCTTGGCCGTCTCATCTGCGGGCAGCCCCAGCATGGTCCGCATCCAGGTGGCATTGCGGCTGAGCCGGCCGAAGAACATGGCCACGGCCTCGGTCGTGAACGGATGCGCCGGCTCGCGCAGCAGCCAGGGCTCGTTCGGGTCGTGATACTTGTCGTACAGCGCGTGACCCAGCTCGTGCAGGAGGGTCTCCATCCATCGTTCGGTATCCTGCAGGTTGGCCAGGACACGGACATCGCCTTTACGATCCACGTCATGGCTGAACGCGTGGGGGTATTTGCCCGCCCGGTCGTGCAGATCGCTGCGCGCCAGGATATCGTCCACGCGCAGGCCGATGCCGGTGTAATACTCCCAGGCCAGCCTCTCGATGTCCTTTCCCGTGTAATACTGGTCCAGGTCCAATTCATACACGAGCGGCGTCCGCTGGAAGAACGGGTCGTGATAGTGCCAGGGCATCAGGTCCTTCGGCTCGATCCCATAGCTCTTGGCCAGCTTCTCGTCGAGATCCCGCTTGAGGCGGGCAAAGGGCTCCCGCGTCAGCCATTCCAGCTCTTCGAAGATGACCTCCAGGTCCATCGGGTTCTGCTCGCCGACGATGATCGCCATCGTGTGATAGTGGTCGAAACCGAGTTTCTGGGCGGCCTGGTTGCGGAGACGCACCAGCGCGAGCAGATCGTGGCTGATGATGTTGCCGACCTGCTTGCTGGCCTGCCAGGCCGCCTGCCGCCTGGCGGAGTCCTTCTCCGTGGTCAGGATCGTGTAGATGTCGCTCATCGTGACCGGGCGGTCGCCGAGCGTCGGGCGGTAGTTGTTGTAGCCCTGCTGGATGTTCGTGTCCAACTCGACAATCTGCGCCAACAGGGCAGGCTCGATCTGGTTCTGGAGATAGGCACCGTAGAGCTTGTCCAACTGCCGGGCCAGCCGGGGCTCATGGACGCTCCGCGACTTGTCGAGCGCCTTGATCCGCGCGAAGTCGTTCGCATCGCTGTAGATCCGGCGAATCTGCAACTGCAATTCCTTGAGCTCCGCGAACTTCTCGGGCTTGCCCGTCGTGGCCGCCTCCCAATACACCAGATTCGCCCGCGCCGCCAACGGCTCGACCTGAGCCACGTGCGCCTCGAGGAACGAACGAAACTCGTCCTCCCTGGGCTGCGCCGCACACCCAAAACACAGGGCCAACAGTAACGCGGCCCACGGCATCAACAGAGATTTCCGCATACCAAACCTCTTGCCCATCATCCCGAAATCGTGGTATTCAGCGCCGGGGATTATAGCATGGAACACTGCTCCGGGATCCTGGACATTATTCTTTTCTTTGGCGGTTGCTTGGCAGAGGATGCCCGAACATCTATGCTTGCCCCCGATGAGCAGACAATGGATCAGATGTGTGCCGGGACATATTCGAGATGCTACTCCTCAGGTGATGTATGGAGCGATGGCGAGCGCCTGTTCACATTGGCAAGGCAGTTCTCTACCACGCGGACGGCTTTGATTGGATCGCGCGACAGGAGGACCGCACCCTTCATGCGGTGGTTACGGACCCACCCTATGGATTGCACGAATACACGGCGGAACAACAGGCCAAGCTTCGCAACGGCCAAGGCGGAGTGTGGCGGATTCCACCCTCGTTTGACGGCCATCGGCGATCCCCGTTGCCGCGGTTCACCACGTTGACGCGGGAGCAGCTTGCCAGTCTCAAGACGTTCTTCACTGATTGGGCACGCTTGGTGTTCCCGAAGCTGGTTCCCGGGGCTCATTTGGTTGTCGCGTCCAACCCGCTGCTGTCATATCTCGTTTCCGGAGCCCTGGCGGACGCCGGACTCGAACGCCGAGGGGAGATCATCCGCCTGACCATGACCCTGCGCGGCGGCGACCGGCCCAAGGCGGCGCAGGATGAATTCCCCGAGGTCAGCGTCATGCCACGCTCAATGTGGGAGCCGTGGCTCGTGTATCGCAAACCGATGGAAGGCCGGGTCCAAGACAACCTGAGGAAATGGGGCACGGGGGGATTTCGCCGGCCGGCACGCGACCAGCCGTTTGGAGATGTCATTGCTTCCGGCCCCACACGAAAGAAGGAGCGTGACCTGGCACCGCATCCCAGCCTCAAGCCCCAGGCCTTCCTGCGGCAGCTCGTGCGTGCCGTCCTGCCGTTGGGCAAAGGGGTTATTCTGGACCCCTTCGCCGGGGCGGGCTCGACGCTCGCCGCGGCGGAGGCACTTGGGTACCAGAGCATCGGCATCGAGAAAGACGAGCACTTCTTCGACTTGGCCTGCCGGTCCATCCCGAAGCTCGCCCAATTCCTCTCCAAGGATGCTCCCGCGGAACCGTAAGCCCAGTCTTCCTGTCCTGCACAGACGATCATTCGTACGAGTGCTTGGGATCGTAGCCTTCGTCGGGTGGGAGATCGGCTTGTCGGCTCGCCTGTCCGGCGAGCTCGTCACAGCGCTCGTTCTCCCGATGGCCGGCGTGGCCTTTGACCCAGATGAACTGCACCTCGTGCCGCTCACACAACGCCAATAGCCGTTCCCACAGATCGGGATTGACTGCCTTGTCGTGTCGGTTGCGCTTCCAGCCGTGGGCCTGCCACCGGCGGGCCCACCCCAGGGTCATCGCGCTCACGAGATACTGCGAGTCGCTGTGCAGCCGCACCTGGCAGGGTGTCTTGAGTGCCTCCAGGCCCTTGATCGCCGCCAGGATCTCCATGCGGTTGTTCGTCGTCCGGGCGAACCCGCCCCGGAGCTCCTTGCGATGCGGCCCACAAATCAGCACGACCCCATAGCCGCCCGGCCCCGGATTCGGCTCCGCCGCCCCATCCGTATAGATCGTTACTTCGTTCAACGCTTCCTTCCTGCGGGCCCTCAGAACGCCTTCTGCTCCGTGCGGGCGATGATTTCGTTCTGGAGGTCTTTGCTCAAGTCCACGAAATAGTCGCTGTAGCCGGCGACGCGGACGATCAGGTTCTGGTATTCCTCGGGCTTGGCCTGGGCCTGGCGCAGGGTCTCGGCATCCACCACGTTGAACTGGATATGGTGACCATCCAGGCGGAAGTACGCACGGATGAGATCCTTGAGGTTGTCCAAGCCGGTTTCGCCTTCCAGGACCTGGGGGTTGAACTTCATGTTCAGCAGGGTCCCGCCGGTGCGGCTGTGGTCCATCTTGGCCGCGGACTTGAGCACCGCGGTCGGACCCTGCCGGTCCGCCCCCTGGACCGGGGAAATCCCCTCGGACAGCGGCCGGCCCGCCTGGCGGCCGTCGGGCGTGGCCCCCATGACGGAGCCGAAGTAGACGTGGACCGTGGTCGGCAGGAGATTGATGCGGTAGCGGCCGCCCTTGGTGTTGGGCCGGTTGTCCACCGCCTGGAAGTAGGCCTCGAAGACCGACCGCATGATGTCGTCCGCGTAGTCGTCGTCGTTGCCGTACTTGGGGGTCCTTTGCCAGAGCGTCTGGCGGAGTGGCTCGTGGCCCTCGAAGTTGGCCCGCAGGGCCGCGAGCAATTGACCCATCGAGACCGTCTTGTGGTCAAAGACGTGGTACTTGATGGCGGTCAAGGCATCCGTGATGGTGCCCAGGCCGACGCCCTGGATATAGTTGGTGTTATAGCGGGGGCCGCCGTCGTGATAGTCCCGGCCGCGCGTGATGCAGTCGTCGATCAGGATCGACAGGAACGGCGCGGGCATGTACGTTGCGTAGAGACGCTCGATGATGTTGTTGCCGCGCATCTTGACGTCGATCAGGTAGTTGAGCTGTCGGCGGTAGGCCTCGAAGAGTTGCTCGAAACTGCCGAACTGCTCGGGGTCGCCGGTCTCGAGGCCGAGGCGCTTGCCGGTCCGGGGGTCCACGCCGTTGTTGAGGGTCAGTTCCAGCACCTTGGGCAGGCTGAAGTAACCGGTGAGAATGTAGGCCTCTTTGCCGAAAGCGCCAACCTCGACGCACCCGCTGGAGCCGCCGTTGCGGGCGTCGGCGACGGACTTGCCCATACGGATCAATTCCTGGACGATCAGGTCCGTGTTGAAGACCGACGGTTGACCGAAGCCGGTGCGGATGATCCGCGCCGCCCGCTTGATGAAGCGGTCGGGGTTCTTCTTGCTGACCTGGATGGACGAGCTGGGCTGCACGAGCCGCATTTCCTCGATCACGTCGAGAATGAGATAGGTCACCTCGTTGACGCCGTCGGAGCCGTCCTCCCGGAGGCCGCCGTTATTGATCTGGGCAAAGTCGGTGTACGTCCCGCTCTCGGCGGCGGTGACACCCACCTTGGGCGGCGCCGGCTGGTTGTTGAACTTGATCCAGAAACACTGGAGCAGCTCCTGCGCCTGCTCCCGTGTCAGCGTTCTCGTCTCCAGGCCCTGTTTATAGAAGGGGTACAGATGCTGGTCCAGCCGGCCGGGGCAGAACGAGTCCCACGGGTTCATCTCGGTCGTGACGCCCAGGTGGACGAACCAGTAGGATTGCAGCGCCTCCCAGAAGTCCCGCGGCGCGTGGGCAGGGACATGCGTGCAGACGTCAGCGATCCGCTCCAGCTCGGCCCGGCGCTGGGGATCGATTTCCCGCGCCGCCAGCTCCCGGGCTTTCTCCGCGTGACGCGCGGCGAAACGGACGATAGCGTCCGCACAGATCTGCATGGCGCGGAGTTCCTCCCGCTTGCTCAGGGCCTGCGGGTCGTTGAGGTAGTCCAGGCTATCCAGGCTGCGTTGGATGTCCTGCTGGAAATCGAGCATGCCCTTGCGATGAATCTTGTTGTCGAGGACCGTATGGCCGGGCGAGCGCTGCTCCATAAACTCGGTGAACAGGCCGGCTTCATAAGCGTCGAGCCAGGCCGGCTCCATGGCCTGGAAGATCTTCTCCCGCATGGTCTTGCCGGTCCAGAAGGGGATGATCTGGTCCCCGTAGATGCGCCGGACATGATCATCAGCGGCAAACGGTGTCTTCTCGCGGTCGTTGAGAATCTGGAGGTCTTGCAGACTGTGGCAGCACAACTCCGGGTAGGTGGGCGTCGCCTTCGGTGCCGTACCTTTCTCGCCGACGATCAACTCGCCTGCGTTGATACAGATGGTCTTGTGCTCCATCAAGTACTGCAGGGCCAGGGCGCGACAGACCGGCACCGATTCCCGCCAGGGGGTGTCGCCCTGGTAGAACGCGGTCATCAGCTCCGCTCGCTCGGAAGAAATGCTCGGCCTGGCTTCCACGCTTTGCCGCCGCAGCTTCGCTACACGCTCGTTCATGATCCGTGCCCTTCGTACCCTTATCCGCCGATCCTCACTTCGAATCCATAGCCCTGAAGGATCTCGGCAATCTCAGCCATGGCATCCAGGCTCGGGACCTCGGCCTCCATCAGGTTGACCGCGCTTGCCAGGCGGACGGCCTTCTCCAGACCGCCGCGGTTGTAGGGCAGGATATCGACCCGGCGGATGGTCCGCAACGCCTGCACAAACTGCTTGATGTCACAGAGGAACAAATCCGCCGCCGGAGCGAGGCGTTGTACGATCTGGCGGCCGGCATGACACGTCGTATCCACGGCCGTGCGGATGCCCTCAGCCCGGCACGCTTCCAGCAGCGCCGACAGGAACTCCGGTTGCATCAGCGGCTCACCGCCGGAGAAGGTGACGCCGCCGCCCGACTGGTCGTAAAAGATCACGTCCTTCCGCACCTCCGCCAGACAATCGGCGACAGTCCTGCGCCGACCGATAATCTCCCGAGCCCCGCCCGGGCAGCCGGTGACGCACACGCCGCAGCGAACACACCGTTGAGAATCGGTCATCACTCCCGTTTCTGACCGCAAAACGGCTTTTTCGGGGCAGATTTCCACACATCGGCCGCATCGGACGCATCGGCTGGGCCGAAAACCGGGCTCCGGGAGGGCGTGCCAGCTCTCCGGATTATGGCACCATCGGCACCGCAGCGGACAACCCTTCAGGAAGACGGTGGTGCGAATCCCCGGCCCATCGTGAATGGAGTACTTCCGGATGTCGAATACCCATCCGGAGGCCTCTGGCCCGGAGCCTGATCCATCCTCTTCGCCTTCTCTTTGCGGATGCCGAGATTGTGGTTTGCCGGTCTTCATCACTTCTGCAAGCGCATTGGACCCTGTTTGGTTGGTCATTATCGAGGATACCGCAAGACAAGCCGCAGCACAAGCAACCGGCACCCTCGGGCCGGGAACGGCGTTTTGAACTACTCTACAGTCGCAGCCTGCGGATTCTCCTTGACACGAAGTGGTAGAATGGGTAGAATGGCGAAAATGGGTGTCATCTCTGTGTGGGTGGTTTGCCCCTCGAAAGAGGGTACTGCCATGTTCAGAGACGATGGGGGTGTGTGTCATGAGAAGCATCGCAGTTTTCCTGTTCGTTGTGGGAGCAGCGTCGACGGCCTGGGCGACGCCGGCGTTCTACGTAGGTCCCAATACCTACCCGGTTTCTGCCGCAACCAACGATCTGGCTTGGCAGACGGCGGTCGGCAGCTTCAACGAAATGGACTTCGATGCCTTCACCCCGGGCTGGTCCCTGATGAGCATCTCGGATCCGCAGGTGACGATCACGACCACCCTGGGCGGTCTGGGCGGAGAGTCCGGTAATCCGCGGTTCTTCGCGGGCAGTTGGGGCGGGGCGGCCAACGGCTCCGTCTACGGCACCGTCTTCGCCAATGCTCTCTTGAACCGCGATCAGGCCGGGGCCATCCACAGCGACTTCGTCTTCACCTTCGACCAGCCGGTCACGGGCGTCGGCGCGTGGCTGTATGACAACAACGTCGGCAGCTCCGAGAGTATGATCCTGCAGGTTACCGAAGTCGGCGGCGGCACCAGCAGCTCGCCGTTGCTGGAGTCGGGCAATGGGACTGCTCACTTCGTCGAAGGCTTCCTCGGCGCGACCTCAGCCCTGGGGATCACGCAGGCTCGTTTCATCGTGGTGGACGGGCAGGGCAACCCGATCCAGCGGTACTTTGAACTCGATCATCTGCACTGGGGTGGGTCCGTTCCACCGGTTCCCGCGCCCGGTGCGATCCTCCTGGGCGGCCTCGGGGTCACGCTGGTGAGTTACCTGCGGCGGCGCCGGAGTCTGTAACCTCCGGGCGACACCGAGTCCGTGAGTATCCAAGGGGATGTTCCTTGTCCGAGGAGCATCCCCTCTGTTTTTGGGCGGACGAATCCGGTGCCGCGACGACCGGGCCTACCGACCTCGGGACCAGGGCGATCGCAAAGCCCCGCGAATGACTCTACCTGAGTGGCATCGTCACGGCCGAAGGCCTTGGCGATGGTCCTGCGTAGGGGAAGACCGCCATCGCCAAGCTGCGCCTGGGCCCCCTTGACGATGCCACCCGGGACACCGGCTGACTCTGCGTTGGCCCTGACCTCGGGACGGACATCGCTTTACGCCGGGACTCTGGGGTAGTACCATACGCACAGCCGGCCCTTGGCGTGGGGCCATCGCATGGACCTGTGATGAAAGCAAGGAGTACACCCCATGAGACGACATCGAACGCTGGCGAGCCTCATTCTGGCCCTGAGTTGTGGGGCAGCAGCCGTGGCGGGGAACGACCAGGCCGCCGTCGTGCAGGCGGAATTGATCTATCCCTTGGACAACCGGCCGACGCCGAGTTGCCACGCCTCGACCATCGCCCAGACGACCCAAGGTGGACTGGTGGCCGCCTGGTTCGGCGGCAAGGAGGAGGGGGCCGCCGATGTCGGCATCTGGCTGTCCCGCTGGGAGGAGGGACACTGGACCAAGCCGGTCGAGGTCGCCAACGGCGTCATGTCGCCCCAAAAACGCTTCCCTTGCTGGAACCCCGTGCTCTTTCAGCCCCGGCAGGGGCCCTTGGTGCTCTGCTACAAGGTCGGGCCGACCCCCGACGGCTGGTGGGGCGAGATGCTGGTCTCCGAAGACGACGGCAAAACCTGGAAGAACCACCGCCGGCTTGCCCCCACGGTCATGGGGCCGATCAAGAACAAGCCCGTCCAACTCGATGACGGCCGCATCCTCTGCCCCTCCAGCAGCGAGCACGCCGGTTGGCAGGTACACGTCGAGGTCACGCGAGATTTCAAGACCTGGGAAGTCGTCGGCCCGCTGAACGACCCGACGACCCTCGGCGTCATCCAGCCGACCATCCTGACCTATCCCGACGGCAAGCTCCAGATGCTCTGCCGGACCCGGGGCAAGGGCTTCATCGCCCAGAGCTGGTCCCCGGACGGCGGCCGGACCTGGGGCGAGATGACGCTCCTGTCCCTGCCCAACCCCAATTCCGGCCTCGACGCCGTCACGCTCCGCGACGGCCGCCAACTGCTGGTCTTCAACAACACCCCGAAAGGTCGCACGCCCCTGAACCTCGCCATCTCCCGCGACGGCCGCGACTGGCAGGTCGTGCTCACCCTGGAGAACCAGCCCGGCGAGTACTCCTACCCCGCCATAATCCAGACTGCCGACGGCCGGGTCCACACCACCTACACCCACCGCCGCCAGACCATCAAACACGTAGTCCTCGACCCAGCCCAGCTCTGACGGGACGCGCCGCCGGCACCGCTACCCCCGTTTTCAGCCCTAAAACGCCGAAGGTTGCCAAGGTTGCCAACCAAGAAACATGGCAACCTTGGCGGTCTTGACCCTGGTGGCCCAGGTTCGCTGTAGGATGGGCTTTAGCCCATGCGGTTCCTGTCGGCACCCTCGTTTTTGGCTCAATTTCCGAAGATCGTCAAGCGGTTCCTGACAGTACCCTCGTTTTGGGCTCAAAAACCAAAGATCGTCAAGCGGTTCCCGAGGGCACCCTCGTTTTCGGCTCAAAAACGCGAAGATCGTCAAGATCGTCAACCAAAACAACATGACGATCTTTGACGATCTTGACCCTGGCGGCCCCGGTCCGCCGTAGGAGGGCTTGGAGCCCATGCGGTTCCTTCGAGAACATGAGCATCGGGAGCCTCTGAGTGCGGCGGCGCCGTCAGAGCGCCAGAGCGCCAACTTCTGAGATATGGCGGTCTGAGAGCGTGTAGGATGGGCTTCAGCCCATGCGGTTCCTGCTCCCGTAGATGACAACCTGGCGGCACCCCCGTTTGGGCTCAATTTCCAAAGATCGCCAAGGTTCCTTGAAGATCGCCAAGGTTCCCGTCGGCACCCTCGCTTTCAGCTCAAAAACGCGAAGATCGCCAAGATCGCCAACCTTTTGTATATGGCGATCTTCAACGAGTTTGGCGATCTTGGCCCTGGCCGCCCTTGGTCCGCTGTAGGATGGGCGTTTAGCCCATGCGGTTCCTTCAGAAACATGAGCATCTGGAGCCTCTGACTGCGGCGGCGCCGTCAGAGCGCCAGAGCGCCAACTTTTGAGATATGGCGGTCTGAGAGGGTGTAGTTCCTGCTCCCGTAGATGACAACCTGGCGGCACCCCCGTTTTGGGCTCAATTTCCGAACATCGCCAAGGTTCCTGGAAGATCGCCAAGGTCCCTCACGCCACCCTCGTTTTTGGCGCAAAAACGCCAAGATCGCCAAGATCGCCAACCAAAACAACATGGCGATCTTGACGATTCTGACCCTGGCGGCCCGGGTTCGCTGTAGGATGGGCTTCAGCCCATGCGGTTCCTGTGCCCGTGCGTGCCGACCTGACGGCACCCTCGCTTTCAGTTCAAATACGCCGAAGGTTGCCAAGGTTGCCAACCAAGAACATGGGAGTTTTGGCGCCAGTACCTCGCCCGTTCCTGGCGTGGTGCGGGCTTCTGCAGGCCCGGAAAGACCCACCGCCGCATGGGCAACCGCACCCGCAGCCCGCCCGCTGCCAACCCCGCCCGCACTCCTTCCACGTCCCGGCGGGAAAACGGCATCACAGAACCGGCAAGAAGAGAAGAGGCGGTTCAGGGGCATGGGCCCAGGGTGGCTCGTGCGTCCCGGGAGCCGTCGCGCTCGAACGGCCGTCCCGTCCGAAGGGTTCTCGGGCGCAAGAACACCGTGCCCGGAGGACCCTGGAAGAGCCGGGCACCAGCGGTCGAAACCGGGACCAGGAAGGCGCAGCCGATACAACCAACTCCGGTACGGCGGCGGCAGCCGAGAAGCCCAATTTCCGCAGGAATCCGCTGATGGGCCGCTCTTGGCCAGGATTTCGTCCCATGACGGCTCCTGTCATTTAGTCCGATACTGCAGGTGGTCGTACGACGAAGGGCAGGACGCAGGGAAGCCGAGACCACGATGGTCTATTCCCTAAACCGCCTCT